>JAFGHX010000243.1 GCA_016929905.1 Kiritimatiellia bacterium
AGGTATGCGCCGCCTCGCACGCCTTGCTCTGGCACCCATGGCGCTCGCACCATACGTTAGCGTATTTGCGCCGGGCAGTACTTAGCACACCCGGCTGCGGATATTGCGACGTTCGCGGGAACGCCATGGAGGGACGGCGCGGCGGAGAGCACCAAGCGAACGCACAGGGCGCGCAGGCAGCCGCCTTCGCCCTGCGGGCTTCGTCGAGCCAAGGGAATGCCCGCGCTACTGCTGGCGCGCGCGGACGAGCGGCGGCTGCCCAGCGGAACTGTTCCCCGAGGCGCCGGCTTCGAAGTTCTTGCGGACCTCCGCCGCCGACAACGCCCGGCTGTAGACAGCGGCAAGGTGATACTCGCCCAGCCACGCGCGGTCGTCGCCGAATTCGTTGGCGAGCGCGAGCCGGAACTGGGGCTGCCAGGGGGTGAACGGACCGGGAAGCTCCTGAACGCGTGGCGCGCCTGTTTGGGTGGACCCGTCGAAGAATACCGGCCTGGCATCCACATAGCATGCGAGCTGACCGCGCGCGGCGCGCGTCCACACGACATGCGTCAATCGGGTCGCCAGCGTTCGGGGCGCCGAATGGAACTCGCCCCATACGAATCCGGTGGGCGACTGAGCGCTCGCCACGTTAACGCGGAACGTCCAGTAGTCGCGCTCCTGGCCCAACCCGAAATCCATGGCCTTGATGCCCGCCGACACCGACAGGATGCGGGCCGGCCCCTCCTGCACGACGTTGGCGGGCCGTACCCAGGCTTCCACGGTGAGTTCGTTGCTGGCCATGCACGCCTGCGTGACTTTGCGCGCAGGCTCGCGCGAGGCGATGAGCACGGGGCGCTCGACCGCCAGGCCGCCACCCGGCAGCCACCGTACGGCCTGCGGGTCCTCGATATAGAGCGACAGCGGCCTGCCGTGGCCCGACTCATCCGGCACCATCGGGCCTTGCGACTCCCGGAACGTGTAAAGCGCCACGAGTCCCTGCGCCACACGGGCGCCCTGCCCCGGCGCAAGCGGGCGCGCGGCCAACTGCAGGCCGGGCCCGGCCTCCGCATACTGCCCGGCCCGGACAGCCACGGTGGCCTGGTCCGACAGGCGCGTGAGCTGCACATGCCCCTGCTGCACCTCCAGCCGGGTGCGTTGCGGCTCCGCGCGGAGTGTAAACCGTGTGCCGACGACCAGCGCCTTGGCCTGCGGCGTGTCGACAACGAGCGGCATGCCGGCCGGCTGAGGCGCGATGTCCGCGTCGATCGTGCCCGCATCCAGCCTGAAGTGTTTGCCCCGCTCAACGCCGAGAACCCCGAGTTCCGTGCCGGCGTGCGCGGCGATCGTCGACGGTTCCCCGAGCAGGCCCAGCTCGAGCCGGCCGCGTTCACCCACGGCAATCCTGTCGCCCACACGCAGGTCCAAATCGGGCTCCGCGATGATCCGCAACTCCGCGCGCGTCACCACGCTCTCCGCCGCGGTCCGCACCCGCCCCACAACCGGGTCCGCCGGCCTGATCACGTGCCGGTAGAACAGGTAACCGCCCGCCAGCAAGGCCAGACACGCCGCCACCCGCAACAGACGCGTCCCGAATCCCACCCGCCGGCCCGGCAGCGCGGGGCGCGACCAGCGCGGATCACGACGATCCGCCACCCGGATCTGCCGCCGCCTGCGTTCCGGGCGGACCACCCCCGCTCCGCGTTCAACCGCCGGCTGCCCCGCGCCTGCAAGCTGCACCTTGGCCCACTGCCGCATTTCCGTGCGCAAATACGATTCGCGAATGAAACGACGCCGGGAGGCCGGTTCCTCCGTCAGAAACGCGACCAGAACCTCCTTCTCCGCCTTTGAGCAAACCCCCTCGAAGTATTTGCCCATCAGCTCGTCTGGACCTTCGTCCGGCATTCGGCACTCCATTGACTATTGACGATTGACGATTCTGTTTGTCGAAGGACGTTCAGGCTGTGCCGAGTTCGGTGCGAATGCATTTCTCCAGCGACTTTCGGATGCGCGAGAGCGCCACGTACACGGCGTTCACCGTCCAACCCACCGCCTTGGCAATCTGACTGCAGGACAACCCTTCCCCGTAGCGTTTCAGGACCATGACACGATTCTTGCCCGTCACCTTGTCGAGGCACTTCCGCAGCGCCTCCTTCTCGTCGCTGAACGTGTCGTCGGTGTCGAACGCGACCGTCTCGTCGGCCAGCGTTTCCGCCAATTCCGGCGTGAGGTGCACCATTTCCGGCGCCCGGCCTTTGGCGCCGTAGTAGGACAGGATCTTGTACCGCGTGATCTGCATGGCCCACGCCTTGAAATTGCGGATTTCGCCGGAGTACTTCTCGCAGATCGTCGTGCAGACTTCCTGGAAGATGTCCTCCGCCTGATGATAGTCGCCCGTATGGCCCAGAATGTAGCCCAGCATCATGGTCTGGTGCTCCAGAATCCGTCTCGTGACCTCGGCCGCCTGGCTCACACGCCACCCTCCACTAGAGAAGTTGTCGGGTTCCCGAGAACCTTAGCACAAAATGGGCCGGAATACACGAGCCTGAAGCTTGCTCGGGAACTTGCCCGGTACGCGCCCTGCACCCCGGAGCACGCCGCCAGACGAGCCCGGCTTCCGCTTCTCACGTTATTTCGACAGGATCGCGGCGGAAAGGTCAATATAGGACGTAGATTCCGTTGAAGATCTCTATTCGCGGTTCGAGTTCCCGATAAGCCGAACGGAGTGCCGCACGCACTGGGAGGATTGTGCGCCGCCATGACAGCAACCGAGGTGCGCCTGTTGTTCGAACACCGCCTGATCGATCCGGCGCCCGCCGGCACGCACAACGATGTGTGCCTGCTCGGCGATATCGACGGCGACGGCCGCAACGACGTCGTCATCGGCGGAAAATTCGGGGACGGCAACCTCGTCTGGTACCGGAACCCCACCTGGGACCGCCACACGATCGGATCCGCCCACCTGGAAGCGGGCGGTCTGCTCATCGACATCACCGGCAACGGCCGGTTGGACCTTGTGGCGGGCAATCCGGCTGACGTCCCGAAAGGCGCGGCGAACACGGACCTGTACTGGTTCGAGTGTCCGGCGGACCCGCGCGGGCCGTGGCCCCGGCGCGTCATCACCTCGCGCTTCAGGAAGTACCACGATCAGGCGGCGGGCGATGTCGACGGGGACGGCCGGCCCGAGATCGTGTTCGCATCGCAAAACGCGCGGGTCCTGGCCTACTGCGACATCCCCGCCGACCCCACCCGCGAGCCCTGGCCGGACGACCACTGCCTTATCATCGCCGACGGGCTCGAGGTGGAAGGCGTGTGTGTCGCGGATCTCGACGGCGACGGACAAAACGAGGTCGTGGCCGGCCCGAACCTGTTCAAGCGCTGTGCGAACGGCGACTGGACGCGTACCCCGCTCATGGCTGGGCTCGACCCGCGCACCTGCCTCGCCGTCGGCGACCTCGACGGGGACGGGCTGCCGGACATCGTTCTCGCCGAAGGTGAACTCGACAAGGCAAGGCTGCTCTGGCTGAAGAACCCGACCTGGCAGCCACACCTGCTGGCCGATGCCCTGTACCACCCGCACAGCCTGGCCATAGCCGATTTCGACGGCGACGGCCTGCTCGATATCTTCGTGGGTGAGATGGGGCTCAAAGGCCACCCGAATCCGCGTGAGATCGTGTTCCGCAACAGGGGCGGCGCCGCCTTCGACATGCACGTGATCGGGAACCTCGCCACCCACTGTGCAAAGGTCGGCGATATCACCGGCAGCGGCCTGCCCGATATCGTCGGGAAGCCCTACAACTGCGGGAAGGACCAGGTGGACTTGTGGGTGAATAGGCGGCCTTGACAACTTGCTCGAGAACTTACTCGAGAACTTCCCTCGGACCCGCGCAACGCGCGGCTCGGGTGGAACGAACCATCGGGTGAGTGGTTTGGTGAGTTCTCGATCAAGTTCCCGAGTAAGTTCTCGATCAAGTTTGGGGGAGAGGAAGATGCCGACAAAAGAGACAGAGTGGGAACTCACCATCCTCGATGCCGCGCCGCCGGTCAAGGATCTGGGCAGCCTGGCCGCCGGCGACGTTGACGGCGACGGCCGCGTCGAGCTCCTCACGGGCGGGGACGGTGCGCTACTGTGGTACCGGCCCGCCACCTTCGAGAAAGGCATCGTCGCCGCCGGCACGTTCAACGTGGGCCTCGCGCTCGTCGATCTGGACGGGGACGGCATCCTGGAGGCCATCGCCGGGCAACAGGACTCCGAGAGCGAAAAGCACACGGTCTCCTGGTTCAAGCCCTCGAAAGATCTGAACGCCCCCTGGACCCGGCACGTGCTGGATCCCGACTGCGGCGCCGGCGCCCATGACGTGGTGGCCGTGGACCTGGACGGCGACGGCGAATTGGAGCTGGTCGTCACGCCGCTGATCCGGAATGCGCCGCGCCTCTACGCCTATAAGCGCACCGCCGACATCACGGCCCCGTGGCAACGCATGACGGTCGCCCAGGGCTTCTTCGCCGAGGGCACCTGCGCGGGTGATGTCGACGGCGACGGACGCGTGCAGATCGTCAACGGCCCAGCCTTGTACACACCGCCCGCGGAGGGCCCTTTCGCCGGCGCCTGGGCCCGCACGGTCTATGCCCACGGCTTCCGCGACATGTGCCGCACCGCGCTCGTCGATATCACCGGCACGGGCCGGCCCGACATCGTGGTGGTCGAGTCCGAATACCCGGACGGCCGCCTGTCCTGGTTCGAGAACCGGGTGACCGAGAACCCGGGCGCGCCTTGGCTCGAGCACCCCATGGACCCCGGCGACATGCCCATGAACTTCGCACATTCGCTCTGGGCCCGGCGCGAAGGCGACACGGTCCGCGTGTTTGTCGCCGAGATGGCGGCCGGTGGCTGGAACCAGCCCTACAACTGGGATGCGCGCCTCGTCGAATACACCACCGCCGACAACGGCGAGACGTGGAACCGAAACGTCCTGCACAAGGGCGCGGGCACGCACGAAGCCGTCATGATCGATGTGGACAACGACGGCGAGTTGGAGGTGGTCGGCAAGGAATGGGGGCGCGCCAGGCGCCTGGCGCGCGTGCATGTCTGGAAACGGCGCAACTCACCCTCGCCGCTCACCCGCTTCCGGCACCACTTCGTAGACCTCGACAAGCCGCAGTCCGCCGTGGACATTCTGCCCGTCGATGTGGACGGCGACGGCAAACCGGACGTGGCTTGCGGCGCGTGGTGGTATCGAAACCCCACCTGGGAACGGCAGGAGGTGCCCGGCATCACCCAAATCCTCAACGCACACGATATCGACGGCGACGGCCGCATCGAGTTCATCGCCATGAAACGCAACGGCGACACCAAGGGCGCAGGCCTCAACAGCGACCTCTGCTGGCTGCGGCCGACCGACGCGCAGGCCGGAACCTGGGAGCAATACCCCATCGGCAGCGGAGACGAAAAAGAATGGGTGCACGCAACCGCCATTGCCCCCCTGCTCCCCGGCGGAAGGCTCGCGCTCGTCACCGGCTACCACGGCGCCGCTAAGGCGCCCCACCCGCCCCACATCTTCGAAATCCCCGCCGATCCCACCCAGACGCCATGGCCCAAGCGCATCCTCGCCGATATCCCCTATGGCGAAGAGATCATCCCCTACGACCTGAACGGGAACGGCACGCTCGACCTGATCGCCGGGCCCTACTGGCTCGAAAACCGCGGTGACGGCACGTTCAAGGCGCACCAGCTCGCCGACATCCAGGATGTGGCCCGGATCCGGATCGCCGACGTCAACGGCGACGGCCGGCCCGACATTGTCTATGTGGTCGAAGACGTCGACTACAAAGCGAAAATAGCCGGATTCGTCGAAGTCGGCTGGCTCGAGAACCCGGGCAACGGCGCGACGGGCAACTGGCCCAACCACGTGATCGACAAAGTCCGCTCCCCCCACTCCCTGGACGTCGCCGATCTCGACGGCGACGGCGAGCCCGAGATCATCGTGGGCGAGCACGACCCGTTCGCGCCCTACCGCAGCCGCAGCCGGCTATTGGTCTACAAGAAGGCCGACCCGCGAGCCCGGGCATGGCGAAGCTATACACTCGACGACCGGTTCGAACACCACGACGGCACCAAAGTCTTCGAACTCTGCCCCGGCAGGCTGGCCATCGCCAGCCACGGCTGGAAGGACAGTACGTATGTGCATTTGTGGGTGCAGGAAGCGCCCCATGGTCATTGATCCGAAACTTGCTCGAGAACCCGACTTCGCCGTCGTGCCTCCTGGCTTCGTCGGGCGCAGCTTACTCGAGAACTTGCTCGAAAGGACCAACCCATGAACCAACCTCCAACTCGAACCGTCCTCGTCACCGGCGCCGCGCGCGGCATCGGCAAAGTCATCGCCCATGCGTTCGTCGCGCACGGCGACCGGGTTGCGTTGGTCGACATCCTGGAGAAAGAACTCCACGAGACCGCGGCCGAACTGCGCAACGGCGGCGCGCCCGTGCAGCCGTTCGTCGCCGACGTGACCGATGCACGGCAGGTCGATGCCATGGCGGCCGGCGCCGAAGCGGCACTGGGCCCTGCCGACGTGCTGGTCAACTGTGCCGGGACCTTCTCCTATATCGGCCCTGTCTGGGAGGCCGACCCCGACACCTGGTTCCGCGACACGCGCGTGAACCTCTACGGCAGCTTCCTGTGCTGCCGCGCGGTCGTCAGGCGCATGGTCGAGCGTGGGAGCGGCTGCGTCATCAACGTCTCCAGTACCGGCGGGCACAACGACCCGCACGCCTATTCCTCCAGCTACGCCGTCTCCAAGGTCGCCCTGACACGACTCACCGAAGCGCTCGCTATCGAAGCGCGACCACACGGCATCAAGGTCTTCGCCATCAGCCCCGGCGCCATCCTTTCGGAGATGACCCGGTTCATCATGGACAGCCCCGGCGGACGCAAATGGCGGCCAACGTTCAAGACCATCTTCGAAAAGGGCAACGACAAGCCGCCTGAAGAGGTCGCCCGGCTGGCCGTCCGCCTGGCTGACGGCGAAGCCGACGCGCTCTGCGGGCGGCTGATCTCGACCCAGCAGGATCTCGATCAGCTCGTAGCCAAGACTGAAACGATCCTGAAGGAGGACCTGCTCACGCTCAGGCTGAAGAAACTGTAGACCGGCCGGGAACGATCTGGACAAGTGTGTCAAGTGTCGCAGCGAAGCCGTCCGATCTGCCACGTGGCGGATGGCCATAAAAGGGCACAAAAGGCGCAAAAAAGCGAAGGAAACATGCCCGAACAACGTAGATTCCAAGACCGCGTCGCGCTCATTACGGGCGGGGGATCGGGGCTGGGCCGCGCCGCCGCCGTGCGTTTGGCCGCCGAAGGCGCGGACATCGCCGTGGCGGACATCCGTGAGGACGGTGCCGCCGAAACCAGAGCACTCGTGGAAGAACAGGGCAGGCGCGGCCTCGTCGTCCAATGCGACGTCACCTCGGCGCAGGACATGGAACGCGCCGTTGCCGAGACAGTCGCCGCATTCGGCCGGCTCGATGTTCTCTTCCCCAGCGCGGGGATCGGCGCCAGCGGCACCGTCGAAAGCACGACCGAGGAGAAGTGGGACCAAGTCGTGAACCTCGACCTCAAAGGCGTCTTTCTTGCCTGCAAGTATGCGATTCCCGAGATCCGAAAGACGGGCGGCGGCGCGATCGTGACCGTCGCCTCGATCGGCGGCATGCAGGGCAACAGCGGCGCGGCGTTCGCCGCGGCCAAGGCCGGGGTGGTCAACCTCACGCGCAGCATGGCCGTCGCGCACGCCCGCGAGAACATCCGCGTGAACTGCATCTGCCCCGGCTGGATCCCCACCCCCATCAACAGGAACTGCTGGCAAGACCCCGAACGCCGCGCGCAGATCGAACAGATGCACCCCATGGGCCGAATGGGCACCCCGGAGGAAATCGCCGCCGCCGTCGCCTTCCTCGCCTCCGACGACGCCTCCTGGATCACCGGCGCCGTCCTGCCCGTCGACGGCGGGTACCTGGCGACGGGGCGTAGCCCCCGTCGGGGGCCGTGATCCGTCATCAAGGTCGCCATAGCCACGAGCTTGGCGAGGGCAACGGCGCGTCGTCTGTGAGCAGTCAAGAGGCGACCCGTCCTCACGGCTGCACCCGTACATCCGGCAGGCTGCGAGCGTAGAACTCCGCATAAGGAATCCCCGGTTAGGCGAACATGGACCTGACCGGCTAATTCCCTCTTCCGCTGATTCTCAGAATCGTAAATCCGGGCAAAAATCCGACTCTTCACCACCTTATGCGCCGTTTCCGCTTGCGACCCCTCGATTCCCGGCCTATCCTGATTCTACGCATAAAAGACGAGCGCACCCAAAAGGCCGCTCTCGATCCCAAGATACGAATGTTCGTATATAGGACGTTGGCGGGCAAGAAGAAGGACCTGAGACGAGAGATAATCAACCCTCGTAATCACTCTCGTAATCAGCAATCGAAATTCCCCGCACGACGCGGTCTTTCGAGGATTGATTACGAGAACGATTACGAGAATGATTGAACGTGAACCGCGGGCGAGACGCGGCAGCCAACCAAGCGATGCAGGATATCGGCGCTAACCGCGCCGAATCCTGAGCGCTGAACGTTCGTCGATGAAACGAATTGAAGGGATTGCCCTGATCGTGTAACGTACATAGATGGAGCTGGAATTCGAATGGGATCCGGAGAAAGAGGACCAGAACATCCGGAAGCATGGCGTCTCCTTCCACGAAGGGGCGACGGTGTTCGGTGATCCGCTCTCCTGGACCTTTCCTGATCCTGATCACTCGGTGGGCGAAGAACGGTTCGTGACGATCGGGCTCTCCTCGCGAGGCAGGACGATCGTGGTTTCTCACACGGATCGTGACAGGAAGACACGCATCATCAATGCGCGGCCGGCAACGCCGCGCGAGCGACGAGACTATGAAGAAGGCTGAGAAGAGCGCTGACGAGATCCGTCCGGAGTACGAGTTCTCCAAGATGAAGGGCGGCGTTCGCGGTAAGTATGCCAAGCGGTATCGGGCGGGCACGAACCTGGTCAAGATCGACCCGGACGTGGCCGAGGTGTTCGGTGACGACAGCTCTGTCAACGAAGCGCTTCGCTCGCTGATCAGGGTGGCTCGGCAGCGGGTCAAGTTGGCTCGCTAGCTCGACGAACAACACCTTACGGTACGCAGTAAGGCCGCGGACGGCCTCCCTGCGGCCGTGAAGGTGGGCGTTCGGTGGGGTTCGATCTCGCGGAGTCGATTCCTGCGGAGTCGATCTCGCTCGGTCGGATCGAGCTATGAAAGGCCAATCGATTCCCGCTGAGTCGACGAGTCCCGCCGTAGCTTCCGAGCGAAGGCGGATCTCGCTGACTCGAATCGAGCCCCGGGCAGGCAAGATCGACGCAGCAAGAAGCGACGCAGCGGGAAACGATGGGAAGACGGACCGGAGGAGAACCGAACAAGCGCCTCGTGCTTAGCGGCGCGGGGCGCGCCGCAAGCACAGGCACGTCGTTGTGGCAGATGAGAGGACATGCTTCCGAAGGTCCGTCCCGCGGGTGAGGAGGATTGATTCGCGGCGTGAGCAAAGATTAAGGCGAGAGATTAGGGCAAAAGATTAGGGTGGCAGACAAGGATCTCACTGATGGCCCCCTAATCTTTGGCCCTAATCTTTCGCCCTAATCTGCTGCCTCAGCAGTATCGCGGCGACTGGCGAACCGCCGTCTTGCGCCGCGCAGGCGAACAGGACGACAAAGAGGGCCAGAACCAGCCGCTGCACGGGACGCGCGGGGGCCGCGCGCCCGTGAGGGGCACCGTTGGCCACGAGGAGATGATATGGAAAGATCAGTGCTCGCCCTGTATGTCGATCTCGAGAACCTCCCCAAGGATCTCGACATGGAAGCCATGATGCGTACGCTCGTCATGGAGGACCCACACGCTGAAAGCAGCGTTTTCGCGGTCAAGGCCGCATTCGGCTCCGCAGACACCGTTCCGAAGACAACCCGCCAGCAGCTACGCGACAACAACTTCCACATAGTCGACACGCCACACGTCGCCCAGAAGAAGAACCGGGCCGATCTCATCATCAGCATTGATGCATTCGAGAAGCTCTACCTCGACAATCCCGCTATCACCCGCTTTGTATTCGTGACAAGCGATTCGGACTTCTCTGTCATCATGGATCGACTTCGCGCATACGGGAAAGAGGTCTGGCTCGTTTGTCGCAAGACAGACGAGGCCAAGGCCGTCCTCTCCCATTCCTGTGACAACATGCTCCTCTTGGAGGACTTCACGAAGGCCAAAGCGACCGCGGCTGAGCGGGAGGACGCAGACCAGAAGGCGGAAGATCTTTTTCTCGAAGCTCTGGGCTTCATCGACATGGACCGTCTTCCCGTGAAGCTCTCGGTAGTCGGTCATAAGATGAAACTGAGTGATCGCAGCTTCGAGATCAAGACCACCAGCTTCAAGAAGCTTGCTACGCTTGCCGCTAGATTTGAAGAAAAGGGAATCATCAAGACTGGCGTGGACGAGGACGATCTACCTCAGATTGAAGACATGACGCTCCCCGAACAATGAAACCCGGATCGGCGAACAAGAGCGTGGACAGATACGTTTCACACCGCGCGGACGCGGCGTGAAACGATCGTCACGCTCGGCGTTGGTCCCGATGGAGCCGGACGATATGGTGCGCAGAATGGAGGGCGAGCGTCTCGCGAGCCGTCTGGGGGCACCGGATGGCTCTTTTCCGACAGTCTCGTTGGATGAGAAGGTGAAGAAGACATGAACAGACGCGATTTCATCAAGATGACCGGCATGAGCGTGGCGGCACTTGCAGCCGCCGACTACGGTCTGTGCGCGGAAGCCGCCAACAGGCCCAACATCGTCTGGCTGTTCGCGGACGACCATGGCTACCAGGCCATAGGCGCGTACGGCGGGAGGTTCGAGAAGGAGAACCTCACTCCCAATATTGACAGAATCGCGCGGGCCGGCATGACGTTCGACCGCTGCTACGTGGGCAATTCCATCTGTGCGCCAAGCCGCGCCACGTTGTTGACCGGCAAGCACAGTCATCTGAACGGCAAGTTGGACAACCGGGGCGGGTTCAATCACGACCAGCAGCAGTTCCAGAAGATTCTGCAGAAGCACGGGTATCAGACCGCGATGATCGGGAAGATCCATCTCGCCGGCAAGATGCAGGGCTTTGATTACTGGGAGGTGCTGCCGGGACAGGGACGGTACTGGAACCCCCAGTTCCTGACGGCGGCGGGGAAGACGGTATACACGGGCAGGCATTCGACGGAGGTCATTACGGAACGTGCGCTGAACTGGCTGGAGCAGGGCCGCGATGCGGACAAGCCGTTCATGCTGATGGTTCATTTCAAGGCGCCGCATCGGAACTGGCAACCGATGCCGCACTGGAAAGAACGGTTCAAGGACAGGGTGTGGCCGGAGCCGGATACGCTGTTTGACGACTACTCGGGACGCGGTACCGCGGCGCATAAACAGTCCATGACCATTGCCAGAACGATGCGTCTCGAAGGGGATCTCAAGGCTGGTGAGCCTGAGCGCAAGGCGTATCTCGAGGCGCACAAGCCCGAGGGTGAGGACCTGATCCGATGGAAATACCAGACCTACATGAGGGACTACCTGGCCTGTATTGCCGGAGTTGACGAGCATGTCGGCAAGATCCTGGACTACCTCACCGAGAAGGGACTGGACAGGAATACGGTGGTGATGTACTCGTCGGACCAGGGGTTCTACCTGGGGGAGCACGGGTGGTTTGACAAGCGTTTCATGTACAGAGAGTCGTTCCGAACGCCCTTTCTCGCCATGTGGCCGGGGGTCATCCCTGCCGGAACCCGGAACGGCGAACTGGTGCAGAATATCGACTTCGCGGAGACTTTCCTCGACATCGCGGGGGCGCCGATACCCGACGCCATGCAGGGGCGCAGTCTGGTTCCGCTGCTCAAAGGCAAGACGCCCGATGATTGGCGGACTTCTTTGTACTACCATTACTACGAGTTCCCCGGCGCACATGCCGTGCGCCGCCACGAGGGCGTGGCCACCGCGCGGTACAAGCTGATCCGTTTCTACGGCCCGGGCGTGCCGAACGGCGAGGAATGGGAATTTTATGACCTTCAGAATGACCCGAACGAAATGAAGAGCGTCTATCGCGAACCCGACCAACAGAAACACATCGCGGGGATGAAGACGGAGTTGCAGCGTCTGCGGGAGTTTTACAGAGTTCCCGCAAGCCAAACGCGGTAGGACCCCGGCCGAAGAACAGGTCATTCTACAGCAGAGCTGCCGGGGCCGTCAACGAGCGGTCCGGGACTGGGGATGAAGCCGCGCCCTGCAACGGGTCACAGGTGAACCCTATCTCCATGCATCCATCACGCCGTCGAACAGGTCCAACAGCGTCTCCCATGAGCCGGCGCGTTCCCGGTGCAGGGCGCGGAGCGCATCGCGTTGCGGGCCGGCGCGCAGGGCCTGCAGGACGCACGCCGCGAGGTCCTCGGGATCGCGGGCGCGGGCGATCCAGCCCGTCCGGCCGGGAACCACGGTTTCCGGCAGCGACCCCACATCGGTCACGACCAGCGGCCGCTCGAACTCTATGGCCAGGTTGGCCACGCCGCTGCCGGTCGCCTCGCGATAGGGCAGTGCGACGAGGTCCGCGCTCCTGAAGAGGGCCGGGATCGCCTCGTTCGGCGTGTACGTGTCGTCGATTCGAACAGACGATTCGATGCCCAGTTCCCGGATCCGGGCCAGGGTCGCCTCTTTGCTGCGGCCCCAGAATTCGCCGGCGATGTGGAGTTGCGCCCGTTCCCCGGCCACGACCCGCGGCCAGGCGGCGAGCAGATCGTCCAGGCCCTTGTAGGGCCTGACGAACCCGAAGAACAGAACCCGCTTGGGCCCGGTCCCGCCCGTCGCCCGCGCCTCCTCCGCGGCCGGGCCCGCCGCGGCGCCGGGCGTTTCGAACGCGCGCAGCAGCGGCAGGAACCCGACGCGAATATCGGCGCCCTGCACCACCCCGGCCAGATGCCGGCACTCCGCCTGGGAATGCACGACGAACCGGTCGACCCGCCGCAACAGGCCGCGCACGGCGGCGCGCTTGAGGCGGGAGCGGCCGTGGTCGAACACGTTGTGGCACCAGAATACGGTCGGGACCGCGCCGCGCAGGCCGGCGAGCAGCAGGCGCAGGTGCGGCGCCCAGGCGAAGGTCCACCAGGCGGCAATCACGCATCGGGCGCCCCGCCGCCTCAGACGCGTGCCGAGCCGGAAGAAGGTGAACGGGTCCAGAAAGGCGAGGCTGCGCACGACGCCGTCCTCACGCAGGGCCTGCGTGCTGGGGTCCGGCGTGCTGTTGCCCGGAAAGAGCCAGGCCGGGTACAGCTTGCGGAACGTATGCATTTCCACGTTCCGCCGCTGCCGCAGATGCCGGAAGAACAGCGTGCAGTACTGGGCGATCCCGCCCTTGAACGGGTAGGTCGGGCCGATGAAAACGACTCGTTGCTCGTCTTTGCGTTCTGCAGACACGGTCAGTTTGCTCCGGGGCCGAGGGGTCAAGGGCTCAGGTCTAAGGTCTCAGGTCTCAAGCCCGTGGAGAGTATAGCCGATGCGGGTCGGCAGGGAAACGTGGTTTTCGGCGACGGAGGGAATGGTACGGATGCAGATCTGATTCCGACTTCCATCCGCTGCCGTCCATTCATCCGCTGGAAATCATCCGGGTCCTCGTCACACTGCGAACAACCAGCGCCCATGCCGATGCGCTTTACACGCCGGAGCGACTGGCCTATAGTATCGCATCCGATGAAACTGATCGTCCAGATCCCGTGCTTGAACGAAGCGCAGTCGATCGCCCAGACGCTGGCCGACATTCCACGGGCGATACCGGGCGTGGATTCGATCGAGACGCTGATCCTGGACGATGCGTCGAGCGACGACACGGTGCGGGTCGCCAGGGAGCACGGGGCGGACCACATCCTGTCGTTCCGCACGCATCAGGGGCTGGCGCGGAGTTTCCGGGTGGGCATCGAGGAATGCCTGCGGCTGGGCGCGGACCTCATCGTCAACACCGACGGCGACAACCAGTACTGCGGGGCGGACATCGCGAAGCTGGTCCGGCCGATTCTGGACAAGGAGGCCGACTTCGTGATCGGGATTCGGGATATCGGCTCGATCCGGCATTTTTCATGGCGGAAGAAGATCCTGCAACATCTGGGCAGTTGGGTGGTGCGACAGCTTTCGGGCACGGACATCCAGGACGTGACCAGCGGGTTCCGCGCCTTTTCGCGCGACGCGGCGACGAAGCTGGACCTGGTAACGGACTACACGCACACGATCGAGACGATCATTGCGATGGGCAAAGTGCGCACGGCCATGGCCCAGGTTCAAATCGGGACGAACCCGGCCACGCGGGAATCGCGGCTGTTCCCGACGCATTTCCATTACGTCGCACGCTGCGGGACGGACATGATCCGGATTTATGTGCGCCACGAGCCGTTGAAAGTGTTTGTGGGGATGGGACTCGCCTCGGGGGCATTCGGGCTGCTGAGCGGCGTCTACTACTGGATCGTCCGCCTGTCGCGCGACGGGCGCAGCTACGTGGCGCTGGCGCTGTTCTCCCTGTTCCTGCTGTCCGGGTTGCTGTTTGTCATTCTCGGCTTCCTCGGCGACTGCATCGCGGCCAACCGCCGCATGCTGAGCAACATCACCCGCCACATCCGCAAGATCGAGTCCGGCACCGCCGGCCAACGCGACAGCGAGACGGGCGAAGCGGCGACGGGAGAGGACTGAGGCGGACTTCGCTTGCAGCCCAGAGGTCAGAGGTCGGAAGTCAGAGGTCAGTAAGGCTGCCGGCGCGCTACGCGGCGCCGGAAATCACGAGGTGGAAACGTGGTCTGGGGCCGTGTCGCCCATAGTAGAAGAGCCGTCCCTGGCTCGCCATAGCCCGCAGGGCGACGGCGGCTCGGCTCTTCCTCCCCCGGGGACCCGGGCCTGCGGCCCGGAGGAAGCGGCGGGACGCCGCTTCACCTTTCAAGTTTCAGGCAAGCGGATCTTGTCTCGTCCTATCCTAACCTCTGACCTCTGACCTCCCGGAAGCAGGCTTCCAACTGGTCGATGCAGCGGGTCCAGGTCCACTTCTCGGCGACGCGCCGGCGCGCGTTGCCGCCCAACCGCCTGGCGAGGGCGGGGTCGTCGAGCAGTTTCGCGACGGCGCCGGCGAAGGCCGCTTCGTCGCGGTCGACCAGGAAGCCGGTGAGCCCGTCCTCGATCGTTTCGCGCACGCCGCCCTCGGCCACGCCGACGGCCGGGGTCGCGCAGGCGGCGGCCTCCAGGACGGCGAACCCGAACGGCTCCAGATGCGGCGCGTAGACGAGCGCCTGCGCCGTGTTGAGCAGGCCGACGACTTCCGAGTCCGGTATCATGACCTTCGGCTCGAACGCGACGCCGAGCGCCGCGGCCAGGGCGCGGACCTCGTCGAAGTACGTCTTGGAGACGAGATTTCCGATCCAGACGAGCGCCGGGCGGGGCGCCGGGATGCGGGCCAGCGCGCGGACCACGAAGTCCAGCCCCTTGTGCGGCTGGAAGGACCCCACGCCCACGACGGACCGGGCGCGGGGTCTGTCCTGGTCGCAAAACAGGTCGGTATCGACGCCGAGATAGCAGACGGCGGCGTCGCGCCCGTAGACGCGCAGCACGGTCTCCCGGCTGTAGCGCGAATTCACCAGCAGCGTGTTGCAGGCCTGGGCGTTGAGCCATTCGGCGCCCGCCTGGCGGCGGAGCCGGCGCAGCGAGGGGGCAGCGGCCCACCGTTCGATCCGTTTGCGCAGCGCCGGCTCGCCGGCCGCACGCCGAGACGCGGCCACCCAGGGCAGACAGGGCGCGGCCTCGTAGAAGGGGCGATAGGGCTCCTGCAGGTACAGCACGCTGGGCATCCGGACATGGCGGGCCACGGATGAGACCGCATGCCAGCGGCAGCCGTGCATGAAGAGCAGATCGAAGCCCTCCGCATCGATCTGGCGCGCGCACCGTTTGTAAACGCCTTCCATCGCGGCCATGCAGCCGACGGTCTTCTGGTACAGGTGCAGCAACCGCCCGAACCGGCGGTTGAAGGCGGCCAGCAGCCAGCGGAACTCGACGACCGTCTCCGGCACCAGTTCGTTGAGGGGCAGGTAGGAGCGGTCGCTGGTCGACGGGCACCAGCACTTGATCTGGTGCCCCCGCTCGACCAGGCCGCGGACCTGATCGTACAGGGCGCGCTTGGCCCCGCCGCTCGGCAGATTGTGCCAGACGGCAATTTTCATGAGGGTGCCTGCTCCTTGTTCCGGCCGAACACGGCGCGATAGAGGGCCGTACGCCGAAACAGTCTGACAAACCGCGCCCAGAGATGCCCGTACGTCATGGCCAGGACCACACGCCCCAGCAACCGGACCGGCACGGACGGAAACAGCCAGACGATCGCGAGGAACTGGCGGTGGACTCGCGCGAGGATACGTGGGTTGAGCGTGCACATGACCGCGCGCAGAAAAGTCAACGGCAGGATCCGGTGCGCGATCTCCTTCGCCCACGCCCGCTGCCCGTTCTGGCGGCGCAGCCATTGCACGATGCGGACCTGCATGTCGAAGAAGATGGCGGGCGCAATGCGGTCGCGAACCACGCCGCAGGTGTAGCTCGCGCCGTGCACGCGATACTCGCACAACACCTCGTCGACCAGTGCAAAACGGCTGACGGCCCCGAGCTTGGCTACCATGAGCCGATCCTCCGATTGAAACGGCAGTCCTTCCGCAAACCCGCCGGCCGCGAGGACAAGCCGGCGGCGCGCGAGCACCGAGGAGAACGCGTACTGGAGCTGCACCGTGATGATCTGAAACAGGAGCTGCTTCTGATCGGCCGGCGGCGGATTTCCCATGAGATCCGTCCCGGGCAGAAAGTCTTTTCCCGCCTCCTCTCGAATGATGCGGGCCCGGGTGTAGCACAGCCCGACATTCGGGTCTTCACGCATGCAGGCGACCTGGCGTTCCAGCTTGCCGGGCAGCCAGCAGTCGTCGGCATCCAGGAACGCGACGAGTTCGCCGCGTGCCCTGGCCAGCCCGAGATTACGCGAGGCCGACACGCCGGCATTCCGTCCTCCCTCGTGCCGGAACAGGAACACCCTGTCCGGATCCCCGTCGGCGCAGCGCTGGGCGATCGCCCGGCTGCCGTCGATGGAGCCGTCGTCCACGACGAGGATCTCCAAACGGCGGTAGCTCTGCGCCAGCACGCTGTCCAACGCCCTTGCCAGATACCGCTCGGCATTGTACACGGGCAGGACGACGGACACGAGCGGATCCGCATTGGCAGGCCGTGTATCCGTCATGACTGATCCGCTCCCTCCGGTTCCCGGCCGCCGCCCGACGCCAGGTTCCAGCATGCGGTGGCGAGCATGCGCCCGCTGATCCACGGCGCCGCGGCGGCCGCCGCGGCCAGGTACCGGAACCTGGCGCCGGGCCGGCCTTCGCGCCTGGCCGCCCGCGCTTTGTCGAGGTAGCGCTCGGCCGTCGCCTGCCGGCGGCGGCCCCAGCACTCGACGGTGACGAGCCGCCACCAGCACCGGGCGTACAGCCTGCGGGCAGGCGAGAGCGCGGCATAGTAGCGCTCGAAGACGCGCGTCCACTCGTCGAGAAACGTGTCGTACCCCTTGGCCGTGTGGGACGAAGCGTGCAGCCGGTAATTCGAGAAAATCTGCGGGCAGTACGCGAACGTGTAGCCGTTCACGAGCGCGCGCAGCCAGTATTCGTAGTCCATGGCACGGCCCAGATCGGGTTCCAGCTCGCCCAGCCTCTCGAGCACACGGCGATGAAAGAAGACGGACGGCTGGCACGGCATGACCGTACGCCCGCCGGCCTGGTACAGGTGCGCGTGATGCAACAGCCGGTAGAACGGCACGGGCCCGTTCTTCAGCACCCACAGATGGCGGCCGTCCTCATCCACCATGCGGGCGTCGCCCGCTACGATCCATCGGCCGGCGCCCGGGTCCAGTTCCGCCGCAACCCTGTGGAAGGCGCCCGGCTCGTAGTAGTCGTCGGAGTTGAGCCAGGCGATGACGTCACCGGTCGCCTCCCGGAACCCCGTATTGAGCGCCGCCGACTGGCCGGCATCGTCCCGGCAGATGTACCGCACGTGCGCATAGCGCTCGCACACCTCTCGGGTATTGTCCGTCGAGCGGCTGTCGATCACGATGTGCTCGAACGCGGGGTAGTCCTGCGCCAGAACGGAATCGATGTTGGCGGCCAGATAGCGCCCCTGATTGTAACAGCCGGTCACCACCGAAAACTTCGGCCGCGCGGGCGGGCGGGCCCCTTTTGACTGTGGCGTGTCGGACGGCATCGTCATTTCCGGTCGTATCCGTTCGTCTGCTGAACTGGCTCGAGAACTTACTCGAGCAAGTTCTCGAGTAAGTTCTCGAGTAAGTTCTCGAGCAAGTTCTCGAGCGAGTTCCCGAGTAGGTTCTCGAGCAAGTTCTCCTTGTCAGACCAGTTCCCGGTACACCTCCCAGACGGCCTCGGCGCACTTGTCCCAGGAGAACCGGCCCAGCTGTTCGAGGGCGGCGGCGCTGAGCTCGGCGGGTTTCCCGGCGCCGAGGCAGGCGTCGAGCGTCTGCTGCATGCTCTCGGGGCTGTACGGATCGAAATAACGGGCCACGGGGCCGGCCACCTCGCGAAAGACGGGCAGATCGGAGGCGCAAACGGGGCAGTTGCAGGCGATCGCCTCCAGCAGCGGGATGCCGAACCCCTCGGAGAGGGAGGGATAGACGAAGCCGGCGGCCTTGTTGTAGAGCGCGCAGAGCGTGGCGTCGGGCACGTAGCCGGCGTAGTGGACGCTGCCGCCTTCGCCGCCGAGATCCCGGACCATGCAATCGACAAGCTGCTGCCCCGCCCCGACGACGACGAGGTCGATATCGCGCCGGCGCGGCCACTGCGAATAGGCGAGGAGGAACCGGTGAAAATTCTTGTAGCGTTGCCGCGAGCCGACGAAGAGCAGGAACGGCCGGCGCACCTGGGCCAGGACGCCGCCCGCGAATCGATCGGCCTCATCGGGGTCCATGCGGCGAAACTCGGCGCCACCCGCCAGGGTGGCGACCCGCACGACGTCGGGATCGACATCGTAAAACCGGAGCAGATCCTGGCGGGTGGCCTCGCTGATGCAGATAACGCGCGCGGCACGCGCGATGGCTTGCCGCTTCCGTTCCCCGAAGGCGCGGTGGTCCGGCATATCGTCCGCGCGCTCGAACTTCTCGTGGGTCAGGTCATACACGTTCACGACGCACGGAACGGCGCCGACGCGCGGCCGGCTGTTGTAGAAGGACGGGTGATAGATGTCGCCGCCGCGCGTCTTCCAGTAGATCGTCTCGGCGGCGCGGTGCACGCGGTTCAGGAGCGGAACGCGCCCGAGCGCGCGCGGCAGCGGGCGCCAATGACACGTGCGGATGCGCGGCCCGGCGGGAGGCCGGCGCTGGACGCGCCAGGGCGCATAGAGGCAGGCGCGGAAACCGGGCTTGCGGCTCAGCCGCAGAATGGTTTCGTCGAACATGCGGGCGATCCCGCCATGCGCGCCGAACGCGTAGGCCTCCAAGTCGTAGATCACTCTCATCGCAAATCCCATTCGCGTCCATCAGCGTTCATTAGCGGTTCCACCGCGCGGGCCGGCGGCTATTTCCTCCAGGATCTGCGACAGGCCGCGGGTGATGTCCCAGTTCGTCAGCTCCTGCCTGATCCTGGCCAGGTTCGAGATGTAGCAGATATGGTCGCCGCTGCGCGCCTGCTCCACATATTCATAGTCCATCTTCTTGCCCAGCAGCTGCTCGGCGGCGGAAATGGCCTCCAGCACGGAGAGGCTGTTCGCGCGGCCGCCGCCGAGGTTGTAGACCGCCGCGGGGCGCGGATCGAGATAGAATTCATGGAAGGCGCGACAGACGTCGTAGGCGTGGATGTTGTCGCGCACCTGCTTGCCCTTGTAGCCGTAGATCCGGTAGTGCCGCCCGTCCCGGGCCGCCTTGAACACGTAGGCGAGAAACCCGTGCAGTTCGGCGGCGCTGTGCTGGGGGCCGGTCAGGCAGCCGCCGCGAAAGGCGGCGGTCTTCATCTCGAAGTAGCGCCCGTACTCCTGCACCATCACGTCCGCCGCCACTTTCGACGCGCCGAACAGGCTGTGCTTGCACCGGTCCAGGCGGCAGGACTCGTCGATCCCGTTGAAGTCGCACTCGCGCGCGTAGTCGTAGCGGGTCGGCCCTTCGGTGAGGGGCAGCTCATTCGGGGCGTCGCCGTAGACTTTGTTGGTGCTCATGAAGCAGAAGACGGCGCCGGGCGAGTGCCGGCGCGTGGCCTCCAACAGGTTCAGGGTGCCGCCCGCATTCACGTCGAAATCGTCGAAAGGCCGCCGCGCGGCCAGGTCGTGCGACGGCTGGGCCGCGCAGTGGATCACCATGTCGAGCGGCTGTTCCGCGAAGAACGCCAGCATCTTCTGCCGGTCCCGGATGTCCAGGTCGTGGTGCGTGAAGTGCGTGGTGCACGCCTTCAGCCGCGCCAGGTTCCAGCGCGTATCGCCGTCAGCGCCGAAGAAATCGCGGCGCATGTTGTTGTCCATCCCGAACACCTGCCAGCCGAGCGCGTCGAAGTAGGCGACCGCCTCCGAACCGATCAGCCCGCTGCTGCCCGTCACGAGCACACGTTTCATGCTTCCGGCCCCCCCCACAGGTCTGAATTGACGAACCGGTTCCACAGACGCAGGAGCGGCCCGAACACCGGATGCCGATCGAGCCGTTGCAGCCTGTTCTCGGCCCGCCAGAGCCGGGGTTCCAGTTCGGCCACGCGCCGTCTAAGGGCGCGATACTGTGTCGTGAAGTAACCGACCCTGAGCTCCACGCGCGATTCCACGACGGATTCCAGGCCCTCCGCCTCCAGCGCGGCGAGCACCTCGTCCTTTCGGGCGAAGGGGTTCTCGACGCGCACCTTGCGCTGCCGCACCAACTCACGCGTTTCGGCGGGGATCGGCGTGCCGTCGTCGAAGGTCGAAAACGAACACGGCGGTACGGCAGCGCCCGGCGGACGGCGGGCGCGCAGTTCGCGCGCGTAGCGATCGGCCAACTGCTGCACCTGGGGCGGAATGTCGCGCAGGACGCTCTCGTGTTCGGTCAGCCCGGGGTTCGTGAACCGGCTGAAATGGAACAGGCACAGCGGCACGCCCGGCGCGACGGTCGTGCGCCCGTTCTCTTCCGCGAAGGTGCATTCGTGGATGTTCCAGTGGCCGACATTCACGCCGCGGTGCCCCCATGCCCGCACGCACGGGAACAACGCGGCGGCCAGTTCCAGCCACTTCTGATCGACGAACACGCCGCCGAGCAGGTCGTAGTAGCAGTCGCGCGCCAGGCGCGCCTTCCACCACGAGAGCATGGCGGTTGCCGCCTCCGATTTCGCCACGGCCACGAACCCGGCATTGAACCCGCCGGACCGGGCGAAATAACGGAAATCGATGTCCTGGCCGGGGCAGTGCACGTGCGGGGTCAGCAGCACGGGCGCGGCCGCCCACGCTTCGCGCACCGCGTCGAGGAACGGCGCGCACGCGTACATATCGCCGTCAAGATAGACGGCGCCCTCAACACCGGCGCGCGCCAACTGGTGCAGCAGCGCGAAGGGCTTGACGGCGCAGCACAGCTCGAACGGCGTGTACTGAAACAGGAAAGCGGGCCCGCCCGGCAGATCGAGGTCCGACACCGGCACGATATCGACGAGCCCGTCACAGGCGTCGGCCGGCTCGGCCGCGCGCTCCACCAGATAGCACGTCAGGCGCTGTTGCGGGTGATGCCGGCGCAGGGATTCCGCCAGCACGGCGACACCGGGCAAGTGGCTGCGCGTGGCGACGGTGATCAGTTGGACAGTCGGACGTCCCGTCATGGTTCCGGCAAGGATATCGACCCCATTTGCCCCGCGCAAGCACGCAGTGAGACACGCAGTGAGGCGGCCCGGCTCAGTCCTCCCGCGCCACGCGGGCGAGACGGCGCCAGAGCCGGCGGAGCTTGCGCGGGCCCGGGAAGGCCTGCCAGGCCCGGCGCAGCAGAGAAGGCGGCCCACCCGCCTGTTTGGCAAGCGCCTGCTCGAGTTCCCGGATGTACGTCTCCCGCTGCCCCGCCAGGAACGCCAGATGCCCGACCTCCACCTGAAGCCTGGCCCTGTCGGGATCGGAGAACACCGGGTGGTCCGGATAGAGGGCGGCGAGATCGAAGCGCGCCTCGGGGAAGTGGTGCCCGGCGCAGGTGCCGTCGAGGACATGGGCAGGGAAGGCCAGCGGCCGGTTCTGCGCGCGGCAGCCGCCGGCTATCCGAATCATGCGCTCGACCAGTTGCACCATGCGCGGCGTCGCGGCCGTGCGGCACTCCAACTGGTCGTGCAGGACGGTATCCTGAAACAGCATTTTCGGCGCCGGCGGCGCGAGCAGTTCGGGAATGACGACATCGACATGTTGCGGCGCGGTGATGGTCCAGGCGGCCGGCACATAGTGCGGGCAGTTGTGATAGTCCAGCAAGGCGACCGGCATGCCGTGCAGCATGGCCTCCAGCAGGCTGGTGGATGCCATGCCGATCAGGGCATCCACCTGCGGGAGCCGTTCGTGCAGTTCGTTGCCGATGACCTCGCCGAGCCGGCTTGTGACTCCGATCTCGGTATCCATGCCCTGGGTCAGGCGCCACTCGGGTTCGACGGGCACGCCCTGGTATTCGGGGTTGCGTTCGAACCACTGCTTCAGGTCCAGGAGACTCTTGCGCGCGATCAGCAGTTGGCCGTCGGTGAAGCCCGGCGTGCGCGCGGTCAGCACCATGATGCGGAACGGGTCCGATGCCGCGCGCTCGCGCGGCTTGCGCCCGAGCAGCGGGTCCAGGCGCGGCGCCCCGACAATTTCACACTTGCCCAGGTTGCCCCACGACTCGAGGAACCGCGCCTGCGCCCGCCCCATCGCGGCGACCTTGTGGGCCATGACCGGCTGGAACATGGAGCCCGGCCGAATACGCGGATTCTGCCAGGTGTTGCGGTACTCGAGTATCCCGTCGGCAAGCAGCAGGCAGGGCACCTGGCGGTCCATTGCCCGGCGCAGGATCGTGACTTCGGGCTCTTCGTAGTTCTGGGCGGTCACGATCAGCCCGGCATCGTCGGGCGGATTCCAGCCGGTATCGTACTCGGTCACATACGTGCACGGCACCGGCAACGCGCCGGTCCAGGCGCGATAGAGCGGGATATCGACGCACTTGCCCCTGGCCAATACCATGACGCGCTCGCGCAACATGTGCTCTCCTCTCAACTTCCCTGTGAGTGCCCGAGTAAGTTCTCGAGCAAGTTCTCGAGTAAGTTCTCGAGCAAGTTCTATCAGGCACTGAAACCTGACACCCGACACCTGACACCCGACACCAGAGCCGGCGTTTCGCGCCGGCCTACTGTTGCCCGCGCTCCTGCCCCTCCTGCCCCTCCTGCCCCTCCTGCTCCTCCCCGCCGGTCTCGTCCGGTTCGGGCGGCGCGAAATCCGGGCACGTATCGGTGGCATCGACCGTCCGGTTGTGCAGCCCGCAGCGTTGGGTGAAGGGGTTCACCACGTAGTGCCTGCAGAGCCGGCAGGTCAGGACCTTCTGTTCTTCGGAGAGGACGCCGGGCTTGACGGGCGGCGGCGGCGGTCGAAACAGCCTGGGCCTGGCCGCGTCTTTGAATGGGACCTCCTCTTCGGCGGCGTAGACGTGTCCGCAGGTCGCGCACTTGAGGATTTCGCCCACGCGTCGGATCCCCTCGAACTGAGGCTCTCTCACCAGCAGCGTGTCGGCCCCGCAGGCCGAACACACGATTTGCACTTGTTGCCTGGCCATGGTTTCACCTCGCCGTTTCCCGCTCCCGCCGCGAGTCGTCGCTGTCGTGCGTGACGCGCAGGACGTCTTCGACTGTCGTCACGCCGTCCAGGACGCTGGCCCACCCGTTGCCGCGCAGTGTGGTCAGGCCCTGGGTGACGGCCCGTTTCATGATGTCCTTGCTCGACGCGCGCTGCACGATCAGCGCGCGCAGTTCGTCGTTAAGGGTCATGATCTCAAAGATGGCGCGCCGGCCGTGATACCCCGTGAACCGGCAGTCCGGGCACCCGCGTCCGCGCCGGAACGACGCCTGCGCCGCGCGCTCGGGGAACAGAGCCGCAATTTCGGCGAGCGTGCCGGCATCGACGTGGTCGGCTTCGCCGCAGGCGGGGCACACGCGACGGACGAGCCGCTGCGCGACGATGCCTTCGACACTGGAGGCCACGAGGTAGGGTTCGATCCCCATATCGGTCAGGCGCGTGACGGCGCCGGCGGAATCGTTGGTGTGCAGCGTGCTGAACACGAGGTGCCCGGTCAACGCGGCGCGGATGGCGATGTCCGCCGTCTCCCGATCGCGTATTTCGCCGACCAGAATGACGTCCGGATCGTGCCGGAGGATGGAGCGCAGCCCGGCGGCGAACGTCAGCCCGATCTGCGGGTGGACCTGCATCTGGCTGATCCCCTCGATCTGGTATTCGACCGGGTCCTCGATCGTCACGATGTTCATCGCCTCCTTGTTGATCCTGGCCAGCGTCGCGTAGAGTGTGGTGGTCTTGCCGCTGCCGGTCGGGCCGGTCAACAGGACGATGCCGTGCGACAGCACGGTGAGCCGCGCGAGGACGGGGAACTGCTCGTCGCGCAGCCCGAGCTCGCGCATGCCGAGGAACGTGGCCTTCCTGTTCAGGATCCGCAGGTTGACCGCCTCTCCGAACTGGGTGGGCAGTACGGACACGCGCACGTCGAACTTCTCGCCGTCGACGACGGTGTCGATGCGGCCGTCGTGCGGGAGCCGTTTCTCGGCGATGTCGAGGTTCGCCATCACCTTGAGGCAGGAGACGACGGCCTTCTGCAGCGCGGCCAGTCCCTCCGGCACGGGGATCGTGTAGAGCACGCCGTCCACGCGGTAGCGCAGCCGCGTGCGCCGTTCGAACGGCTCGAAGTGGACGTCGGTGGCGCCCATCTGGACGGCGTCGCGCAGCACCTGGCGTATGAACCGCACGAGTACGGGGTTCTCGGCGTCGGCCGCCGAGTCGGTCAATTCGAGCGCGGCGACGCTCTCCGCGGGCGAAGCGGGCAGGATCTCTTGCAGCGTGTCGGCGCCGACGCCGTAGAAATGCTTGATCGATTCGGCGATCTCATGCGCCGCGCACAGAACCCACCGCACGGAGAAGCCGAGCAGCACGCGCAGGCTGTCTTCGTCGGTGACATCGTGCACCTGGTTGGTGGCGATCGTGATCGTGCCCTGCTCCAGTTCGAGCGGCATGATGCCGTAGTGCAGGGCCGTACGCACGGGCACCCACTCCACGGCGCCGGGCCGGATATCGAAATCCACGATGCGGCCGAACGGGATGCCGGTCACCTCGGAAAGCGCCTGCAGCACGGTCTGTTCGGGCAGCACGGACTCCTTGATGAGGACCCGCTCGAGCCGCTCGCCCAGCCGGTCGGCCCGTTTGGCCCATTCGTCGATCTGTTCCTCGGTGAGCGGGCCGCG
Organism: Kiritimatiellia bacterium; assembly: GCA_016929905.1. Classification (GTDB taxonomy): domain Bacteria; phylum Verrucomicrobiota; class Kiritimatiellia; order JAFGHX01; family JAFGHX01; genus JAFGHX01. The sequence goes on from JAFGHX010000243.1 coordinate 25,541, forward strand.
CCGGACCAATGCCCGCGCGAGCCGGGCCGAGAGCGCCTGCCGGGTGAGGCGGGGCGGCGCGACCGCCTTATCGAGTCGGCTGTTTGTCATCGAGGCTCTCCGAGAATTCCTGCGGGCAGCCGAGGGCCAGATACACCGTTTGCCCGTCGCGCCCGGCGAGCGCAACGCGCTGCGCGTCGATCGCGGCGACGCGCAGCGTTCCGATGGTCTCGCCCTGTTCGTAGAATCCGGTCCGTTGCTCGGTCATGTTCTCCACCAGCGCGGCCACCGTTCCGTCGGTGCGGCGCAAGAGCCCGCGGTAATGCAGCTTCGTCACGCGCACGCGCGGCGCCTGCTCGGCCGGTTTCGCCGCTTGCTGCGCCCGCGCGTCGGCCTGGGCCGCCTTCTCACGCGCCGCCCTCTCGCTGGCGGCCTTCGCGACAATCTGGTCCAGCACGCTGGAAGAGAACGGCGGCGGGGCGGCCTGAGCCGCGAGCCGCAGCAGGCCCGGGCTGACGATCGACGGCTTGTCCGGAGCCGGCACGTGCGGTTCCGGTGCGCCCGGCGGCGCCGTCTCGCGGAAGATGCCTCTGAGCAGGATCTGCTCCCAAACCAGCCACCAGACCACACACACGAGCACGGCCGTTGCGACGGCGCACACGCCGCGTGCGTTCACGCGTGCCAAGCCTTTCCAGAATGCGTCCATTGTCAGCCTTACTTCGGCAACTCGGCGCCGGGCGTGCCCGGCTCGGTTTCCGCCAACCCCTGCCCGAAGACCAGTGCGCTCAGGACCGCGCTGACGGCGAGCAGATCGCGTTCCTCCATGGAAATCTTCTCCATGCGCAGCTGCCGGAACGCGAAGAAGCTCGCCGAGTCGCTCGCCGCCAACACCAGGGCCCGCACGTCCGAATGCCGGCACCGCATTTGGACGCGCACCGGGTACTCGCGCATGAATTCGCCGCCGTTGGCGGCCGTGCCGTGCACGCGCGGGGGCAGCGGCTCGATCACCTCGATCGCCGGCACCTTCAGGTCAACGAGGAGCCGGCCGAGCTTCTCGACCGACGCCAACTGGAGCATGAGGGCCCGGGCGTCCTTGCCGCTGTCGACCGCCTCATCGATGCCCAGGTCGTGCGGCAGGGCGACCCGATGTTTCCGCGCACGGCCGATCAGGTTGCGGCGCGCGTCGAACAGGGCGACCTTGAAGTCGATGTGGTCCGGCGCCTGATCCTCGGCCCTCATGCGAAGGACGTCCCGTTCGCCCTTGAACGTATCCAGATAGGTGGAAGCCTGCGCCCATTCCAGCAGCAGCCGGCCCTCCTCTCTCCTGGCCGCCGCCAACTGCGCCCACATGGGCGGCTGGCCCGGCCCCCGCCCGTATCCGGCCAGCTTGAGCGACACGTTCCGGATCTCGCCTTCCAGTTCCGCGCAGCGGCGAACCGCCGGCCGGAGCGCGGCCAGCCACAGCAACACCGCGCCGAGCACGGAGAACGCGAGAACGACGCCCATCTGGCGCCGCTCGCTCCACCTGGCCAGCATGCCCATCCGTTTCACGGTTGACGCACCTTGATCTTGACGGCAAACAGCCGGCAATCGGTACCCGCCCACCGGCTGTCGCGGGCCTCATCGGGGACAATGCGATTGTCTTCGAGCAAGTCCGCCACCTCGATCAGCGGGTTCCGGCGCAGCTTCTCGATCATCGTACGCACACTGGAGAAATCGTTTCTCGGCGTGTAACCCTCAATCACAATCGTATCGAACCCGTTGGCGGCCGGCTTGGCCACGGCCTCCCGGACCGGAGATGCCGTCCCGTTCTGAGCCGGCGGCGGGCCGGTGGAAGCCGGCGGCGGGCCGGTCTCGCCCTTCGGCCCATAGCTGCCGGCGTTGGCGATCAGTGTGATCCAATCCTGGCCGTTCTTGGCTTCCGCGATGGCATTCACAATGCCCTGCATCACGAGCCCGTTCTGGGCCGCGGCCCTGGCCGCCGCGAGTTTTCCGGCGACATCGGCGTTCTTGGCCTGCAGCCTCGCGAGGTCGCGCTGCAGCATCTGGTTCTGCCAGAGCTGTGTCTGGAGATTGGCCAGTTCGCGCCCGCGCCGGACGCATTGCCAGCGCTGATGCACGGCGAGCGAGGCCAGCGTCAAGGCGACGGCGGCGCCGGCACCCAGCCAGTGCGCCTTATGCCGCCGCAGCGCGAGCGTCTCACACAGGGCGGCGGGCAGCAGACTGAGGCGGGTTCGGCCGAGGCCGAGCCCGGCCACGGCCAACCCGAAGGCCACGGCAAAGCGCCCGGCATGCTTGACCCTGCCTGCGCCGGGCAGTTCATCGAGAAGCCGCACCCGCATCCTCAAGCGCCGGTTCAGCCAATCGGGCAACCCGGCCAGCGCCGCGCCGCCGCCGGCCAGAATCATCTGAGCGGGCCTCTGGTCTTCGGCGGGAAAATGCTCACGAAACAGCGCCAGACTGGTCTCCAACTCGGCGAACCACCGCTCGCACGCGTGCGCCAGCGCCTTCTGAACGCGCTGGCCGCGCGGGTCCGCCGGGTCGATGGCCCGGCCCGGTTCCATGGCATGTGCACGCTTCAGCGACTCGGCTTCGGCCGCCTGCACGCCCAGTTCATCGGCCAGCGCCTGGCTAAACGCGTGCGCCCCCAGTTCGAACCGCCGCGCAAACAGCAGGCCGCGCTGGCCGACGACCGCCACGTCCGTGCCCTGTCGGCCGATCTCCACGCAGACGGCCGGTTGCTCGATTCCGATCCGCGCGCACTCGCAGGTGTTCGCCAACGCGACCGGCACCGGCACGATGTCGACGACGTCCAGCCCCAGCAGTTCCGGGCCGCGCAAGGCGGTCTGCACCGTCTCGGGCCGCGCCATGACGAGCAACGCCCTGCGCACGTCGCGGCTGTGGGGCAGCGAGAGGTAGTCATAGGCCATCCGGCCCTCGGCCAGGTCGCCGAGCCGCCCGACTTCCATCGCCACGACCTGCGCGACCGACCGCGGGTCCGCGTCGGGCACAACCACGGTCTGATGCACGGTCGCCTGGCCCGGGAGGCCGATGACAAAGCGCTCGCCGAGCAGATGCACGGTTTCGAGCAGGTGGCGCAGGGCCTTCTCCCGCTCAACCTGCGACTCGGGCAGGGCGAGCGTATCCGCATGCGTCACACGGAAGCGCCCCCAGGTCCGCACCAGGCGCACGATTTTCGCCGATGCGCGGCCCAGATCCAGGCCTACCGCCGTCTTGTATCCCGACATGGACAAAGGCGGCCTTCCTCCAAACGCCGCTCATTGCGGCACGAGCGTCTCTCCCCGTTCGGAGATCACCTTGGCCGTCACGAAGATGAGCAGGTTCTGATTGTGCTGCGTGACATCCCGGCGCTGAAAGAGCTTGCCCAGCAGCGGCACGTCACCGAGAAACGGCACCTTGTGCACGGTGTCCTGCGTGACGGTATCGATCAGGCCGCCCAGCACAACGGTCTCGCCGCTTTCGACGATCACCTTGGTCTGCACCTCCTTGCGGGAGACGACAGGCAATTTGACGACTACCTGCCGGATGGTCGATTGCTCATCCGTAGCGGTGATGTCCTGGTAGGAGGTCCAGCGCTCGACCCGGCTGATGGTCGGCATGAGCATGAGGTTGATGGTGCGCATGTCGGCGCCGACGCTGGGGACGGCGAGCAGGGTGATGCCCGTCTCTTCGATCACGGGTTTGCCCCGCGGAATCAGCACGGTCACGGTATAGGCCTTGTTCAGTTCATCGCGCAAATGGAAGGCCTGCGCCTGGAACTCGTCGAAGTAACGCAGGTCCTCCCCGTTCCGGAGCTTGGCCGGGTTGTTGTTTACCGTGGTCACTCTCGGCACCGAAAGCGTCTGCCCCTTCCCGGAGATATCGAGCGCATGGAGAACCGCCTGGAACTCGGGATCGGTCAGAATGCCGTGAAAGGTGAGGTTCAGCCCCTGGTTCGCGGTGGGTCTGTTGCCGTCTTCCGTGCGCAGCGCAAAGGGCCCCTGCGGCCCGAGCGGGAACGGCCCCTCCTCGCCCGAGGAGTAGGGTTCGTAATGCACAACGTCTCCGCCGTCTATCTGAGTCTCGGGCACGCGGGTCAGCGCGCCGTCCCGCATCACGTACCGGCTGCTCGTCACGAGCGGGCCGTTCAGGATCCAGTCAATCCCGAGTTCACGAAGGTCCGAAACGCTCGTCTGGATGAACCGGGCTTCGATGGAGACCTGCGGCGGGCTCACGTCCAGGACGGAGATGATCTGCTCGATCAGGGCCAGGTTGGCCCGCGTGTTGCGCACGATCAGCACGTGCGTATTGCGGTCGAAGTGCAGGTCGGCGCCCTGCACGGCGGGAACAAAGCGCTTGATGATCTCTTCGACGTATGTGGCGCCCTCGGACAGTTCGGTGGCCTCGTTGGTCAGGTTCGCAAGTCTGCCCGGCTGCTTTCCCTTTCCGTCGCCGGCCCAGTCGCCGCCGTGGAACTGGAGCCCGCGACGCAGGCGGTAGACGCGGGTTTCGAACGGCGCGTGCCCCTTCGCCGGCTCCGTGGCCCAGATCACATTCTTGCCGATGAAGAATTCGACGCCCATATTCCGGGCGATGTAGTCCAACACCTCGCCAAGCGGGACTTCGTCCACGTCGATGTCCACGGCCTTGCCCTTCCCCACGGCCTTGTCGGCGATAATGTTGATGTTCTTGTCCCGGGCCAGCGCGCTGACGAACGTGCCCAGTTCGACCGCTTTCAGGTGCATGGTGACGGGTGTGTCCAGCGCTTTGTCCATCGCCCCGGCCGGCGTCTGCAACGGCGCCGTCTCACCCCGCACGAACTTGCGCATGCCGTACGTATCGGGCAAGTCCCGTTTCTCGAGGGTTTCGACGCTCATCGCCTGGCGCCCCGTCTCGGCCCGCAGAGCGGCACGCTTCGCGCGCTGCTCGACCAGCGCGGTCATGACTCTGTTCCGAAACTCCGCCAGGCCCGGCGTCATCGGGTCGCGATGGGCGATGTCCACGCACTCGATCAGCGCGGCGGCGAAATCCCCCTCGTGGTAGAGAGTCTCGGCGCGCTGCAGCACCGCGAGACCGGTATCCGATTCGGAGAGCGCGGCGGGCGAAACGGGGTGCTCGGAGGGGACATGCGCGCACCCGGACAACAGTCCGGTGAGGATCAAGACGCCACCTACCGTCCGCGCAGGGATTCTCCACATCTTTGCACCCCCCACAGGCTGAGGATTCCTGCCGGCCCGGCCCGTGCGATTGTCGCTTGTCAGGCCCCTGATGCCGCTCCGTACGGCACCCTTTTATAATGGCCTTCCGCCGCTGCCATGTAAACAACAAACCGGCCTCCGGCGCCCGCAAAAAAACCGTTGCCTGGCCCGTCTATTGCTGCTAAAACTAGACCATGAAACGGAAAATTCCGGCCTGCCTGGTGTTGTGCTGTTTCCTCATTCCGCTCGCCGGCCGCGCGCAATCCAGCCTGATCTCGGCGCCGGCCCGCTCGGCCGTTGAAACGGGCCGCGCCGCCGGCTGGACGTTCGAAGCACGCTTCCAGTCCGACTCGCGCGAGCTGAAGGCGGGCAACACCGTGGTGGACCTCGGCATGGCCCGCCTGGTTGCGCGGGCGGGCGTGGACATTCTGCCCTATCTGCAACTCGCCGTCGACGCCGGCTGGAACCGGGCCGAGTTGGACGGCGAGGAGGGCGAGGGCGGCCTGCTGCTCGGCGCCGGCCTGCGGATGAACGTCTATGAGTACGTGATCGAGGCCTCGCCGGTCCTGGGCAGGAAGCAGACCATCAAGCTCGGCGCCGCCGCGACGTATGCGCGCGGGGAGTCCAACTTCGGGGCGACCGATTTCGACTGGGCCGCCGTCACCGTCGCGCCCTGGATCGCGTATACTCGGAACGTGGAGGGGCCGGACAACTGGCGCCCCTACGCGCCTTCCGGGGTGGCTGTCTACGGAGGCCTCGTGTGGGCCAGCATCGACGCCGACTACGGCGACGTCGGGTTGGACGAGAACCGCAACTTCGCGCTGCTGCTGGGCGGCGACATGCGCATGTACAGCGACGTGTCGTTCAACCTGGAGGTGCAGTTTTTCACGGAGGGCGACGTGTCCTCGTCCGTGGCGATCGGGTACCATTTCTAGCCTGATCTGTGGCGGCTCTTGATAGGGATCAGGCTGGCGGAAGACAACGAGCATGAAAATGGATAGAACGATCTGTGGACGGTGGCTTGGCGCCCTGCTTGCCGCCTGCCTGGCCCACCTGGCGGGCTGCGAAACCAATTCCGATGTCAGCGGCACGGAGGACGGCTCGGGGGATCCCGCCTTCAGCATCTCGCCGAGCGCCGTCACGTTGCGGGTCGGAGACACGACGGTGAAGCTTTCGGCCGTCGGCGGCGTCGCGCCGTTTGCCTGGCGCGTCAGCGACGCGACGCTGGGCACGGTTCCCGCGGACATCGACACGCGAGCCGTCACCTACACCTCGACCGGCGTGAAAGAGGGGATCAACACGGTGACCGTCACGGACGACCAGGGTTGGAGCGCCTCCGCCCTGATCATACACGGCGACAAAGTTGACACGGCGGTGACGGTCACGCCGGCGACGGTCACGTTGAGCGGCGGCACGAACACCCAGACGTTCACCGCCTCGCAGGGCAACGCGCCCTATTCCTGGTCGGTTGACGACACCTCGCTCGCCTCGATCGTACCGGTCCACGACAGCGATGCCACCCAGGGGCTCCTTACGCGGGTGGGCGCCGGTACCGGCAGGGTGAACGTGACAGTCAGGGATTCGGTCGGCCAGACCGCCACGGCGGTCGTCTTCCTGGAATAGCGCGGCCGGCATCCCCCTCCGCCAGGGCCAAGGCTACGGGGTACAAATTCGGGCTTCAGCCCAGCATCTGCCTGAGGATTTCCGGCACTTTGGCGATGGCCTCATCGACCTTGTCGGGCCGCTTGCCGCCGGCCTGGGCGCGCGAGGGTTGCCCGCCGCCGCCGCCATCGGCCACCTTCGCGACCTGATCGATGAGCTTCCCGGCATGAATCGCGCGGTCGACGAGATCGTCGCTGACGGCGGCGACGAAGGCCGCCTTGTTGTTGGCGGCGCTGCCGAGCACGACCACGCCGGAATCGACCTTCTCACGCAGCGAATCGAGCAGGGCCCGCATCGCGTTCATCGACTGATCGCCGACAACGGCGGCGACCAGCCTGATCCCGCTCACGTTCTGGCTCTGCTCCAGAATCTGTTCGGCCTGGCCCAACGCTTTGGACGTCATCTGCCGCTCCAGCGCTCGGCCGAGCCGCTTGTTCTCATCCAGGAGGGAGTCGACCCGCTCGGAGAGTTCTTCGGCGGACGCGCTGAAGCGCTGGGCAAGGCCGCCGAGGATGTCGCGCTCGCGGCACATCAGCTCGTAAGCGGGCAGCCCGCAGACGGCCTCGATCCGGCGCACGCCGGCCGCGATGGAGCTCTCGGACAGGATACGAAACACGCCGAGTTCGCCGGTCGAGCCCACGTGCACGCCGCCGCACAGCTCCCGGCTGAAGCCGCCGATGTCGACCACGCGCACGGTATCGCCGTACTTCTCGTCGAAGAGGGCAATGATGTCCGAACCCGACACCTCCTTCAGCGTGGTGGTCGAGTGCCGCACGGGCGCGTTCTGGAGGATGTGTTCGTTGACCCGCCGCTCGACCCCGCGCAGCCGGTCGGCCGGAATGGCCTCGTAATAGCTGAAGTCGAAGCGGAGCCTGTCCGGCGCGACGAGCGAGCCGGCCTGCTTGATGCTGGCGCTCACAATCTCGCGCAAGGCGTTCTGCAGCAGGTGCGTCGCCGAGTGATGACGGGCGATCCGGCCGCGCCGCGCCGCGTCGACCACGGCCCGCACCACGGCCCCCTTGCGCAGCACGCCGCGCGCCGCGCGCCCGATGTGGAAAACGAGCCCCTCGGCCGGCGCTTGCGTATCGGACACGTCGAACCGGCCGGACTCCGCCTCCATCGTGCCGGTATCGCCCACCTGGCCGCCGCGCTCCGCGTAGAACGGCGTCGCGGCCAGCACCAGGGCACCCTCTTCGTCCGCCGCCAGCTGCTCCGCGGGTTCGTAGGCGCCGGGCCCGGAGTCCGTCCGTTTGCGCAGGACGGCGATAACGGGCGCCTCGGCCTCGCTCCGATCGTACCCGACGAACTCGGTCTTCAGGCCCTGGCGGATCAGGTCGGCCACGAGATCGTCGTCGGCACCGGCCAGGCGCCCCTTCTGCGCGCCGCGCGCGCGCGCCTTCTGCTGCTCCATGAGCGCATCAAAACGAGCCTTGTCGACGCTCATGCCCTGCTCGCCCGCCATCAGCAGGGTCAGGTCCGGCGGAAAGCCGAACGTGTCGTACAGCTTGAAGGCATCCGCGGCCGGAAAGACCGTCTCCTTCCGCTTGCGGACCTGCCCGGCGACTTCTTCGAAGAGGGCGATCCCGCGGTCGATGGTCGCGGCAAAGTTCTCTTCTTCGGCCCGGATGGCCCGGACAACCGACTCGCGATGCCTGGCCAGCTCGGGGAACGCCGGCGCCATGATCGTTTCGAGGACCGGCACAAGGGTGTGGATGAACGGCTGCGTCATGCCGAGCTTGCGCCCGTAGCGCACGGCGCGGCGCAGCAGCCGCCGCAGCACATAGCCGCGCCCCTCGTTTGAAGGCAGCACGCCGTCGGCAATGGCGAACGAGAGCGCGCGAATGTGGTCGGCAATCACGCGCATGGCCACCGCGTCCTCGCCCTGCCCGTACGAGCGGCCGCTGGCCCGCTCGATGGCGGCCAGCAGCGGCGTGAACAGGTCCGTGTCGTAGTTGGACGACTTGCCCTGCAGCACCGCCACGATACGCTCCAACCCCATTCCGGTATCCACGTGCTTGGCCGTCAGTTCCTCGAGCCGCCCGTCGCTGCGGCGGTTGAACTGAATGAAGACGAGATTCCAAACCTCCACCACGCCCGGATCGTTGGCGTTCACGCGGTCCGGGCCGCACCCGTCCGGCGTCCGGTCGAAATGGATCTCCGTGCACGGCCCGCACGGGCCCGTCTCGCCCATCTCCCAGAAATTGTCTTTCTCGTCGAACCGGAGGATGTGGCCGGGATCGATGTCGGTCACCTCGCGCCAGAGCGCGTCGGCCTCGTCGTCGTCCTTGTAGACCGTGGCCCAGAGCCGCTCGCGCGGCAGGGCCCACACGCCGGTCAGCAGTTCCCAGGCCCACGCGATGGCTTCGCGCTTGTAGTAGTCGCCGAACGACCAGTTGCCGAGCATCTCGAAGAAGGTATGGTGATAGGTATCGAGCCCGACCTCCTCCAGATCGTTGTGCTTGCCGCTCACCCGAATGCATTTCTGCGTGTCGGCCGCCCGCTTGCAGGCACTCTCCCGCGACCCGAGGAAGATGTCCTTGAACTGGTTCATCCCCGCATTGGCAAAAAGGAGAGTGGGGTCCGCGGGCAGGACCAGCGGCGAACTGGGCACGATCTCGTGGCTTTTGGCCTTGAAGAAGTCCAGGAATTCCTGACGAATGCAAGCGCTGGATTTGGGCGAACTCATGGCCGGTTAGCTCTCGCTCAATTTCTCTTTGATCTTTGCAATGATCTTCTCCTGCAGATCGGGCTCTTGCTCCAACCGCTGGGCCGACGCTTCGCGGCCTTGGCCGAGCTGGAGCCCGTCGAACGAGAGCCAGGATCCGCGTTTTTCGATCAGATTGTGCTGCATGGCGGAGTCCAGAATCGAACCGGCCCAGGAGATGCCCTTTCCGTAGTAGATGTCGAACTCGGCGTCGGTGAAGGGCGGCGCCAGCTTGTTCTTCACGACTTTGACCCGGGTCCGGTTCCCGATGATCTGGCCGCCTGTGTTCTTGATGGCGCCGATGCGCCGGATGTCGAGCCGAACGGAGGCATAGAATTTCAGCGCGCGCCCGCCGGGCGTGGTTTCGGGGCTGCCGAACATGACGCCGATTTTCTCCCGGATCTGGTTCGTGAACAGGCAGGCGGTCTTGGAGGTCGCGATGGCCGCCGTGAGCTTGCGCAGCGCCTGAGACATGAGACGGGCCTGAAGGCCGACGTGCGAATCGCCCATCTCGCCCTCCAGTTCCGCGCGGGGCGCCAGCGCGGCCACCGAATCGACGACGACCACGTCCAGCGCGTTGCTGCGCACAAGTGTTTCCACGATCTGCAGGGCCTCCTCGCCGGAGGACGGCTGCGAGACGAGCAGGTCGTCCAGGTTCACCCCGAGACGCTCGGCGTAGGTCGGGTCCAGCGCGTGCTCGGCGTCCACGAACGCCGCGACGCCGTCGGCCTTCTGCGCGTTGGCAATCACGTGCAGAACCAGCGTGGTCTTGCCCGAGGATTCCGGCCCGAATACTTCCGTCACCCGCCCGCGCGGAACCCCCCCGATGCCCAACGCCGTGTCCAGACAGAACGCGCCCGTGGAAATGCCGGCGACGCGCCGTTCCTGCGCGCCGGCGTGTCCCAGCCGCATGATGGCGCCCTCGCCGAACTGCTTCTGAATCTGCGCCAGGATCCCGTCAAGCTGAGACTTGTCCCGCTTCGTGCCGTCCGATTTCGCCTTGTCAGCAGGCATGGTGGTTGCTCCTTTCCGGCAAGTCGTTTGCGCGCGCCCCGTTCAATTGATCGGCGGTGGGTCGGGTGATATTGATAAGGGATACGCCCGGCAAAGTCAAAAGGTCTTTTTCCCCATCCGCTGCCGTCCATCCATCCGTTGGAATCAACTCCCCATCCGCTGCCGTCCATCCATCCGCTGGAACCTACTCCCCACCCGCTGCCGCAGGGCCCGCCCGCTCGATCAACCGCCGCCGGAGCATGTCGAGCGCGGCCTGAGTGGCCCGGTACTTGACTTCGTCGCGGTCGCCGGAGAACCGGTTCTCGTGCACGAGCACGCCTTCGTCATCGGCCAGCGCGACGAAGACGAGGCCGACGGGTTTGGCGTCGGTGGCACCGGTCGGCCCGGCGATCCCGGTCACGCCCAATCCGATGTCGGCGGCGAGCGCCTTGCGGACACCCTCCGCCATCTGTTGCGCCACCGCGCGGCTCACCGCTCCCTCGCGGCGCAGGGCCTCGGCGCTCACGTTCAGCCGCTGGATTTTGACGGCATCGGCATAGGCGATAACGCCGCCGAGGAAATAGGCGGAACTGCCGGGCACCGCCGTGATCCGATGGCCCAGCAGCCCGCCGGAACAGGACTCGGCCACGGCAACGGACAAGCCGCGTTCGGTGAGCAGGCGGCCGATCATCTCCTCCAGCGAGACGGCTTCCTCGGCATAGATGGCGTTCCCCAGCAGCGCCCTCAGCCGGCCGGCGGCGGACTCGAGCAAGGCCGGCGCGTCGGGGGCGCCGGGTGACGGCAGCAACCGCAGCTCAAGCTGGCCGGGCCTGGCGCAGAACGCGACGTCCAGGCCGGCCGGCGGGAAGCCGGCCTCCTGCATCCGGGTGACGACATCCGACTCGCCGAGCCCGCACAGCAGGAAGACCCGCTCGGGTCTGGCGGCGGTGGACGGCAGCCACGTCGCCAGCCAGGGCAAGACGTGTTCGGCCATGACGGCCCGGAACTCGGCCGGCGGCCCTGGCAGCACGAACACGACGCGGTCATCGACCTGGAGTCGTTCGCCGGGCGCGATGCCCACGGGGTTCGGCAGCACGGCCGCCCCCTGCACCACAAGCGCCTGGCGGGCGGAGGCGGGGTTGAACGTGCGCCGGCGCTGGGCGTAGCGCTGTTTGACGAACGCGAGGGCGTCGGGGTCGCAGACGACGGTCGTACCCAGCGCGCGCGCGACGGCGTCGCGGGTCACGTCGTCCGGCGTGGGGCCGAGTCCGCCGGTCACGAAGACAAGCGGCGTGCGGGACAAGGCGCCTTTGAACGCCTCGGCAATGGCGGCCACATCGTCGGAGACCGTGGTGTCGCGCACCAGTTCCACGCCGACACCGGCAAGATAACGGGCGAGCATCTGGGCGTGTGTGTTCAGAACCCGGCCGCTCAGCAGTTCGCGGCCGGTGGAGACAAGTTCCGCAGTCCGACTCATCGGGAATAGCCTTCGGGATGGGCCTGCTGCCATTCCCACGCGCTGCGCATGATGGCGTGCAAGTCCGAGTGCCGGGGCGTCCAGCCCAGCACCGCTTTGGCCCGCCCGGCGTCCGCGACCAGGCGCGGCGGATCGCCCGGCCGGCGCGGCGCGAGCTCCGCGCGAATCTCACGGCCCGTCACCTCGCGGGCGATGTCGAGCACGGCCTTCACGGAGAACCCGTCGCCCGTGCCGAGGTTGAACGCGCCCGCACGGCCTTCCTGCAAAGCCAGGATATGGGCGCGGGCCAGATCCACGATGTGGATGTAGTCCCGAATGCACGTGCCGTCGGGCGTGTCGTAGTCGTCGCCGAAGATACTCAGCTTCTCGCGCTGGCCGAGCGCCGTCTTGAGGACGATGGGGATCAGATGCGTTTCCGGTTCGTGGTCCTCGCCGAACTTCGCCGTGGCGCCGCACGCGTTGAAATAGCGCAGGAACACGCAGTCGATGCCGTGCAGGTCCCGGTACCAGTTCAGCACCTTCTCGTACATGAGCTTCGATTCCCCGTAGGGATTGTGCGGCTTCTGCGGTTCATCCTCGGTGATGGGCACGCGCTCGGGCTGGCCGTAGGTGGCACAGGTGGATGAGAAGATGATCTTCTTGACGCCCGCCGCCAGCATGGCGTCGGCCAGATTGATGCCGCCGGTCACGTTGTTCCTGAAATACGCTTCCGGCCTGTCCATCGATTCGCCGACAAGCGCATAGGCCGCAAAGTGCATGACGGCGTCCGGCCGCACGTCCAGCATGGCCTCGCGGATCGGGGCCGGGTCGCGCAGGTCGCCCTGGAGGAAGCGGGCGCGCGGATCGAGCGCATCCCGGTGCCCGCGTTCGAGGTTGTCGAAGATGGTGACCTCGTAGCCCTCGTCGAGCAGCAGTTCCGCGGTCACGCTGCCGATATAACCCGCGCCACCCGTCACAAGTATCTTCATCACGTCGCGTCCTTCTCCCCTTGCCTGCCCTTGTCCTACTTGGCTTTGTCCTGCTTGTCTTTGTCCTGCTTGCCCTGCTCGGCCGGCCCCGCCACCTTGACGACGACATCGTCGATGTGGAGGATGGCCCGGCCGTACTGGCACTCGATCACGAAGAGTTTGATGTTTTTGGGCTCCGGCACGGCGACCTCCCAGGCAACGGGCTGCCAGACACCCTTCTCATCCACCACGACGTTGCACTTCGGCCCCTTGATCCGGTTGCTGTTCTCCGCCTTGTCGTCGATCTTCTCCGTCTCCGCGAGCCGCAGCGTGATCATGCCGGGGGCGAACCCGCCCTTCGCCTTGGGGTCTTCTTCGAAGCGCAGTCGCAAATCGACCTTGAGCGTCGTGGCCTCGCGCGGAATCCGGATCTTCTGGCTGACGAACGAGGAATCCTTCTTGTCGAGCACGACCGACAGGCACGGGTTGCCGGCCGGGCTTTCTTTGGACGCGTCGAGCGTGGCGGCTCGGGCGTCGCCCTTCCACTTGAACTTCCCTTTCGAGAAATCCCCGTTGTCCACGAGGTTCTCGGGGGCGTCCGCGGCCGACGCGGCCGCGCAGCAGCCGATGAACAGAGCCGAGACGATCAGGGCGCGCGTTCGCATGGCATCCTCCTTGTGTGCGTTCCTGGGCCCGCGACGGCCGGCCCGCGATGGTCGAGCCCGCGCCGCTCGGGAATCCCGTACTCATAGAACGGCCTTGGCGCAAAGTCAAGAAGGTTTGACTTCGGCGGGCGGCGGGTGTAAACTTCCCGCGGCGATGGGTGGAGGTGGGCGCATGGCGCCGCTGTGCCGGTTCGGGGCCCGGTGCCGCAACGGCAGGGAGAAGACCGTGAAGAGCCAATTCGTGTGCGTGGCCGTGCCGCTCGTCGCCGCGCTGTTGTGGGGCACGATGCTGGAAGCGATCCCGTCGACGCGCGACGGGGCGGACCGTTACTCCGTCATTCTGCAGAGGAAACCGTTCGGCGCGCCGCCGGACGGGGTGGAGGAGAACACCCCCCCCCCGCCGCCGTCGTTTTCGCAGAACCTGCGCCTCTCGGGCTTGGCCCACATCGACAACGAGACGCTGGTCGCGCTCGTCGATACGAAGAGCCAGAAGCACTACTTCCTGCGCGAGGGCGAATCGGAGGACGGAATCAGCCTCGTCTCGGTGGATCTGAAGAACCAGCAGGTCGTCCTGCGGCGTGGCGAGGAGACGGCGACGCTCGGCCTGCAGGCCGATGCGAACGCGCCGCGGCCCGCCCCGAAAACCGTGCAGCGGGGGCCGCTGCCGGGGCGCACCGTCATGCCGACCGCCCCGCCCTCCGACAAGCCGATCCCGCCCGGCTCGAAAGGCGAGACGATCGACAAGTTTCTGCGCGAGAACCCCAATGCGGTGATCAAGGGGACAATCCCGTTCCCCCCGCCGGACCTGAAGCCCGCCGAAGGCAAGGGTGAGACGATCGAGCGGTTGCTGCAGGAAATGCGCGACCGGCAGGGGGAAACCGAGACGCCCTGAAGCCGCCTGTCCGCCGGCAGCCTGCGGGAGCGCGAGCGCGCACCCCCCCTGCTTTTTTACTGGACGAACAGAATCCGCTCCCTTACCATCGACCGCCCGAGTATGAAATCGTACAAACGACACCAGGAAACGACGATTATCGACCAGGACATGGGCTCGGTCTTTCCGTCCCGCGGGAACCAGCAGCTCAAGGCGAATTACGACGCCATTCTGCGGGAGCGGTCGATCCGGTACCCGGTGCTGTATCATCTGATCCGGGAATTGGGCCGCGGCCGCCAGGGCGTGGTGTTCCTGGGCATGCGCCAGGGCGCCCGCGGCTGCCTGACCCGCCACGCGATCAAGCTGTTCGATCCGAGCATCTACTCCAGCCCGAAGAAGTACTGGACGGACATGGGCCGGCTGGCCAGCCAGGTTTCGCGCCTGCATCTGATCCGGAGCGACAATCTCGTTTCGCGCGACATCTACGAGGAGTGCAACGGGATCGGCTACATCCAGATGGCCGCGGTGGACGGCATTGATCTGCGCTACCTGCTGGACGGCTCACACCTGGCTATCGCCAGGAGCCAGTCGACCGATGAAGAGTGGGCGCATTTCACGGAAGTGATCTTTCGTCTCGACGAGAAGCGGATCGGCTTGCAGCCCGGAATCGCGCTGCACATCGTGCGCAAAGTCCTCAGAGGCCTGGAGGTCCTGCACGAAGCCGGCTTCCTGCACGGCGACATCAAGCCGACCAACATCATGATCGACCGCATGGGGTCCATCAAGCTGGTGGACTTCGGCCGGGCGGTCATGGTCGGAGAGCACGTCAACATCCTTCTGGGCAGCCCCTTCTATATGGCGCCGGAAATCCACCGTCGCGAACCGGGCAAGCCGCAATCGGACATCTACAGTCTCGGCCTGCTGGCACTCGAGATGCTGCGGGGCGAAGACCTGGTCGAGTCGACGGGCATGGGCGAACCGGAACTGCTCGAGTGGAAGATGGATCTGCTGGCCACGTTTGAAGCGCTCATGCCGGAGCACGTACGGGAGAACGAAGAGCTGATGACGACGCTGCGGCGGTTCATTCACCCCGAACCGGAAGAGCGGCACACGAGCGCTGAAGAAGCCGAGACCGGCAGCGACAGCCTGCGCGTCGTGCACCAGAAGCTGGCGCTGGACAAGAAAGACGCCGAATACGAGCGCGAGCTGCAGAACTACCTGGCCAAACTGATCAATCCCGCCACCGGTGTCGTAAACCCGTTCATGGCGCTCGAGTAGGCTCGCCTCTCGCTCGCCGCCATATGCCGCTGCGCGGCGGTCGGAGGGGCGCGTCGCGCCCGTCAGGGACCCGTCCCGCGCGCGTCACTTTCCCACGGCGAGACGCGCGGCAAGCCGTTTCGGCAGGCCCGATTCGAGGATGCGTTCCTGGGTAATGGAGAAGTCGTACGGGACCCGCCGCAGCCGCACTTCCCGCTTCTTGAGGTTGTAGACCACGTAGGCGGCGCGGGAATCCCCGTCCCGCGGCTGGCCCACGCTGCCGACGTTGATGAAGTACTTCGTACCGAGCACGATCTGGATCGAGTCGTAGAGGTCGCTCTTGATCCCGCTCGCCTTCTCGAAATAGAGCGGCACGTGCGTGTGCCCGTAGAAGCAGACGGACGTGGTCTGGTAGTTGAAATTGGCGCTCGCGTCGAGCTTGTGGTACACGTAGCACCACTTGTCGGGCATATCCAGCGTGGAATGGACGATGGTGAAGTTCTCCACGTATTTCACCAGCCGCAATTCCGCCAGCCACTTGCGCTGCTCGTCGGAGAGCTGCTTGCGCGTCCAGTCAATGGTGTCGGCGGCCAGCGGCTGGAAGTCCTGGAGGGACTCCTCGTGTGAGCAGTAGTGGTCGTGGTTGCCCCTGACGCAGGCACAGTTCAGTTCCTGGATCGTACGCAGGCACTCGACGGGGCTGGCGTTGTAGCCGACGACGTCGCCCACGCAGGCATAGTGGGTGACGCCTTGCTCCCGGGCATCTTCAAGCACGGCGCTCAAGGCCTGGATATTGCCGTGAATATCGCCGAGAATGGCGTATTGAATCTCGCTCATTGCTCACATTCTACGCACATACGTGAAGCCGCAACAAGGGGCAGGCGGCACGAGCCCGGCACCCTACGTTTTCAGCAACGCCGCCACAAGCGGCAGATCGTCAAGTCTCGTGAGTTTCACGTTGGCCCAGGAGGAGGGAACCAGACGAACCTCTTTGCCCAACAGCTCGACGGCAGACGCCTCGTCCGTGACTTTGGCCCGCTTCTTCTTGACCCGCGCGAACGCGTCCTTCAGCAGTTGGACGCGAAACGTCTGCGGCGTTTGAACGGCCCAGAGCTTGCTGCGATCAATTGTCCGGGCCACGACGTACCCCCTGGCCACCTCCTTCGTCGTGTCCGTGACCTTCGCCGCGGCGACACCTGAACCGTAGCGCTTGGCCGAGCGGATCGTCTCGCTGATCAGCTCGGGCGTTACGCAGGGCCGGGCCCCATCATGGACGGCGACAATACTAACACTGTCTTCGACTTCTGTCAAACCGTTGAACACGGAGTCCTGACGGGCGGCCCCGCCCTGGACTACCTTCTTGACCTTGGAGAACCCGAACATCTGGACCATGCCCCAGGCGGCTTCGATCCGGTCCTTGCGTGCGACCAGGATGACGCCGTCGATATCCGGGCACCGCTCGAACGCGTGCAGCGAATAGGCCAGCACGGGCTTGGTTCCCAGCGTCAGAAACGCCTTGTCCACGCTCGGCCCCATCCGTTCGCTCTTTCCGCCGGCAAGTACGATTCCGTAGTTCACGGTACGGCCCCTTTCGGTCTAGGACTCGGCCGCCGACAACTCCTGGAGCACCGAGTCGTCCACGTCCAGATTCGTGTAGACGTCCTGGACGTCGTCATTGTCTTCGAGCGCATCGACGAACTTGAGGATGGAGGCCGCTGTGGTCTTGTCGGCGACGGGCACGTAGATCTCCGGCAGGAGCGTGATTTCCGCGCTGGCCGGCTTGATGCCGGCCCGCTCGAGCGCGTCGACGACGTCGCTGAACACGGCGGGGTCGGTGATGATCTCGAATTGCTCGTTCTCCTGGTTCATGTCTTCGGCGCCCGCCTCCAGGATAATCTCCATCAGCTTCTCTTCTTCGGCCGCGGCGCAGTCGACGACGATCTGGCCCTTGCGCCGGAAGCTGCGCGAGACGGCGCCCTGCGCGGCCATGCTGCCGTTGTACTTGGTGAAGATGTGCCGGATCTCGGCGACGGCCCGGTTCCTGTTGTCGGTCAACGCTTTGACGACGATCCCCACCCCGCCCGCGGCGTAGCCCTCGAAGACGACCTCTTCGAGTGTGACGCCGTCCAACTCGCCCGTGCCCTTCTTGATGGCCCGCTCGATATTGTCGGCCGGCATGTTGGCGGCCCGCGCCTTCTGCACCGCGGCGCGCAGTGCGGCATTCGTGTCCGCATCACCCCCGCCCTGGCGCGCAACGAGCGTCAGTTCCTTGCTCAGCGTGCTGAAGATCTTGCCCCGCTTGGCATCCGCAGCGCCCTTCTTGTGCTGAATGGTCTTCCATTTGCTGTGTCCGCTCATAGTGCGACTCCCCGCCCCCGAAAATCCTACTCGTCTTGCTCCTTGGCCTTCTCCATCTCGGCCACAACCTTCTGCGCGACCTGGCCCGGCACGATCTCGTACCTCGAAAACTCCATTTCAAAGGTCCCGCGCCCGCCCGTCATGCTGCGCAGTTCCGAGGCATAACGGAACAGTTCGGCCCGCGGCACTTCGGCCGTGATGACCTGGACGCCGTCCTCGACGCCCATGCCCAGGATCCGCCCGCGCTTCTGGCTCAAATCGCCGTTGACGTCGCCCATGTACGGGTCGGGCACCGCGATCCGGACCGTCATGATCGGTTCCAACAGCACGGGCTTGGCGTTGGCCATGGCCTCGCGAAACGCCCGCGAGGCGGCAATCTTGAAGGCGATTTCGGACGAGTCGACCTCGTGGAACGACCCGTCGTAAACGATGGCCTTCGTGTTCACCACCGGATAGCCCGCCACCGCGCCGCTGACCATGGCCTCCACGAACCCCTTCTCAACGGCCGGCACGAAGTTCCTCGGAATCGCCCCGCCGAAAATCTCGTCATGGAACCACTCTTCCTCGTCCGGCTGCTTGGGTTCGACCCGCGCATACACTTCTGCATACTGCCCGCGCCCGCCCGACTGCTTCTTATGCTTGTAGTGCCCCTCGCCCTTTCCGGTCACGGTCTCCTTGTACGCGACGCGCGGGGTGGTCAGCGCCACTTCCACGTTGCTGCGCTTCTTCATCAGGCCCAGCGCGACACCGAGATGAATGTCGCCCATGCCCGAGAGGATGAGCTGACGCGTCTCGGCGTTCCGCTCGAAGATGATGGAGGGATCGTCTTCGGCGATCCGGGCCAGAGCCGTGCCGATCTTGTCCATGTCCTCCCGCTTCTGGGCGCCCACCGCGTAGGCGACAACCGGACTCGGGAAGCCAATGGGGGCGAAGGCGACCTTGTGGGCGGGGGCACAGAGCACGTCGCCCAGCGAGGTGTCTTTCAGCTTGGCCAGCGCCACAATGTCACCCGCAGAGCCCTGCGGCACAGGGCTCTGCTTCTTGCCGTTCATCACCAGGACCGGGCCTGCCCGTTCCTTCTGCCCGTTGCCCGGGTTGAGCAGGTCCATGCCTTCCTTCAGCGTGCCGCCGTACACGCGCAGAATGGCCAGCCGGCCGGCGAACGGGTCCGTGACCGTCCGCCAGACCAACCCCACAAAGGGGGCGTCCGGGCTCGAATCCACGACGTTGCCCTCGGCGTCTTTGATGGCCACGTCAGCCGGACTGGGCAGCAACCGCGCGACCCCGTTCAGCAGTTCCGCCAGGCCCACATCCTTCGGCGGGACCGCCGCAAATATCGGCACCAGCCGCCCGTCGCGCACCGCGCCGCGCAGGCCGGTCGCGATTTCCGCCGCCGACAATTCTTCACCGCCCAGATATTTCTCGATCAAGGCGTCATCCGATTCCGCCGCCATTTCGATCAGGCTGCCCTTGAGATCCTCGACCCGGGCACTCAGCGCGCCGGGCACATCCTTGGCGCCCAGAACGTCCACCACGCCGCTCGCATCGGGCAAAGGCAGCACGACGGGAACGCACTTGTCGCCCCACAACTTCCGGATTTCCTCCACGCGCCCCGCGAAATCCACGTTCTCACGGTCCAGTCCCGTGATCACGATCCCCGCGGACAGGCCGAGCGTGCGGACTTGCTTCCACGCACGCGAAGCCCCCACTTGAATGCCCGAAGAGGCGTCGATCACGATCAAGGCGGAGTCCGCCGCCCGGCTCGCACCGACAACCTGCCCGAAAAACTCGTCGTAGCCGGGAGTATCGGAAAAGAAGACAGGGACTTTCTGGCCGCCCGACGCCTGCCAGACCCCGCTGAACGGCGTCGCGTAAATACTGATCTTCTTCTCCTTCTCCTCGTCCGTGTAGTCCGACAGGCTCGTGCCCGCATCCACGGAACCGGCTGTGGCCGTCACGCCAAGTTTCACCAACAGAGCGTCCGCCAGCGTGGTCTTGCCGCTGCCCGTATGGCCCATCAGTACAAAATTCCGCACATCACCAATCGCCGCATCTTTCATATACGCTTGCTCCCGGGATCAACTTCTTGTCCTGCCTGCCAAACCTTGGGGGGGCCACGCTTCTTCTCGCTACGCACGAAAAAATGGCTTCGAATCGCCCGCTCAGAGAATGAGGGGGCTGCAAAAGGAACCGCGGCGCCGATTGGCGTCTCGAACACAGGTCCTTCTGATCAAACGCTGCCCTGCATGCCCGGGTATCGAATACCAAGCTCCCCAGAACGCTGCGCACGGGACGAACCCGGCCGATCTGCGGCCCGGCTGCCTCACACGCAGGCATAGAAAATACATGAATCCTGTCAAGGCTGCAACGATTTTTGAAAAAAACAGCCGATTCCCGGCCTGCTCCCACCCAAACCCGTCGCGATACATACTATATATTGCATACGAGAGGAGGGGGGTGTGCTGGAGGCAACACGCGAACAGATGCGCATTCAGACCGGAAATCGCGTCTGGAAGGCGTACGGTCCCGGCTGCCGACCGGGCTTGTTCGCGAAGGGCGGGGGTGCCTGCTTCCCTCCAGCCCGGGGGCAATCGTGCAGCCTGCCCTCAGGATGGGCGGGCCGGCGTGCCGGGCCGGCGCAGCTGTCCGCATGCGGCGCTGATGCGAGCGCCTTTGGATACGCGAAGAGTGGCATTGACGCCGGCGCGGGCGAGGACGGCCATGAACATATCGGCGACCCGTTGGGGAGCCGCTTGCTGCGGGTACTCCGCCACGGGGCTGAGCGGGATCAGGTTCACGCGAGAAGGGACGATGCGCACGAGGCCGGCAAGGGATTCGGCGTGTGCGCGGGAGTCGTTGACGGCGCTGATGAGCGCGTATTCAAACGTGATGATTCGTCCCGTCTTTCGCGCGTAATCCTCACACGTGCGCAGCAGATCCGGCAGAGGGTACTTCCGGTTGACGGGCATGAGGCGGGAACGCAGCGTGTCGTCCGGTGCGTGCAGCGAGACGGACAACTCCACCTGGATGCCTTCACCGGCGAGGCGCTGAATCCCGGGTATGAGGCCGCAGGTGCTGATGGTGATGCGGCGGGCGCCGATATTCAATCCCTCGGCGTCGTTGAGGATCCGAACGGCCTGGAGGGACTGGTCATAGTTGTCGAGGGGTTCGCCCATCCCCATGAGCACCACGTGCGTGGGAGGCGCGCGCCAATCGGCGGCGACGGCCAGCACCTGGCCGACGATCTCGCCGGCGGCCAGGTCGCGAACGAAACCGCCCTGCCCGCTGGCGCAGAAGGCGCAGCCGAACTTGCAGCCCACCTGGGTGGACACGCAGACGGTTCTGCGGCCCCTTGCCGGGATGGCGACGGTCTCGACCGATTGCGCGTCGCGCAGGCGGATGAGGAGCTTGCGGGTGCCGCCCGCCTCGCCCTGGGTCTGCAGGATTTCGCCGAACGCGATGGCCAGCCGCCGCGCGAGCCGGTCCCGCAGCGCCGCGGGAATGTTGCGCATGGCGGCCCAGTCGGCGACGCGGCTGCGGTAGAGCCAGTGCCAGACCTGATCCGCGCGGTAGGCCGGCTCGCCGAGTTCGGCGAGCGTTTTCGCCAATTCGGCCCGGCCCAATCCGTGGGCGAACGCTCTATCCTCGCCGGTGTGTCCTGCATGCATGCCGTGCATCCCCAACGCGGGCTTCGCCCGCAACCCAGAGGTCAGAGGTCGGAGGTCAGCGGCTTCTCAGCCAGCATCGCGTCCTGCCTGACCTCTGGCTTCTGCCCTCTGACCTCTCAGCACCCGAAAATTTCTTGTTTTTCGTTGCCGTTCTCGGCAACTAACCCCGGTCCCGGCTTTCTACCGCGGCGCCGCGCCCCACGCGATCGGCGTCTGAGCCGCCGTCATCGTTCCGTCCGCCTTCGGGCCGAACCGGTTCCCGGACGAGGACCGCCGTCAGCACGAAACCGACCAGTCCCATCAGGCCGCAGAGCCGCATCAACCCCGAATAACCGATGTGTCCGGCAATCTCGCCGCTGAGCGGGCCGGCAATGATCCGGCACAGGGTTACCGACAGGATATTGTATACCGCCTGGGCGGTGGACCGGACGTTTTCGGGGCTTTCGGCGTCCATGAAGCTGACCGCGCCGATATAGAAGGCGCCGAACGAGGCGGCATGGAAGAGCTGGAACGGGAGAAGATGCCACCAGGTGGACGCGAGCGACATGCCGGCCCATTTCGCGAACACGCCCAGCATCCCGACCAGGATCAGGCGTTTGACGCCGATGCGGCTGACGAGCCGGGCGGCAAACAGCATCATGGCGATTTCGGCGCCCACCCCAATGCTCCAGAGCCGGCCCAACAGGGTGTTGTTCGCGCCGAGTTCCCTGGCATAGATGCTGAAAAACACGTAGCCCATGTGCGAGCCAAGCGAAGCGAAGAAGGCGGCGAGCAGGAACCCGAGCACATTGCGTTTGCGGCAGAGCGCGCGCACGGCCGCCGCCAGGACGCCCGACGCGGCGCGGCGGTCCCGGGCCGGTATCCGCCACATGAAGCCGGCCGCGACCAGTGTGCCGAGCGAGAAGACGGGAAACATCCACAGCAGCCCCGCGGCGTCGAGCTGCGGACCGATCAGCCACAGGGAGACGAGGAACCCGACCGTTCCCCAGACGCGGATCGTGCCGAACCCGGCGCGCCCGCGCGTGCCGAGTTGTTCGAGCGCCACGCTGTTGGCCATGGGCGTAATGGGCGAGAAGAACAGCGCATGCAACAGCAGCACCGCCAGCACCGACCAGAAGTCCCGCACGAAGGCCAGCATCGGCACGACGAACGCCGACATCAGGCACAGCCCGGCGGTGAACCGGGCGCGGCTGCTCGCCTTGTCCGCCAGCACGCTCCACACACCGTCGGTGAACAGGGCCACGACCGCGCCGGCCATCGAAAAGAGGCCGATGTCCCTGTCCGTCGCCCCGCAGTACTCTTTGAAGTAGGGCCCCAGGTACGGAAACATCGAGCCCATCGCCATGAAGCGAAAGAAGTAGTACCACCTGACCGAATACGCTGCCCGGCGCTGATCCATTGGCTCCCCTCTGTCCCGCCCGCGCACGACCGTACGGCTACGGCGCCGGCGCCGTCAGGAAGCTCACGGCCCGCGTGATGTCGGCGGCGGTGGCGACCAGGAACAACTCGTCACCGGCGTTGATGACCTGATTTCCGCGCGGAATCGCGAGCTCTTCGGTCCGCTCGTTGAACACGGCGATGAAGACGCACTGGTCCGGGAACTGCGGATCGCGCGCGATCCCTTCCACCGTCTGGCCGGCCACCCTGGCCCCGTTCGGGACGATGACCATGAAGATGTTGGCGCGGCCGCCGCCGATCGTCATGATCTCCCGCGCGGCCGGCTGCTCCACCTCCATCATCATCTGGTTCACCATCAGGTCCGTCACCCGCACGATCGCGCTCGCGCCGGCCAGCTTGTACGCGCTCTCATAGGCGGGATCCCGCATACGGACCAGCACGCGGTCCACGCCCGCGCTGCGCGCCAGCACCACGCACGCCAGGTTCTCCGCGTCGTCGCCCGTCGCCGCCACCACCACATCGGCCTTCTCGATGCCCGCCTCCCGCAAGACCTCCACGTGGGCGGCGTGCCCGTTCACGGCGATCACGCCCGTCTCCGAGTAGAGCTTGTCGCACGTGGTCTTGTCCTCATCCACGACGACCACGTCGTGCTTCTTCGCCACCAGCCGTTTCGCCAGGTCGCCGCCCACCATCCCGCCGCCGGCTATGATGATGTACATGTCCGTCTCCCTTCCATGCAAGCCTTCAACAGGCCCGAGCCGCGGGCTCGGGGCTCAGATCGCCAAGCTCAGGCCGAAGGCGGCAAGTCCAAGGGCAAGAATCGGGAGTCGAAGAGCCCGGGTCCGCCCTCCGTTCTTCTCTGACGCCCACCCTTCCACCCTTCCATAATCTGCCATTCTTCCACGCTTCCACCCTTCCATTCCAGGATTCCGCGTCACTTCCACGCGCGCCTGGAGAACAGCAGCAGGACGGGCAGGATCTCCAGCCTCCCGGCCAGCATGCCGAGGATATAGGTGACCTTGGGCACGGGGTGCAGGCCAACCATGTCCTGTGCGGAGATATAGCACGGGCCGATATTGCCGAGCGCGGAGAACATACCGGAGAACGACTCCCAGGCGCTCAGCCCGGAGAACAGGGCCGTGACGCCGCCGCCCAGCACGAGCAGCACGATCCAGGCGAAGAAGAGGGCGGCGACCCGGTCCACCTCGCTTTCGGGCACGACCTTTCCGTCGATGACCAACCCGGATGACGTGCGGTCCGAGACGCGCAACTTGAAGATTTCGCGCTGCACGAGCCGGTGCAGGATGGCGACACGCAGCATCTTGATCCCGCCGCCGGTCGACCCGACGCAGCCGCCGATGATCATCATCATCAGGAAGAGCTGTTTGGACAGGGCCGGAAAGAACGGCGAACCGATATCCTGCGTGCCGAACCCGGTGGTGGTGAGGATGGAGACCACCTGGAACAGCGTGTGCCGCAACGTGCCCTCGATCTTGGCGGCGGCGGCCGGCGCGCCGGCCAGGCAGGCCTTCAGCCCGCCGCCCCTGCAGAGGTGATCGACCATGATGATGACGGTGAACCCCGCGATGAACCGCCACCAGTACCGGATCTCGATGTTGTCCCACAGCGCCTTCACGTCGCGGGTCAGCACGCGGTAGTGCACGAGGAAGTTCATGCCGCCGAGCAGCATGATGAACGTGACGGTGTACTCGATCAGCCGGTGGTGGCGGTACCCCGCCGCGGCGTAGTGGCCGATGCTCAGATCGTGCGGGGAGAACCCGCCGGTGGACAGTGCCGTGAACGAGTGGCAGACGGCATCGAACACGGGCATCCCCTCAAGCGCCAGGGCCAGCGCGCCGGCGAACGTGAACAGCACGTAGATCCCCCACAGGATCTTCAACGTGTTGAACAGGCCCGGGGCCGGGCGCCGGGCGGAAATCTTGTGGCTCTCCGCGCCGAAGATGTGGTGCGCGCCGCCGCCTCGAAAGATGACCGCCAGAAAGAACGACAGAATGCCCAGTCCGCCGAGCCATTGGGTCAGTGCGCGCCAGAACAGGACGCTGAGCGGCATCCGGTCCAACCCGACAAACACGGTGATGCCGGTGGTGGTGAACCCGCTCATGGCCTCGAAATAGCCGTTCAGGTAACTGGCCCCGATCCCGATTACGAACGGCAACGCCCCGAACGCGGAGGCCGCCAGCCAACCGAGCGTGCAGAAGAGCATGGAACTGGCGAGGTCGAGCGGCCTGGCCTTGAACAGCGTCCGCAGCGCCAGCCCGAACAGGAACGAGCCTGCCGCCGGAATCAGGAACGCTTCGAGCGTCGGCAGCCCGTCGCCCCGGTGGCCCCAGCAAAGCAGAACAACGGCGATCGGCGCGAGCAGCACCACGCCGAATGC
The DNA here is from genome assembly GCA_016929905.1 of Kiritimatiellia bacterium. Classification (GTDB taxonomy): domain Bacteria; phylum Verrucomicrobiota; class Kiritimatiellia; order JAFGHX01; family JAFGHX01; genus JAFGHX01. The sequence goes on from JAFGHX010000243.1 coordinate 51,116, forward strand.
CCCGAGAAGATTGCCCAGATGATGCAGGACGCAGCCGAACCGCTCGAATCGGTGTCTCATAGGTCCGGCGAGAGACTAGGGAACGCAACCCCACCCGTCAACTGATTTGTCGCCGACTGTGAACTTGCTCGAGAACCTACTCGAGAACTCGCTCGTGAATCTGCGGTCGTTGCCGACGGCCGTAAGAGTCGATCCTTGAAAGAGTCATCCGGATCTGGTATAGTTGGAAACTCGAATTCCGCCCGGAGATACTCGCCGGCTGCCGGGCTCTTCCCCTGCCGCGCAGGGCGCAGGGCCGTCCGGGCGGCCTGCAGACCACGAACCGATGAATTGGCGCACTTCCAGACTGCGACGGACAGCCTTACCGGCGGCTTGCCTTGCGGCACTCGTTTTGGCCATCGCGCACCGGAGCATACGCCACGGCGCTACTCGGATACGGGTCGCGGCGAACAAGGTGCAGGGCGCGCGGGTAACGCGGACAGATCGGCTTGCCCGCACCGCTCGGCCCGGACCGAAAGCGGGCGGCTCTGCCCGGGGCCTGGGGCCACAGGCCGGATCGGCGCCACTCGCGCCGATCGCGCCCTTTCGCAAACCGGACGCGGCCGGCCCCACCCCATGCCCGTGGGACTTCGCCAGATTCCTGAACATGCCCGATCCCGTCCAAGCGGCGAAGGCTTTGCGCGAGCATGCCCGTACGCACGGCCTGCGGATGAGCGATCGGCTCCCGAATCCGCGCCGTCGCGCCGATGCCGACAGCGGGCAACCGACCCACGTCTGGCCCGTCCACGTGTTCTGCGACAAGGACATCTACCCGGCCGCCGGTTCGCAAGCGGGATTGGCCGAAGGCGCCTCCGTGTTCAAAGGCCCGGACGGGCAGGAATTCGCGGTGTGCATTCTGCAGATGGGCGAAGAGGCGACGCTCGGCCACCTTGTCGACCTGCTGGAGCTGGGGGTGGCCGTCTACCGGAAGACCGGATACCGCGCGTCGATCGTCCGGATCCCGCGCCGCCGCCTGGCAACGGTGGCGGCGCGCGAGTACGTCCGCTGGATCGGCGAATACCGGACAGAGTACCGGTACAGGCCCGCCGACGGAGCCGCGCCCGACGGCCCGGCGATCCTGCACACGCTGGACGGCGATCACGCCGCACACCGCGCGGACCTGGCCCGGCTCGGCATCAGCGTGGAGGGGTACGATCCGACGGCGGAGAGTTACCGGGTCCATCTGGATCGGGCGCAGTTTGAACAAGCCGCCGAGCAGTTGTGGTGGGTCCGCGGCGTGAGCCGGCCGGCAGAGAAGAGGCTGCTCGCCACCTGCTCGATTGCCGGTCTGAATTTCGATGCGCGTGACAGTCGAGACCTGATCCTGTCGTACGAGACCCCCTACAGCGGGTACGGCGTTGTCGTTGGCGTCAACGACGGCGGCGTCTACACCAACCACGCCGAGCTGCGCGGCCACTTCCACGCCGGCACGGTCACGAACGGCGGGCCGCAGGCGGGGGTCACGCACGGTACGCATGTCGCCGGAATCATCGCCGGAAGAGCCAAGGTCGTGCCGGGCCCGAACGGGAGCGAACTGATCCGAGGCGTTGCCCCCGACTGCACGGTCTACTTCCGGCCCATGTCCGAATACGAAGCCACGACGCTGTCCGAGTTCCGGGATGCGGGCGTCCAGATTTCCAACTACTCGTGGGGTTATACGACCAACACCCTGCAGTACCTGTACACGGAAGAAACGGAGCTGTTCGACCGCTACTGCGATCAGCACGACATGGTGCTGGTGGTGGCGGCCGGCAATGACGGTCAAGACTACACGATCGACAATCCGGGCACCGGCAAGAATGTCGTGACGGTCGGCGCCCAGCGTTACGCGACCGAGAGCCCGATGTTCGGCGAACTGGGGCAGGTGGCCAACTATTCCAGCCGGGGGCCGACCCTTGACGACGGCCGGCTCAAGCCCGACCTGGTCGCCCCTGGCGGCGGCGACGACGACGTGTACGGGGTTGTCTCGACGGCCAGCGAACCGTGGGCGATCAGGGACGGCCCATCCGGCAGCACGACGAACAACATCTGCGAGGGTTTCGAATGGGCCGACGAGACCTACCTGCGCATGAGCGGCACAAGCATGGCGGCCCCGCACGTCGCGGGGGTATGCGCCAAGATCAAGGAGTGGTACCCCACCATCTCGTCGGAGGAGATGAAGGCGCTGCTCATCAACAGGGCCTTGCCGCTTCAGGAAGGCTCGGACGACCCGCGACAGGCGTATGCCGACCCGGCTACGGGGTACGGCATGGTCAACGCCTTCCTGGTCATCCACGATATGGCCGGCGAATACACCAACCTGCTCGGCCTCACGGCGAACGTGGACACGATCAACACCGTCGACAACCACGCCTTTGTCGTGCCGCCCGGCACCAGACAACTGGCCGTGACGCTGGCCTACAACGACCAGTACGGCGAGCTGGCTCAGACCAACGCGCTGTGGGACGATATCGACCTGAGCCTGATCGCGCCCGGCGGGAGCGTGCTCACCCCGTTGCCGGCCCCCGATGTCACCAGCCAGTCGCCGATCGAGAAGCTTATCGTCACGAACGCCGTCGCCGGCGTCTGGACCGCACGCGTCGAGTTTGTGGACTCCGGCAGTTGGATATGGGTGGAGCAGAAGTACGCGCTGATCGCCGACGCCATGCTGAAGACGCCGCAGTTGTCGCTTTCCCTGCCTGCCGCCGACGTGACGGTACTGAGGAACGCCGCCTTCAGCCTGCAGCCTACGGTGCGGAATACCGGCGGGTTCATAGCCGCGGGCGTCACGCTGGGGGTGGACTGGGTCGCAGGCTTCGGCGGCGACAACGACACGAACTTCTTCGTCGGCAACCTGATCTTCGAGGATTCGAGCGCGTCGCGCGAACTCGAACTGATCGCGCCGGACCAGACGGGCGAGTATCAGGTGACGGTTGTCGCGAAGGGTGTGAACAAGAATCTCGATCCGCAGGAGACGGACGTCACGGTCTACGTGGACGATCTGTACGAAGAGAACGATTCGATCGGCGCCGCGACCAACATCTCCGACCGCGCACAGCTATGGGCGTGTTTCCGGCGCGACGACGACTGGTACGCCGTCAACGTGCCGTCGGGGTATGAACGGCTGGTCGTCACGTGCCTCTTTGCGCATGCAGAGGGCAATATCGACATCGCGCTGTACGACGGCGGGCAAACCCTTCTCAGCGCGGGGCAAGGCGCGTCGCAGACCGACGACGAAACGCTGGACTGCGAAGTGCCTGTCGCCGGCACATACTATGTGCGGGTCTACGGGCCGGCCGGGGCGTACAGTCCATACGACCTGATCTGGAATACGGTGCCGGTACCCGACCTCGACGTGGTACCGGCCTCGCACGTGTTCGAAGACACCGAGGTCGGCCACTCGGACTACGAGGTGATCTACATCCACAACCGGGGCGCGGGCACGATAACCGGCATCCCGAGCGTCGCGCTGCCGTTCCGGGTGCAGAACGGCACCAACTACACGGTGGGCGCTGACCAGTGGCACGGGGTCATCACGGAATACAGGCCGACCGAAGCCGGGCGGCAGACCGCGGACCTGCTGTTCACGGGCAGCCAGACGGGCGCCTGCCATCTCCAGGGCGACGCCTACGAGGCGCCGATTCTGGAGGTCTCGGCGCTGAGCACCAATTTCGGGGACGTTGCGCTCGACTCGCGGCACACGCTCATCTTTACCGTGCGCAACGCGGGCGGCGGCAGCCTCAGCGGGAATGCGAGCGAAGCGCACGCCTATTTCGGACTGAACAACGCCTTCTACAGCGACCTCGGCCCCGGCGACACGCACGACGTGGAAGTGTGGTACCGGCCGCTCGCGCTCGGCTCGCACAACACGCAGGTCGCGTTCACCGGCACCGGCGGCCCGACGAACATCGGCGTGTGCGGCTCCGCCTACCTGTGGCCCATTCTGTCGGTTTCGCCGGCAGACGGCCACACGTTCGGCAACGTGCCGGTCGGCTCGAGCGTGGACCGCACCTTCACCGTCAAGAACACCGGCGGCGGCACGCTGATCGGCCAAGCCGACACTTCCGCCGACCACTACCGGGTCTCGAACGGGAGCTACACGCTCCCCACGAACGCCGAACACGTCGTGACGGTCACGTACGAACCCACGCTCAACGGCGCCCACAACGGCAGCGTCGAGTTCTCCGGCGCCGGGAACGCGAGCCGTACGCTGAGCGGCTCGGCCTACTACCCGGAGGCGATCTCGGTGACGCCGTCGGAACTCGAATGGGAAAGCGTCCAGATCAACACGCAGAGCAGCCAGGTGTTCACGGTCCACAACTGGGGCGGCAGCGCCCTGTACGGCACCGCCACGGTCAGCCACGCGTTCTTCTCCCTCGCCAACGCCGTCTACGCCGTCGCGCCCGGCAACGAGCACGAGGTGAGCGTGACCTATCAGCCGACTTCGGCCGGCGCGCACAGCACCACGGTCACCTTCAGCGGCGGCGGCGGCACGAACCACCCGGTGAGCGGCACGGCGCACGACCCGCCCGCCATCGCCGTCTGGCCGGAGAACACGAACTACTTCGGCTGGGTCCTGCTGGACGAAGAGGCCACGCAGGTGTTCAACGTCGAGAATGTGGGCGGCGGCACGCTCGTCGGCAGTGCAAGCGTCTCGGCGCCTTTCAGTCCCGGCGGGGACGCCGCCTACACGATCCCGGCCGGCCAGACCAGCCAGGTCACCCTCGCCTTCACGCCGACCAGCGCGGGCACCCACACGCGCACGGCCACCTTCAGCGTCACGGGCGGCTCGAGCAGCAACCTCACCGTCTGGGGCGACGGCTATTCGCTCACGGGCTACTGGGACATTGTCGAAAACTGGGAAGACCACGACACGATCGGCTGGCGCACCGACGACCTCGACGGCTGGCAATGGGCGGCCGGCCACTCGAGCCCCACGGCGTTGGAACGTGAGGAGGGCGGCGCCCCGCACTGGCTGTACCGCGACTTCTCGATGACCTACGGCTCCGTCTGGTGGCAGTGGGGCGATTCGGACTTCTCGCAGGTCTACATCTATCCGCGCTACTTCGACACCGACCAGCGCGTCTGGATCGTCCTGCACCGCACGCAGGCGAATCTCGGCTACGACTACGGCACGAATAGCGTGCTGCTCGCCTCGAACACGGGTCTGACGCTCTCGAGCGGGACATGGTACAACCTGGTGATCGACATTACGAGCCGCACGGTAACCGCGGTAGGTGCGAACGGCGCGATCAACCTGCAGGGCGAGATCCCGTGGGAGCACCGCTGGGCGCTGGACGATGTGAACCCCGAATTCGTGCTGCGTGTCAACTACCTTGGCGCGCTTGACGACATCGCGCTCGTCGGCGTCTCCCCGCCGGTCATCGCGGTCACGCCGTACCATCACGAGTTCGGCACGATCCAGGCGGGCACCACCCAAGACCGCTCCTTCACCGTCTACAATACGGGGGTGGCCAACCAGCCGCTGAGCGGCACGGCCTCGGCGCCGGCGCCTTACGAGTTCCCGTACGGCGCGAGCTACAGCATTCCCGCCGGCCAGGACACGAACATCGTCGTCCGGTATCATCCCACCTCGGCGGGCACGCACCCGGCCACCGTGACCTTCTCCGGCGGCGGCGGATCGAACGTCACCGTGACGGGCTCCGCCTATCCCGCACCCGCCATTTCCGTGAACCCGTCCCCCTACGATTTCGGCTCGGTACTGGTCAGCTCCGAAGTCTTCCGGGTCTTCACCGTTCAGAATTCGGGCGGCGGCCTGCTTTCCGGCACAGCCGGCGTGAGTTCGCCGTTCGACGTGTACGCCGGCGCCGCGTACACGAATCTGGGCGCCGGCCATGCGCATGACGTGACGGTGCGATGCCGGCCGGTTTCGTCCGGCACGTACGACCGGAGCCTCACCTTCACCGGCGACGCCGGTACGACCGTCTCGCTCAGCGCCTGCGCGCACGGCCCGCCCGCCATCGGGGTGACGCCGGCGAGCAACGCCTTCGGCGCCGTCCAGATCAACACCTCCACGTCGCTCACGTTCACCGTGCAAAACACGGGAGAAGGGGTGCTGAGCGGCGAGGCGAGCAGCGACTATCCGTTCAGCGTTTCCAACGCCGTCTACGCCGTCGGCGCCGGCAGCAATCATGTGGTGAGCGTCTGGTACAGCCCGACCAACGTGCAGACCCACACCGCCGGCATCCTGTTCGGCGGCGCGCTCGGCGCCACGCGGCCGGTCAGCGGCACGGCCCACCCACCGCCGCAGATCCTGGTGACGCCGGCGGCCCACACGTTCGGCGACGTCGCCACCGGCGCGACGACCTCCCGCGTGTTCACCGTCTACAACACCGGCGGCGGCGTGCTCAGCGGCAGCGCATCGGCCGATGCGCCGTTCAGCGTCTCCAACGCCGCCTACGCCGTAACCGGCGGCAGCAACCACATCGTCACCGTCTGGTACAGCCCGACCGTGCCCGGCACGAACACGGCCGAGGTCGCCTTTACCGGCGGCGGCGATGCGACCGCCGGCGTGGCCGGCGTCGCGCAGCCGCCGCCCCAGATCGCCGTGTGGCCCGACGCCGAAGATTTCGGCCAGGTCCTCCTCACGGAGCATGCCGACCGCGTGTTCGTCGTGCAGAACGCCGGCGGTTTCGTGCTCGCCGGCAACGCGAGCGTCCCGGCCCCGTTCAGCATCGTCACCAATGGCACCTACAGCCTCCTCGGCGGCGAAAGCCGGCAAGTGGTCGTCCGGTTCTCCCCCGCCGCGCAGCAGAGCTACAGCAACACCGTCACGTTCACCGGCGGCGGCGGCGCCGCCGCCGCCGTGGCCGGTACCGGCTATGCGATCATGGGCAGTTTCAGCGTCGATGTGACGCCCAGCAACGGAACCTGGACCCTCACGCAACACCCCGCGGGCTATACCGGCCCGACCAACGCCGCCGGCGATCTGGCGCAGACCGCCGCGCCGATCGGGCCCTACACCGTCGCGTACGCCGCGCTCGTCGGCTTTGCCGCGCCGTCCAACCAGACGCTCACCGTGCTCGAGGGCCAGAACACCGCGTTCACCGGCACCTACCTCATTCTCGACACCGACAACGACGGGCTCACCGACCTGGACGAAATGAACGTCTACGGAACCAGCCCTTACAATTCCGACAGCGACGGCGACGAGATGAAGGACGGCTGGGAAGTCGCCAACTCGCTCGACCCGCTCACGCCGGACGGATCGAGCGACCCCGACTCCGACGGGCTCAACAACCGGGGCGAGCACGAGCGCGGCACGAACCCGCACGATCCGGACTCCGACAACGACGGCTGGCTCGACGGATACGAGGTCGAGTGGACCCACACCGATCCGACCCGGCCCGACACCGACGGCGACAGCCTGAACGACCCGCACGAGGACATCGCCGGCACCAATCCGAACGACAGCAATTCCGTGTTCCGGATCCTGAACCCGCGTGCGTTCCTCACCAACAACATGCTCATGCTACGCTGGTCCAGCGTCACGAACCGGGCCTACGAGGTCGAGCTGGCCACCAACCTCGTGCTCGACGAGCTGATGGCGCTGGAGCGCTACATCACCTCCACCCCGCCCGTCAACGTCTACACCGGCGCGCCGGGCAGCGGCCCGCACCCGTACGTGTACAGCGTGCGGGTGGCGAAGGACGCCGACGCCGACGGCGTGGGCGACGAGGCGGAAACGCAGACGGGCGTCTATCAGAGCCCCACCAACACCGGCACCCACCCGCAGGCCGCCGACACCGACGGCGACGGGTTCAACGACGGCACCGAGCTCACAACCTACGGCACCGACCCGAACAAGAAGGACACCGACGGCGACGGGCGCGACGACTGGCTGGAAGTGCAGTGCGGGACCAGCCCCACCAATGCGGCCTCCTTCCCGCGCGCCGTCGTGAACGATTTCGACGGCGACTTCAAATCGGATCTCGCCGTCCACCGCGCCAGCGACAGCACCTGGCACATCCGCTTCTCGCGCGGCGGGTCCAACACGGTCGCGTCGTTCGGCTGGAGCGGGCCGAAACGGGTACAAGCCGACTACGACGGCGACGTGAAGACGGATCTCGCCGTCTATGATCAAAGCAGCGGGAACTGGTATATCAAGCGCACCTCGGACGGCGTGGTCACCAACGTCGCCTTCGGCTGGAGCGCCGCCAACCCCGTCCCCGCCGATTACGACGGCGACGGCAAGACCGACATCGCCGTCTATCACCCGCCGGACGGCAAATGGTACATCCGGCAGTCCGGCACCGGCGCCACGCGCGTGGAGACGTTCGGCTGGGACGGGCCCAAGACCGTGCCCGCCGACTACGACGGCGACGGCAAGGCCGACCCCGCGCTCTACAATCAGCCTGCCGGCACCTGGTACATCCTGCAGTCGTCCAACGGCCAGGTGCGCAGCGAGGCGTTCGGCTGGGGCAGCGCCAATCCTGTCCACGCCGACTACGACGCCGACGGCAAGACGGACCTGGCCGTGTATGATCCCGCAACCAGTACGTGGTATGCCAGGCGTTCCTCCAACGGCAGCGTATGGGTCCGCCAATACGGCTGGAGCGGCCCCACCCCCGTCACCGGCGATTACGACGGCGACGGCTACACCGATATCGGCGTGTTCGACGTGCCCACCTTCACCTGGTACGTCCTGCTCTCCTTCGACGGCTGGTACAACGGCTATTGGGACCTCACGTTCGGCGTCGCCAACGCCGTCCCGATCGGCGGGCGCTAGCGCCCGGCGATTTCGGCTCCCAATATGTCCGGCGCAGCCGCTCCAAGAAGCAGCTCGCGAGGACGCTTGCCCTCCAATTGACCCTATACCGTGTACGGAGTGAACATTCAACTTTGGTTGCGGCCACAGGCCGAGTTGTGGCACCATGGGATGTGACCCGGTTGGCGCCCCTGAGGAGGGACTCAAGCTATGCGTATGACGTTGTGGATGGCACGGCTCATCGGACTGCCGGCGCTGCTGTTGGCCGGCGCCGTGCGCGCGGAGCTCGTCGATACGGGGGCAACGGTCGAAACCGAGCCCGTCCCGCACGCCGGCGATGCGGCCGACGACCCGTGCGTGTGGATCCACCCCACCAACGCCGCGCTGAGCCTGATCATCGGGACCGACAAGTCACCCGAAGGCGGGCTCGTGCTGTACAACCTGGACGGCTCCGAGCACGCGCAGTACCTTTACCCCGGCACCGTGGACAAGACCATCAACAACGTGGACGTCTGCCACGGGTTCCCGCTCGGCGGCGAGCGGGTCGACCTGGTCCTGGGCACGCTGCGCTGCGAGACCAACGTGCCCATCTGGCAGGTGGTGCCGACAACACGCACGCTGACGAATATCGCCGCACGCACCATTCAGCTCGGCGGCGGCGGCTCCGATATGGATACCCTGTACGGGATCTGCACCTACCGCAGCCCGGTGAGCGACGCCTTCTACTTCTTCGTCAGCGACAAGGACGGCGACATGGAGCAGTGGGAACTGCTCGACGACGGAAACGGCAAGGTCGATGCCGCGCGGGTCCGCGCCTGGAGCGTCGGGAGCATGGTGGAAGGGCTCGTCGCCGACCACGAGCGCGCCTGGCTGTACGTCGGCGAAGAAGACGTCGGCATCTGGCGCTACGGGGCGGAGCCGGGCGACGGGACGAACCGTGTGCTGGTCGACTCCGCCTCCGACGGCCATCTGGCCGCCGACATTGAGGGGCTGGCCTTGTATTACGCCCCGAACGGAAAAGGCTATCTGCTCGCCTCGAGCCAGGGCGAAGACGTGCCGGCCACCAACACCTACTACGAGACCTATGCCGTCTACGAGCGCGAACCGCCCAACACCTACGTGAAGAGCTTCCGGATCGTCGAGACCAACGGCGTGGACGGCACGTCCCAGACGGACGGGATCGACGTCTGCAACGCGGCCCTGGGCACCGGCTTTGCGTGGGGCGTGTTCATCGCTCAGGATAACGACAACCCCGGCGCCAACCAGAACTTCAAGCTGGTGCCGTGGGAGGCGATTGCGCGCGCCGGCACGGCCGGACTGCGCGTGGATACCGGCTGGAACCCGCGCACGGCGCTGGGCAGCAATGCCGTGACCGTCGCCTTCGCGCCGAGCGCTCGGGTGCGGCATGCCGAGCCCGACCTCAGCATCACCAGCCTCGTCGCCGCCACCAACGCCGGCCATTCCGAGTGCGTCTTCATGCCGTCGACCGGCGAACTGCTCGGCGTCGACAACCACGACCGGAAGACGATCGACGTCTTCGGTGCGGACGGCACCTACCTGCGCACCATGCCCACCGTCGGGTTCCCGGATATGGAAGGGCTCACCCACCTGCACGGCGATACGTTCGCGGCCGTGGATGAGGCCGACCAGGACATTACCTTCCTCACGATTACCGCCGGCACGACCAACGTGGACAAGTCTGCCGGCATCTCGTTCGCGCTCGACCTGCCCGGCGGCGCGAACGACATCGAAGGGATCAGCTACGACCCGGACAATGACTGGTTCTATCTCGCCAAGGAAACGCCCACGACCGTCTACAAAGTGGAGTGCGCCGGCACCACGGCGGTCGGGACCGTCTTGTTCGACGCCTCGGACGGGATCGGCGGGCTGTGCCAGGACTTCCTCGACGTCCTGTACGACAGCCGCACCCGGCACCTGTTCTTCCTCAGCGACCTGAGCGAACGGGTCGTGGAGACCGACCTCTCAGGCCGCGTCCTGTCCTTCCATCCCATCGACGGCTCGCTGCCCGAAGGCATCTGCTTCAGCGCCGACCGCTCGCACCTGTACCTCATCGTCCAGGGCGGGAACGGGGCGCTGTATCGTTACGCGCTCGATTGGGAGACGCCGGGCGCGGACGAGACGGACACGTCCGCCGGGCTCGAGGTCCTGCTCTCCGCGGCCTCGCTGCAGACTGTCACCGTCGACTACGCCGTGTCGGGCGGAACCGCCGCCGGCGGCGCCGACTACGCGCTCGCACCCGGCACGCTCGTCTTCGCGCCGGGCGAGACCCACAAGACGATTCCCGCTACCCTCATCGACGACGTGCTCGCGGAAACAAACGAGACGATCATCGTCACACTCGGCAACGCGGGCAACGCCCTGCTGCCTGCCGACCCGGCCACGACCTGCGTCATAAGAGACAACGACCGCGCGTTCACCGCCTACAACGATCTGGGCTGGGCGCCCAGCCAGACAAGCGCGAACATCACCACCTGGACGACCACCAACGGGTACCCGGCCGGCGTCCACCAGGGCCGGCTCATCGATTACGCGACCGGCGACGAACTGGCGGTGACCCTGACGGTCATGGGCGCCAGCGGCGTCGGGACCAACCAGGGCGCGCACCCCGCCGCCGGGACCGACGCCTATGCCGTTTTCGACGGGAAGCTCGATGCGCTCGGCGCCATCTCCTACGGAGACACCGATTCGGACGACCTCGTGCTGACACTCGCCGGGCTGAACCCCGAATTGCGGTATGAGCTGGCGCTGTACGGCGACCGGAACGACGCCGGCTATGTGGGGACCGCCTCCCGCTACCACTACGGCACGCTGTCCGGCGTGTTCAGCTTCGTCAATGCCAGCAGTTCAGGCGCAACGATTCTGACCAACAGCGTCGCCGACGATACCGCCTTCTACAACGCGGGCTACAACAACCAGGCCGATACCGGCTACATCACGCGCTTCACGCACATCGACCCGGGCTCGGACGGAACCGCCGTCCTCACGCTCGACCGCGACACGACGCTGAAGTACTACACCTATGCCAACGCGCTGATGGTGAAAGGCTCGTTCGCGGCGCAGACGCCCCCGCCGCCGCTGGCGCCGCCGGCGGCCTGGGCGTCCTATTACCTTGGCGTGCCCGACCCGCCGCCCAACGAGGACCCGGACGCCGACGGGTTGACCACGATCGAGGAATACATCTGCGGGACCCACCCGTCGAATGCCCCCAGCACCTTCGCGGTGGACGGCAGCCTGACCAACGGGCAGGCGGTCGTCGTCTCGTTCGCGGCGCTGGAGGCGACGGGCACCGGCTACGCGGGGTTGAGCCGGCGCTACACGCTCGAGCAACGCAACGCCATGGAAACGGGTGCCTGGAGCGTGGTGGCCGGCTACGCCGGCATCCCGGGCACCAACCAGACGGTGACCTACCTCAGTTCCAATGCCGTGCCCGCTTTCTTCCGCGCCAAAGTCTGGCTGGAGTAACCCGCCCGTTCCCCGCACCCGGGGAGCCGATTGCGCTGCAAAGGCTCGGCGGCCAGCCGCCGAGCCGCCCCCGCCAGAACGTACACCGTGTCGAGCACCTTGTCGAAGCGAACAGCGGACAGGATAACCGCGAAAGGGCGCAAAAGACGCAAAAGGGGCACCCGGGAGAAGGCTGTTGACGTGTCAACGTGCGCGGCTATACTCCAGCGTGCGAGGGGGGGGAACAGTGATGCCGTGGATTGTTGGGGGAAAAATGCGCGGCCGAGTCGTGACGGCCGCGCTGGTGGCGTTGTCGGTCCTGGCGGTGCCGGCGGACCTGCCGGCGACCGATGCACCGCAATGGCCGCAGTGGCGCGGACCGGACCGCGACATGCGTTCGAAGGAGACCGGTCTGCTCAAGCGCTGGCCCGAGGGCGGGCCGAAGCTGTTGTGGAGCCTGGACGGGTTGGGTATCGGATTCGGGACCGTCTCGATCGCGGAGGGGACGCTCTACGTCGTGGGCACGACGGGCGGCGACGAGACCCTGTTCGCGTGCGACCTGAACGGCACCCTGAAGTGGAAACGGGACTACGGGCCATACTGGAAGGAGCCGCACCCGGGCGCGCGAACGACGCCGACGGTCGACGGCGGCAATGTCTACGTGATCAGCGGCACCGCCCGGGCGGCGTGTTTCGAGGCGGCAACCGGCGCCCCCGTCTGGAGCGTGGACGGCAAGACCGAATTCGGCACCGCCGCCCCCTCGTGGGGCACGGCCGAGTCGCCGCTCATCGTCGGAGACCGCATGATCTTCTCGGCGGGCGCCCCCTCCGCGTCCGTCGTCGCGCTCGATAAGCACAGCGGCACGGTCGTCTGGAAGACGAAAGAGCTTTCGGAGAAATCCGCCTACTGCTCGCCGCTCGCGGTCAAGCGCGGGACGCGCGACCTGATCATCACCGTATTGGCCCGGCATGTCGTCGGAATCGACGCGGACACGGGCCGATTGCTCTGGAAGCTGCCCTACCGAAACAAGTGTTCGGCCCATCCCAACACGCCCGTGCATCAGGACGGGTTCGTCTACATCACCAGCGGCTACGACGCGGGCGGGCTGCTGCTGCGCCTTTCCGCCAACGGCGACGGGGCGGATGTCGTCTGGCGGGACAAGACGATGGATACGCACCACGGCAACGTCGTGCTGGTCGACGGGTACCTGTACGGCTCGAGCTGGATCGGCAACTCGAAGGGCCAGTGGGTATGCCTCGAGTTCACCACCGGCCAGGTCAAGTACGATCACCCCTGGCGGACCGGCGGCGTGCCGTCGAAAGGCTCGCTGACGTACGCCGACGGCATGCTCTACGGCTATGCCGAGACGAAAGGGGTCGTGGCGCTCGTGCCGGCAACGCCCGCCGCCTTCAAACCGGTCAGCAGCTTCCGGGTGCCGAAAGGGTCCGGCCCGCACTGGGGGCATCCGGTCGTATGCGGCGGGCGGCTGTACATCCGCCACGGCGACGTGCTCATGGCGTATGCGCTCACGCGCGCCGGGTCCCTCACCGCGGACGCACACTGAGAACGCCCCGCCGCGCGGCGCGAGGCCGGATATCGCGAGGTGGAAACTTGGGTGAAGGGTCCCAGTAGCGCGGTCGTCCTCAGCCGCGCCGGGCCGGGCGAGGACGCCCGGCCTGCTTCGGACCTGATCTGATGCCATGGCGAGTCTTTCAGAGAACTCGTCAAGTTTCAGGTCAGTTCTCGAGTAAGTTCTCGAGCAAGTTTTCTGGGGAACTCGGGGGAGTCTCAGGTCAGTCCGCGGCGAATTGGACGCAGACAGGCATGGAGACGGCGGCCCGGCGCCCCGTCGGCAACAGACGGCCCGTTTCCGGATGAATGCGGAACACGACAAGGCTGTCGGTGGCCTGGTTCGCCACGAGCAGAAACGTGCCGGACGGATCGATCGCGAAGTGGCGGGGTCCCCGCCCCAGCGTCGACTCATGGCCAACGAGCCGGAGCCGGCCCGTCGCCTCGTCCACGCTGTAGACGACAAGACTGTCGTGCCCGCGATTCGAACCGTAAACGAACCGGCCGCCCGGCGCCACCTGCACCTCCGCGCAGGCGTTCTTCCCCGTGTAGCCCGCCGGCAACGTGCCGGCCGTCTGAACCGCGCGCAACCGGCCGGCCGCCGCCTCATAGGCAAACACCGTCACCGTCGCGTTGAGCTCGTTGATCACGCAGGCGTGCGCGCCGCCGGGATGAAAGGCGAGATGCCGCGGCCCGGCGCCCGGCGCCACTTCCGCGCACAGCTCGGAACGCAACCGAAGCTTTCCCGCCTCCGCGTCGAACGCATAGACCATGATTCGGTCCAGGCCGAGATCGGCGACAAAGGCAAACCGGTTGTCGGGCGCCAGATTCACCGAATGCGCGTGCGGTCCTTCCTGACGCGCCGGGTTCGGACCCGCCCCTTCGTGCCGGACCACGTCAACCGCCTCGCCCAGCCCGCCGTCGGCACCGATCGGCAGGACCGCTGCCGTGCCGCTGCCGTAGTTGGCCACGAGCACGAACCGACCCGTGGCGTCCAGGCTGAGATGGCACGGGGACGTTCCGTGCGAGGACTGACGGTTCACAAACCGCGGCACACCCGTGGCCCGGTCGATCGAGAAGGCACTCACCGCCCCGCCGCTCGGTTCTCCGGCGGGCGCCGCCAGCTCGTTGACGGCATAAAGCCGCCCGCCGGCCGCGTCGACAGCGAGAAAAGAAGGATTCTTCACCACGCCCGCCGTGTGGCCGACGGGCGCCAGCGCCCCGGACTCCTCGTTAAAACCAAACACGTATATCCCTTCGGATCCCTTTGCCGTATAGGTGCCCGCGTAGACAAGCATCGCGTCCTCCCGAGAACTCCCTGATGGGCTCCGGTCAGATCAGCGCCGTGCTGAAATAGCGCTCCGCGCGGTCGGGCAGGACCGTCACCACATTCTTGCCCTTGCCCAGCCGCTTGGCCAGTTCGAGTGCCGACCACACGTTCGCGCCGGCCGAGGTGCCGACCAGCGCGCCTTCCGCGCTCGCCAGTTTCCGGGCCGTCTCGATGGCCTGGTCGTCGGTCACCGTCAGCACTTCGTCGATCAGCGCCGTGTCCAGCACCGGTGGAATGAAGCCGTCGCCGATGCCCTGGATCTTGTGCAGGCCCGGCTCGTGCCCCAGCAGCGCGGCGGCATTCGCCGGCTCCACCGCCACGGCCAGGATGTTCGGGTCGCGCTCCTTCAGAAAACGGCCCACCCCGCCCAGCGTGCCGCCGCTGCCCACCCCCGCCACGAAGGCCGCCACGTCCCCTTCCATCTGACGCCAGATCTCCGGCCCGGTCGTCAGGTAGTGGATCTCCGGGTTCTTCGGGTTCGTGAACTGCCGCACCATCCAGGTGTTCGGATCGGCCGTCAACAGCGCTTCGCACTTCTCGAGCGAGCCGGTAATGCTCTTCTCCGCCGGCGTCGACACCAGCTCCGCGCCGAACGCGCGGATGATCTTCCGGCGCTCCTCGCTCATGTCGTCCGGCATGACGATGACGACCCGGTACCCCTTGTGCACCCCGACAAACGTTACGCCGATCCCCGTGTTGCCCGAGGTCGCCTCCAGGATCGTCATGCCGGGCTTGAGCGAGCCGTCCTTCTCCGCCTGCTCGATCAGATACCGTGCGACCCGGTCCTTGATGCTTCCGCCCGGGTTCATGTATTCCGCTTTCGCGAAGATCGGCACGTCGGACAGCCGCGCCAGTTCCAGCATCGGCGTGTTGCCGATCGTGTTCAGAATGTTCGTGTAGAATTCCATCCGCCCCCTCCCCTCTTCATGCACCTGCGCGCGAGCCACTCATCATCGGGAAAACCGGGCCGGAATTCAAATGTTTTCGCCGCTCGCCCCGTTTCCGCGCTTGATTGTCGGCCCCCGAGCGGCTACCTTGAACCTTCCGCCGTACAACGCCAACGCGAGAGGAAGGAGGACCGCGTATGAACGGACGCGACGATCACAACGTGGACTTGCGAGCCCTGCAGGCCATCCTCGGCAACAGCCTGCTGTGGGTGGTGGCGGCGCTGGTGGTGCTGGTCGTCTTCCTGGTCACCACGATCCGGTTCGGCCAGATCATGCCGCAGGAGGTCGGCATCCAACTCAACCGGATCAGCGGCGAGATCGAAGTCATCCACGAGCCCGGCATGCGCATCTACAACGGCATCATCAGCGATCTCTACGTCCTGGACAAGACGCTGCAGACCCTCGAGATGCGCTCGACCGGACAAACCGGCGACCAGGAGACGGGCGACCATCTCAAGATCAAGACCGTCGACGGCAGCGACGTGAACGTCGACCTCAAGGTCCAGTACGGCATGAATCCGGAGATGGCGCAGGAAGTCATCCTCGGGTCGGGCCCGGAGAACGCCTACAAGGAGAAATGGGCGCGCGACTACGTGCGCGGCATCTGCCGCAACCACCTGGGCGAACTGACCACGGAGGAATTCTACGACGCCAACAAGCGCAACGAGAAGGTGCAGAATGCGCAGAAGCAGGCAAACGGCCAGCTCAACCCGCACGGCATCTTCATCGACCATATCGTCATCCCCAGAAAGCCGCGCTTCTACGGCGAGTACGAAGAGATGATCCGCAAGAAAAAGCTGGCCGACCAGGAGACGCTGCAGGAACAGTCCAAGGCACTTGCCGCCAAGCAGCACCAGATCCACCTGATCGTGCAGGAGACCAACAAGCTCATGGTCGCCGTCGAGCAGTTCGAGGGGCAGATGCGGCAGCGGATCATCGCCACGGAGGCCGAGGGCGAACGGATCAAGCGTGCGGCCGACGCGTACTACGAGCAGGCCACCGTCGGCGCAAAAGCCACCTACTACCGCATGAAGCTGTCCGCCGAAGGGATACTCGCCCGGAAGAAGGCCGAGGCGCAGGGCATCGAGGAACTGAAGAAAGCGCTGGAGGGCGAAGGCGGGCGCAACATGGTCAAGTACGAGTACGCCAAGAAATTGAAGGACATCCGGATCACCGGCAAGCCGGTCGCGATCCAGGGCACCATCGAACGGTTCGAACACCTCAAAGGGGCCGCCGCCGCCACGGGGCGGGAATAGGAGGAACGCATCATGAAAGCCGTCAAAGCCGTCTCCGCTACGATCATCGTGATCATCGTCGGCATCTGGGTGCTGATCAGCGGCCTGACGGTCGACGTCCCCGTCGGACAGGTCGGCGTGCGCACGCAGGTGTACGGCATCTTCGGCAGCAAGGGGCTCGTGCCGCGCGACTTCGGGCCCGGCTGGCACCGGGACCTCGGGCCGATCGACGAATGGCAACTGTTCGACGGCACCGTCCAGACCCTGGAGATGACCCGCAATCCCGAACGCGGCAGCGTGCAGGGCCGCGACGACATCCGCGTGACCTCCGCCGACGGGTCCACGATCTCCGTCGACGCGACCGTCAAGTACCGGATCATGCCGGGCCAGGCCCACAAAGTGCTCGTCAATACCGGCAAGGGCGACGCCTACAAACGCGTGGTCCGCAACGAAGTCGAGAATGCCTGTATCGATCTGCTCGGGGCGATGAGAACGGAGGACTTCTACAACCCGGCCCCGCGGCGCAAGAAACAGGCGGAAGTCAAGGCGCGCCTCGCCGCGTCGCTCGCCGACAACTTCGTCGAGGTGCTCGACATCCTGATCCGCGACGTCCAGTTCGAGCCGGCCTACGAGGAGAAGATCCGGCGCAAGAAACTGGCCGACCAGGAAGTGGAGCTGAACAAGTCGCTCGCGCGCGCCGAGGAGATGCGCGGCAAAACCCAGGTCATCGAGGCGGAGACCAAGAAGCTCACCCAGATCATCGTTGAGGAGAAGGACGCGAAGCTCAAGCGGATGGAAGCCGATACGGGGCTGGAAATCACCAAGTTGCGGGCCGCCTTCAACCTGTATGCCGAGCAGAAGAAAGCGGACGCCGACCTGATCGTCGCGCAGCGGGAGGCGGAAGGCCAACTGCTCGTCAAGCAGAGCGAGGCGGAAGGCGAGCGCCTGCGCAACGCGGCCATGCGCGGGGTCGGCGGCAGCACGATCGTGGCGCTGGAAGCGGCGCGCAACCTGAACCTGTCCGAAGTCACAATCTCCACGATGGATACGGATTTGCTCGACCTCGACGCCATGGCCACCAAACTCGGCGCACGCGCCGAGCCGAAGTGAGCGGGAGTCCGTCTAGCCGGCCCGCACAAGCCGCGAGTTGTTCACCAGCCCGGCGACGAACAACTGCCAAGGGTGATAGAACAGGACCGGGAGAATGGCGATCCCGAGCAGTTCCGGGCTGTCGGCGAAATAGGCCGCCAGCAGCGGCGCGCCCATGGCCAGCGTCTTCTGCGGCGCGCAGAACAGGGCCGAAATCGTGTTCTCGCGGTTCAGCCCGACCAGCCGCGCGCCCGCATAGGCGAGCAGCACCATCAACACGTTCGACCCCGCCAGGTACGCGAACGGCCAGGCCAGACGGCGGACCTGCCCCATCAGTGCCCGGTTCCCGGCCGCGCCGCAGAAGGCGAGATACACGATGACCAACACCAGACAACCGCTGAGCACACTCGACGTCTTCTTGTGCCGGGCCGAAAAGTCGCGGAACAGCGCGTAGAACCCCTGCCCCACCACGAACGGCAACAGGACCCGCACCAGCAGCTTCACGAAGATGTCGACCACCTGCCCGAACGGCAGCGCGTCGCCGCCGCCGCGCAGCAGCACCGTCAGCAGCAGCGGCGAGATGAACACGCCGAGCAGGTTCGAAAGCGACGCGTTGAAGATCGTGCCCGCCACGTTGCCGCCCGCCAGCTGGGTGAACACGATGCAGCTCGATATCGTCGTCGGCAGACAGGCCAGCGCGTAGATGCCCGCGATCAGATGCCCGTCCATCACGTCCCGGAACGGCCAGGCGGTCAGCGCAAAGTACAACGGCGAGATCCCGAAAATGAACACGTGAATGAACAGGTGCAGCCGGACCTCGCGCAGGCCCTTCACGATCGCCGCCGACGGCAGCGAGAAGCCGGAAAGAAAGAACACGAGCACTACCGCCGCCGTGCCGGCAAACTTGCCCGCGTTCAGGTACGCACCCGCGCCCGGCGCCGCGAACGCCGCGGCCAGCACCGCCAGCATCGCCAGCACAAACCAGTTCTTCTTCAGGAATTGCATGAGGTCGGGGTATGTGAATAGCACTAGGTATAGTATTCCACATCGCCGGACGGCTCAACCTCTTTCTGCCCGGGCATCGTCGGTGGCGCGACGGATTGTCTCAGGACCGTAGATGACAGGTTTCGAAGTCGTGCTCCACGCTCTGGTTCGGCGAACCGTCGGATCCGCTAGCGGCCGAGGATTGCATCGATTCCGTTGACAACCGCCGTCACATGCCGGGGCGACACCTTGCCAACTCGGTCCGTGAGTTGGTTCCTGTCCAGAGCCACGATAAGCGAGACATTCGCAACGGAATCCTTTGCGAGGCCGGTTGCATCGGCCTTCAATAGTACATTGCCAGGTGCGTTCGCCCACTTGAGGTTGCTCGTGAGGGGGACGCAGATAACCGTCGCGATCCGACTCCGATTGATCGCATCGCATTGGACAACAAGAACGGGGCGCCGGAAGCCGGCAGTCGAGCCGATCGGCTCCCCGAGATCCGCCCACCATACTTCGCCTTGGCAGACTACCATTCCACGTTCCGCAACGTCCGGCGTGCGGCCCTCCGAGTGAAGTCATCGACTTCAGTTCCGACTTCTTCCAGAACGCGGTTCATGGCGTCCGTGGTCTTTTCATCATCGTGCTGGACCACGAAGTCAGCCAGTGCCATGGCGTACAGGCGACTGCGTGAGGTCCGCAGTCGACGGGCCAGGCGTTCGCCTACTTTGAACACATCATCAGGTATCGATACCGCAACTTTCATACCTTTAGTATTACCATGAGGCGGCTTCGGTGTCAAGACGTCTTTCGACAAACGAAAGCCTCATGCGTCCCGAGCACGCCGCCTGCCGGCGGGTCTCGGGATCGCGTGCAGGCATCTTGTTGGGGTCAGTCTGGGCGAAAACCGATGCGCTTCGTCTTCGGTGGAGGGGCGGGGTCCATCAGTTGCTTGACCGCCTCAACCAGGACCAGTATCTGCTCATCATGATCGGAGAGCGTTCGTTCGATTTGGGCGATCTTGCGGGCGAGTTCCTTGTGTCCTGCGATCCCCCAGACGGCTCAACGGTGGCGCTGAGGCTGCTGCGCGATGGCGACGCCAGCCTCCAGCGCCTTGTTCGAACCCTTCCGTTCTCTTGTGCCCTGGCACCTGCACGGCCAGCCACCTTCGCACGGGCCCTGTGCCAACCTCCCCTCCGCCGGAGGGGAAGTCGCCGCGCGCGGCGACGGGGAGGGTTTTCTGGCGCCCGAACCAGTCTTCTCTCGCGCCCCCCCCCGAATCCTTCCGTTGTCATCCGACATCGAACGGTGGCGCTGAGGATTCGGCGCGTCTTCGCGCCGATATCCTCCAGCGCCGGGTTCGGAGTCGGTTGTCAGTTGTTTCTGCTG
>JAFGHX010000244.1 GCA_016929905.1 Kiritimatiellia bacterium
AAAGTCCGAAAGTCGAAGGTCAAAGGTCCAGAGGCCAAGTCCTGATCCTGCCTTCGACCTGTGACCTCCGACCTTCGACTTGTGACCTGTGACCGGTGACCTGTGATCTCCGACCTTCGACTTCCGACTACTCCATCACGAACCGCTGCACGGCGTCGTCTTCGTGCCGGATCTCGTCGACCGGCTGCCGCTTGCCCGGGCCCGCGTACAGCCGGTTCGGGAAGTTCAAAACGAGCCCGGCGTCCTCCGAGATGTTCTTATAGGCGTGTACAACACCCGGCGGGACAATGACCCGCATAGGATTGCGCTGCCCGGCGATGACCGTCCTGCAGCGGCCGCGTGTCGCCGAATCCGGCCGGCTGTCCCACATCCGCACCCGGAAATCGCCCGGCCCGACAAAGGCAAAGCAGTCCGTCTGCTCGGTGTGCTCGTGGGGACCACGCACCACGCCCGGGTGGGTCATCGACACATAGCCCATGCACGGCATGCGTGCCGCGTCCGTCTCGTCCGCCCGGAACAGTTCTGCCAGCCAGCCGCGCGGATCGGCGTGCGGCGTCAACGGGCTCAGGACGACCCCTTCGATCTCGCCTTCCTGCCATTCCGGCGCCATCGCGTCACTCCGCACTGCCCCGCCCCGTCCGCACCTGCACCGGATTCCGGAATTCGGCCGCGACCTCGCGCAGGTATTCCCCGTACGTACACGCGCCCAGCTCATCGGCGATCCGGTCGAGCTGCTCGACGGAAATGTAGTTCATCCGCAGGGCGATTTCCTCCAGGCACCCGATCTTGAAGCCCTGCCGGTTCTCCACCGTCGCCACGAAGTTGCTGGCTTCCAGCAGGCTGCGCGGCGTGCCCGTGTCGAGCCAGGCGATGCCGCGACCGAGCACCTGCACGCGCAGCTCGCCCATCGCCAGGTACGCCTTGTTCACGTCCGTGATCTCCAATTCACCCCGTGCCGACGGCTTCAGATTCCTGGCAATCTCGACCACCCGCCCGTCGTAGCAGTACAGGCCCGAAACCGCAAACCGGCTCTTCGGCGCCTTCGGTTTCTCCTCGATGCTGACCGCGCGGCCCGCGGCGTCAAACGCCACGATCCCGTACCGCTGCGGGTCCTTGACCGGATACGCGAAGACCGTGGCGCCCGCCGGCCGGGAAAGCGCCTCGCGCAGGAACCGCATCTCGCCGTAGAAGATGTTGTCGCCCAGGATCAGACAGACCGGCGACTCCCCCACAAACGTCGCGCCGATGAGGAACGCTTCGGCAATGCCGTTCGGCGCCGCCTGCTCGCGATACGAGAAACGCACGCCGAGCCGCGAGCCGTCGCCAAGCAGGGCCCGGAACCGCGGCAGATCCTGCGGCGTCGAGATGAGCAGGATGTCCCGTATGCCCCCGAGCATGAGCGTCGAGACGGGATAATAGACCATCGGCTTGTCGTAGATCGGCAGCATCTGCTTGCTCGCGACCAACGTCATGGGGTACAGCCGGCTGCCCGCCCCGCCGGCAAGGACGATGCCTTTCCAGTCCGATCCGCTCACGCGCTCCTGCATCGGTTTACCCCGTTCCCGTCGTTCGCCTCTCGCATGCCGGCCACGCGAGACAAGCCCGTCTTGCCGAAGAAGCCGGAAAAAGCTCGGCGCAGTGTAGTCGAGTCGGCCGTCGCTTGGCAAACACAATCCGGAGAAGGTCGAAAGTCGCGAACGTCGAGGGTCACGGGTCGAAGGTGGGATTGAGAGCTGGTCTGCGGACTTTCGACTTTCGACCTTCGGACCTTCGACTTCCCGCTTTCGCTCCCGGCCCTTTGGCCATTGACACGCCGACACGTTCCGCCATAAGCTCTCCCGGATTTGGGCGAGGCAGCGGCAGGCGAAGGGACGCAGATGCAGATCTTGCTGACAGGCGGCGCGGGTTTTCTGGGCAGCCATCTGGCCGACCGGCTGGTCGGCCGCGGCGACGCCGTGCTCGTACTGGACAACCTGAACAGCTACTACGACCCGGCGGTCAAGCGGGCGAACATGGCCGGGCTGGCCGACGCGCCGGGCTTCACCTTCGTGGAAGGCGACATCCTGCACGACAACATTCTCGGCGACATCTTCGCGGCGCGCAAGTTCGACGTCGTCGTCCATCTGGCGGCACGGGCCGGAGTGCGCGCCAGCGTGGAAAACCCCGGGTTGTACGAGGAAGTGAACTGCCGCGGCACCCTCAACCTGCTGAACCTGGCCGTGCGGCGCAAGGTGGCCCGGTTCGTCTTCGCCTCGTCCTCCAGCGTCTACGGCAATTCCGCCGCCGTCCCGTTCAGGGAAACGGAGCACGTGAACAGGCCGATCAGTCCCTACGCCGCGACCAAAGCGGCGGGCGAACTGCTCTGCTACACGACGCACCACCTCTATGGGCTGTCCGTCAACGTGCTGCGGTTCTTCACCGCCTACGGCCCGCGCCAGCGGCCGGACATGGCCATCCACAAGTTCACGCGCCTGATTGACCGGGGCGAATCGATTCCCTTCTACGGGGACGGCTCATCCGAGCGCGATTACACCTACTGCGGCGACATCATCGACGGCGTCGTGGCCGCCATCGACCGCGATCTCGGCTTCGAAATCCTCAATCTCGGCGAATCGCGCACGACAAAGCTCTCTGCGCTGGTCGCCATCATCGAGAAGAACCTCGGCAAGAAGGCCGTGCTCGAAAAACTGCCCCTTCAGCCCGGCGACGTGCAGCGGACTTGCGCCGACATTTCCAAGGCACGCCGGCTGCTCGGCTACAACCCCGGCACGACCGTCGAAGAAGGCATCGCGCGGTTTGTCGAGTGGTATCGCGCCACGGCCAAGCGGTGAGAGGCCACCCGCGTCTCGGCCCGCCGCAAGAAGAACCTGCTCGAGAACTTGCTCGCGAACTTACTCGAGCAAGATGGATCCGACTGGCCCTGAGGCACGCCCGATCGCTCCGCCTCAGGTCGGCCCGTCCAGCGCCTCGAGGTCCTCGATATCCACTTCGATCGCCACACCCTGGCCGATCAGCTCCACATTGAGCACCACGCGGGCCTTCCCCTTGACGAGCTGCACGACGCCCTCCAGCCCCTGAAACGGGCCGCGCAGGATCTTCGCCCACTTCCCGCGCGTGAACGCGGCACACGCGCCAAGCGTCGGGTCCACCTGCAGCGCGAGCCGGATCTGGCGCAGTTCGTCCAGCAGTTTCCGCTGATCCGGCACCTCGAGAATGTTGGCAATGAAGTTGCTGCGCAGCAACTCGATGCGGCGGTCATCGCGGTAGTTCACGAACACATAGCCGGGAAACAGCGGTTTCTCAACGGCGACCCGGCGCCGCTGGTACGTTCCCACCTGTTCGCGAAGCGGCAGGTAATGCTCCAGCGCCAGCGACGCACAGTAGTCGGCCATCTTCTTCTCGCAACGCGGCCGCAGATGCAGAACGTGCCAGTTCACGGGCCCGTCGTCCCGGATCAGCCAATCGCCTGTGTGTGCTTCGGCCATGCCTTCTCCACCCTCGCCGGCGGACGTCTTTGCGCGCCGGCCGCCCGCGCCTGCCAGTGTCCGACGCACGTTAGTCCGCGGCCGGGCAAAAGTCAATACCCGTGCATGCGCGGATTCCGATCCGCGCATCGGAGCGCCACCATTCCTCTTTACAACCCGCGCGGCTTGCACTACGATGTGTCGCAATTTGCGGGCGGAGACAAGATGACGGCACAGAAGCGGACGCGGGCACGCTACAAGCGAATCATCCTGAAACTCAGCGGCGAGGCGTTCCAGAACAGGCGCACGCGGCTGGGCATCGACCCGGGCATCACGGCGAAAATCGCGCGCCAAATCGAAGCGGTCCGGGCCTTGGGCACGGAAATCGGCGTGGTGGTCGGCGGTGGGAATATTTTCCGCGGCCTGAGCGGGCAAACGCGCGGGATCGATCGCAACACGGGCGACTACATGGGCATGCTGGCCACCGTCATCAATGCACTCGCGCTCCAGGACGCACTCGAGAAGCTGGCCGTCGAGACGCGGGTCCAGACGGCTATCGAAATGCGCGAGGTCGCCGAACCGTTCATCCGGCGCCGCGCCCTGCGGCACCTCGAGAAGAACCGTGTCGTCATCTTCGCCGCCGGCACCGGGAACCCGTACTTCACAACCGACTCCGCCGCCGCGCTGCGCGCCAGCGAGATCGGCGCCGACGCGCTGCTGAAGGCCACCAATGTCGACGGCGTCTACTGCAGCGACCCGAACAAGAACCCTGACGCCAAGCTGTACAAGACGGTCACCTACGCCGAGGCGCTGGCCCGGCAACTGCGCGTGATGGACGCCTCCGCCTTCGCCCTGTGCATGGACAACAACATCCCGATCGTCGTCTTCAACTTCTTCAAACCGAAGGCTTTCGAACGTGTCATGGTCGGCAAGAGAATCGGAACCCTTGTCTGTGGGAGGCGGTAAGCATGGATTCAGTGGACGACGTGCTTCTGGACTCAGAAGAGAAGATGGAGGCCTCTTTCGAACATCTGCGCGCCGAATTCGCCGGGATCCGGACGGGCAAGGCCTCGCCCGCTCTGGTGGAACACGTGAATGTCGCCTACTACGGCACGCAGACCCGGCTGCGCGAACTGGCAAGCATCTCCACGCCGGAGCCGCGCCTGCTGGTCATCAACCCCTACGACCCGACCGCGCTGCAAGCGATCGAGAAGGCCATTTTGAGCGCCAACCTGGGGATCACCCCGATGAACGACGGCCGAATCATTCGGATCCCCATCCCCGAACTCAGCGGGGAACGCCGCGTAGAAATCGCCAAGATCGCCAAGCGGGCGGCCGAGGAAACACGCGTGTCGATCCGAGGCGACCGCCGCGCCGCCAACGACGCGGTCAAGGCCCTTCAGAAGAAGGGCGACATCACCGAGGACGACCGCGAAGAAATCCTGAAGCAGATCCAGGAAACCACCGACGGCTACATCCGCAAGGTCGACGAACTGCTGGAGGCCAAAGAAAAAGAAATCATGTCCGTCTGAGCATCCGGGGCCGGCGCCCCGCCCGCTGTTTCAGGCAACTACATTTTGTACTTGCATTGCCCGTTTTCGGGACCTATCATCGCGGTAAGCAAAGCTGTTGAAGGCGGCTGTGCCATCTGCCGGCAGGGCAACCAGGTAAAGCAAGGAGACTCCAAATGAGCAACGAGGATGCGTCGAAGAACGGGGGAGTCCCGCCCAAGACCGACCCGCTCAATGGCCATGCGGACAAGTACGAGGTCGGCGACCGCAAGACAACGCCGCTGAAGAAAGAAGAACCCGACAAGGACAAGACCTCACGCATCCCACTCGACGCAGCCGACGCAGAACCGCCTGCGGACCAGCCGGCGCCCAAGACGATCCGGCTGAAGCGGCCCAGCAGCCCGTCGACCGTGAAACTGCCCCGCTCCGGCGGAGAAAGCGCGGCGGACGACGAAGAGAAGAAGATGAAGGGCATGACCTCCCGCATCGTGCTGCCCGAGCCGGAATCCGTCGAGGACACCAGCAAGAGCGCGACCCAGCGTATCGAGATCCCCACCTCCGCCCCCACCGAGCAGGCGGGCGGCGCGACGCGCCGCAAGACGATTCGAATCAAACGGCCGGAAGCGCCCTCCACGGTCCGCTCGGTGACGATCGCCCGTACGGCGGAAGAGGCGGCCAAGGAAGCGGAAGCGGCCTCGGCCGAAGACGAACCGGGCGTCATCTTCCTGCTCGCGTCCATCGCCGCCGTCATCATCGTCGGCGTGTTGGTCTATGCACTCTGCATCCAGGTCTTCCAGCTCGATTGGCCCTTCTGGGGTCAGGTGCAGGCCTAACGCAGATGCCGAAGACAGGGAAGGCTGGAAGACCGGGACCGGCGCTCGGTCGTCCGGCCTTCTTTTTGGGCTTGCGGGCCCCGGGCTCCGACTTTAGACTTCCGACTTGAGGCTTGAGACGTTCGCGCTTTGCCTTCTAACCCGGACGCGGCGCGGCCGCGTCCCCAGCACGTGAGGGGAGACTATGGCCAGCGACAAGGTAGTACACATCAGCGCCGATAACTGGGAACGCGAAGTCATCCAATCCGATATTCCCGTACTCGTCGATTTCTGGGCCGAATGGTGCGGGCCGTGCCGAATGATCGGGCCCGTCCTGGACGAACTCGCCGATGAGCAGGCCGGCAAGCTGAAGATTGCTAAAGTGAACGTCGATCAGAACCAGCAGCTCGCGGCCCAGCACGGCGTCCAGTCGATCCCCAACCTGCTCCTCTTCAAGAACGGAACCGTGCAGGCACAAATGGTCGGCGCCATGAGCAAAGCGGCGCTGCTCGACAGGCTCTCGCCGCACCTCTGAAACTTGATCGAGAACCCGCCTTCGCGCAGCGCTACGGCGGGCGCGGCCCGCCTTCGCGCAGCGCTACGGCGGGCGCGGCCCGCCTTCGCGCAGC
>JAFGHX010000026.1 GCA_016929905.1 Kiritimatiellia bacterium
CCGCGCCGCCGGCCGTTTCCCGCCGGGTACAGAAACTCGATGTGGTAGCGGCGGTCCGCCGCCTCGCAGGCCTCGATGAACCGGTCCAGCATCATGCCGAACAACCCCGCGAAATGGATGTCGCCGGGCCGGTGCGCGCAGATCGCGCCGATCTGGCCCGTGCTCGCGGACGCCAGCATGCGCGCCGCTTCGCGCGGGTAGTACCCCATGCGGTTCGCCAGTCTGACGATCTGCCGGCGCCGCTTCTCGCTGACCCCCTCGCGGTTGTTCAACGCCAGCGAGACGGTCTGCCCGGTCACGCCGGCCCGCTTCGCGATATCCCGAAGGGTCGGTCCGTGCTGCGCGTATTGGCGCGCTCTGCGTTTTCGCGTTTTCATAAAACGTGTCGAACGAATCGAGGGAATCGAATCATTCGATTCTTTCGACCCCCTTCCGAACCCAATGCCGGAGCCCGTCCACCTTGCCCCTCCGCCCGTCCGCGGTCAAGCCCGAAACCCCGCGCCCGGCGGGGCCCCGTTCAGACCGCCTCCAGCTCCGCCCGGATCCAGGCGTTCAACATGGGATCGCCGATCGCCTCCATCCAGGCCGCCACGCGCCGGCGCAAGCGCGCCAGCTCGTCTTTACAGGCCGGATCGGCCGCGCGGTTGCGCAGCTCGGCGGGGTCGGTTTCCAGGTCGTAGAGCTCGTCCTCGCCGCTGAAATTATACACGAGCTTCCAGCGCCGGTTGCGCACCATGCGCTGCGTCCAGGAGCCGAGCTGACCGCCGTGCCACATGCCGAACACGTCCTCCCGCTCCGGCGCGGGGGCGGCGCCGGGCGTCTCCGGCAGGCAGCGGCCCGCGAAGCCCTCCGGCGTTTCCGCGCCCGCCAGCGCGCAGAACGTCGCGGCCAGGTCGAGCGCGTGCAGCACGAACGCCTCGCAGGTCCGCCCGGCCGGCCGGCCCCCGGGGAACCGCACGATCAGCGGCACCCGCATCACGTCGTCGTACATGATAAAGTGCTTGTCGATCATCCCGTGCCCGCCGCACATATCCCCGTGATCGGTGGTGTAGATCACCGCGGTGTTGTCGGCAACGCCCAGGCGGTCCAGCGCCGCCAAGAGGCGGCCCACTTCGTGATCGATCAGGCTGATCTCACCGAGGTAGCGGCCCACGATCGGCGCCCACCGGTCCCAGCTCCAGCCGTCCACCTTCCAGAGGCGGCGCTGGCGCCCCTGCACGTACGGCTTGCCGGCCAGCTCGTCGCCGAAACTCGGCCACGGCGGAATCGTCTCCGGCGGGTACATGGAGGCATACGGCTCCGGCACGACGTTGGGCAGGTGCGGCTGGGCGGGATCCCAGCGCACGAAGAACGGGCGCGCGTCGTCCCGGCACGCCTCGATCATCCGGACGGCGTGCGCGGCGCCCCAGGCGATGCGTGACCGGTCGGCCCCGATATGCGGATCCGTCTCCCCGAACCAGCCGTTGACCCGCGGCAGGGGCGGCAGCCCCTGCGCCGCGCGCCAGGGGCCGTACTCGTGCAGACCCACGAACTCGTGGAACCCCCAGTCCAACGGACTGCCGTCCAGCTCGGCGTGCACCTTGCCGACGTAGCCCAGCCGGTAGCCCGCGTCGCGCAGCACGCGGCTGAACAGCGGCAGCCCGCCGTCGGCGGGCCGGTAAATCTCCGCGCCCGGAATGCTGAGGCACCCGTGCCGCGACGGCCACCGGCCGGTCAGCAGGCTGGCCCGCTCGGGCGAACAGATCGGCGTGGGCGTGAACGCGCGGGTGTAGTTGACCCCCTCGGCCGCCAGCCGGTCCAGGTTGGGCGTGCGCAGCAGCGGGTGCCCGTTCACCCCCAGGCAATCGGCGCGATGCTGATCGCTGTGAATCAGAACGATGTTCGGCGGCCGGTCGGGCATGCGGGTTATACTCCGCCGAACACGTTCCGCACCGCGCGCAGGTAGCAGTAGCCCCAGCGCATGTCGGGCAGCAGGTAGCTGCCCTCGGTCCACTCGTTCCAGCTGTTGATCGTCACCAGGGGCGGCATGCGGGGGCGGGCGTCCAGCCAGGCCTTCGCCTTCCACAAGTGGGCCTCGAAGGCATCGGGGGTGGCGCCCGTCACGGCCTTGCGCTCGGACGGTACGCGCGGCGTGTTGTCCCACCCGATGGACACGTGCGGAAAGTAGGTGCCGTAGGTCTGCTCGTAGTAGGGCCAGGCCTGCATGGCCTTGGCGGCCCAGGCCACGTAATCCCCGTCGGGGTCGGAATCCATGCGGTACTGGTAGCTGGCGGCGCTGTCCATGTCCAGTCCGGCGGCCACGCGATGGGCCTCGGTTTCCTCGAGCCGCACGCCGTCTTCGACGCCCCCGGCGCCCTTGTTGCCGATGGCCTGCAGGTGCAGCCCCGGCAGACCGTGCGCCACGCAGCGCCGCCGCATCCAGCCCAGCGCGTCGTTGGCGGGGTCGAGTCCGCCCAGCCCGGCCGCGAAGTTGGGGAACTGGAACAGCGAGAATACCGGCTTGCCGTCGATGCGGTAGTAACGATCGTGCGTAAGGTAGCGTTCGATGACGCGCTCGAACATCGGCTCCAGCGCGGCGCGGTCCACCTGCCCGCTCCACAGGACGTCGTGCGCGTCGGTGTGCATGTCCCAGAGGCTGCTCGCGTCGTGGTTGGCCCACATGAGGTAAAACCGCATGTCGGTCCCCTCCAGCGCGGGCAGGAGCCCCTCGTTGAGCTGGCGCTCGAAACAGGGGGCCTGCTCGTACCAGTACCAGTCCATGATGAACACGTTGATCCCGTGTTCGCGCGCGAGCTCGATATGGTGGCGCATCACGGCCGGATCGGCCTCGTCCTGGCAGCCCAGCAGCGGAATTCGCGGCATGTCGTGCCCGGGAAAACGCGGGGTCGCGCGCCGCACGGTGTACCACTCGCCGTCCCCCTCGGGCCACCAGCGCGCCAGCCGCGGCTCATCGTGATAAGCCGGCCAGATATAGGCCGCGACGTCGTAGCGCGGCCGGGAGCGTATCCCCGACATTATTTCTCCACACCTTTCTCGCCCGAAACCCGCACCCTTGCTCGAAGCGCCCCGGCGCACAGCGCGTCACGCCCTTTCCGGCTTGACCTCGAGGCCTCTAAAAAACCATAATTGCTTTTTAACGATCAAGTCTATTTACGCGCAAACAGCGTCCGGCTTCAATGGTCTTTTCGCACAATCCATCCCGTACCCGCGCCGGCGCCTGCTTCTCCATCGCCGTCGGGCTGGCCGCCCTGCCCCTCTCTTTGCCGGGCGCGGCCGGCCTGCCGCCGCCCGCTGAACCCGGTTCGCGCCGCCCGGCGCGGGAGCTGGACCTGCAAGCCCGGGTCGATACCGCCATCTCGAACGGCACCCGCCGCGTCACCCTGCCTCCCGGCCGTTTCCGCCTGGTCCACGGCGGCGTGCTGATAACCGGCGCGACCGATTTCACGCTGGAGGGCGCGGGACCGGAGCGCACCCACCTGGTCGGCCGCCGCGAGGGCCTGGCGGTAATTCATGCGGAGCGCTGCACGAACCTGACCGTGCGCGGCGTCTCGCTCGACCTGGACGCGGTGGCGTGGATCCAAGGCACCATCACCCGCGTTCATGCCAACGGGCACATGGATTTCGCAACCCATGCCGGCTACGACCCGCTGACCGAAGCGAACCTCGCGAAGATCCACGGGACCGCCCAGTTCTTCGACCGGGAGACGCGCCGTTACAAGAAGCACAGCCACTGGTTCGGCCCCCGGCCGGGCCGCAACGTCGTCCGCCTTGACGATACCCGCGGGCAGCTCCGCCTTAATCCCGCCTGGGCCGACCGGGTGGCGGCCGGCGATTTCGTGATGCTGAAGACCGGCGGCCGCTGCGGCATGCTCTTCCGGTACTGCGACAGCGTCCGGGTGGAGGATGTCACGATCCTGGGCTCCGGGTCGATCGGCCTGGGGGCTCGGTTTTTGACGGGAGACAACGTGTTTAACTTCGCCATACGCCGCGGCCCCACCCCGCCCGGCGCCACCGAACCCCGCCTGCTGGGCAGCAAGGCCGACGGCTGCCAGATCTTCTGGTGCCCCGGGTCGGTCACGTTCGAGCACTGCGACATCGGCTTCACGGGCGACGACTGCATCAACATCTCGCTGCCGCAGGCCCTGCAGGTGGAGGCCGTGCTGAGCCCGACCCGTCTGCGGGCCAGTGTACGAACACGCGAGGAATTTGTCCGGGCCATGGAGGCCCTGTCCGAGCCCGGCGATATGATCCGCATCGAGCGCTACGGCACGTTCGAACCCGTGGACGCGGTGCCGCTCAAGGCCTTCACCTACGAGGGGCATCGCGAGGGGGTGGACTGGCTCGCGGCCGAGGGCGGCACGTCAACGGGACCCCGCACCATGGGCTTCGTGACGCTCGAGCTGCAGCGACCGCCCGCGGCGGCGATCGCCGTGGGCGACCGCCTCGTACCGCGCAAGTTCCTGCCGCGCCGTTTCGCGGTGCGCAACTGCCGCCTGCACGACACGTTTGCGCGCGGTCTGCTCGTCATGGCCTCCAACGGGGTCATCGAAAACAACACCATCGAACACGTCAGCCTCAGCGGCATGCATCTCGGCCACGAGATCCCGGGGTTCGGGGGCGTGGACTGGCTGAGCGACGTCGTGGTACGGGGCAACACCATCCGCGACACCTGTTTCGACGCGGATATCCGTCCCGGCGCGGGACACACACACAAGCTCGCCGCCCTGCAGCTCTGTAACACGCCCGTCTATCATCGTGAGCCGCTGGGCGCCTATCCGTGGGCAACGGGCCACCGCAACATCCGGATCGTGGACAACCGGATCGAGGACAGCGGCGGGGGCGGCATCCTGGTCAACGGCCTGGACGGGGGCGAGGTCCGCGGCAACACGGTCCGCCGCACCAACCGCCGGGGCGGGCGGGACCTGGGAAACCGGGTCGGCCTCAGCCTGCCCTTCGCGATTACGCTGATGAACACGACCAACGTCGTCGTGCGCGACAACCGCGTCGCGGATTACGGCCTCGCCGACGGCCCCGTCGGCGACCTGGGCGTCTATCCCTGAGCCGGCGTTTTCAATCCCGGCCGCCGGGGAACGCCGCCTCCGTTCAGCGCAGGATGAGCAACGTCCCGCCCTTGGGATACCCGGTCACCACCACGGAATCGACGTACATGAGCTCGCCCGCGTGGGGCGTCTCGATCTGCAACAGGACGCTGAACAGGTCCGCGGTAATCAGCCCGCCTTCGGCCGGGCCGCGCACAAAGACTCCCGGGTTGCCGCCGTCGTCGTGCCGGTGGTACGCCCCGCCCTCCGGGTCCCACGTCCAGGCCTCGAGCGTCGTCTCGTCCGCGCCGCTCTGGTACAGCTTCAGGCGGACGATTTCGTAGGCGTTCGAGTTCGGGAAGGTAATGGAATCATCGCCGTAGAAGTTCACGCCGTCGTCGGTGCCGCTGCCGTTG
This sequence comes from Kiritimatiellia bacterium, assembly GCA_016929905.1. Lineage (GTDB taxonomy): Bacteria > Verrucomicrobiota > Kiritimatiellia > JAFGHX01 > JAFGHX01 > JAFGHX01. The sequence goes on from JAFGHX010000026.1 coordinate 5,456, forward strand.
CGGTAGCGGAGATGTTCCGCGCCGCCTCCCCCGTTCGTCGGCTTGATCCGGATCTGCCCGTAGATGCCCGCCGGGTTCTGCAGCGTCATGATCACCCGGTCGTAGGTGTCGCCGTTGTCGGAGCGCATGCGGACGTACAGGTTGGCCGGTCCCCGCGTCAGGTTGACGCGGTCGCCAAACACGATCTCGGGTTGCACGGCCGTGGCGCCGTCCGGCGCGGACGCGTACAGCACGTTGGCGGCGGGACTGCCGGGATCCGGCCCGATCGCCGCCTTGTCCGCCGCCGGGGTGCCGGAGCCGTTCACCACCGCGACGTTGCTCCAGCCCTCCGCGTTGTCCTCGAAGTCGTCGGAAAACACCACGTGCTCGCCGACCGGCACGGGAATCCCCGCCACCGTCGTATGCGTCGGCGTAATGTCGGCCGTCACGGCCACCGCGTCCACGTAAAGGCCCTCCCAGCCATCGTCCGCGGCGAATCTGACCTCCAGGGTCGTGAAATCCTCCGTGATCAGGTGGTTCTCGCCGTCGAAATCGGCCGTGTTGACGGTCTGCTTGTAGTCGTACTGGCCGGTGCCCTCGTTCAGGATGTACGCCTTCATGAACATTTCGGTGGCGTTCGTCGAGCTCATGACCAGGCGCAGCACCCGGTAATCGTTCGTATCCGTGAACGTGCAGTAGCTGCCCATCTGAGAGGTGTGTAAAGTGTAATTGGGCACATTGTACTGTATCCCCTCGCCCTGCCCCCCGCCTGTTGACGGCTGGATATACTGTCCGACATAATATACGGCGCTGCTGGACAAGCCTGCCACACGCACCGTGTCATCGGAATCCGTATCGTCGGTGCGGACGCGGAAGTACACCGCGATGTCGGTATCGGAAACATTCGCCTTGATGCTCATCGGCGCCCTTATCTGAAGAAGCGTGTTGGAGGCCAGTGAAACATACAGCACACTCTCCCCCGTGCCGCCGGGATCGGCATTGATCGCCGCGGCCCCTTCCGTCAGCGTGCCGAACGCATTGATCTTCACGACGTTATCCCACTCGCGCGTGTTGTCGTCGAAGTCGTCGGAGAAGACCACGGTCTCCCCGGTCGGAATGGGGATGTCGTCCAGGTCCGCCCGCGCCGGCCCGGCCACCGCGCCCAGGAACACGCCCAGCATCGCCGTCCAACCCGTTTGCACCCACAGATTTGCCGCCCGTATTGTCTTCATACCTGCCGCCTCCTGCTTTGGCGTGCCGTGAAACTTTAACGATAATAGTATTATCCCCCCGCATCGCCGCCGGGTCAAGACGATTTATCTATTGTTTTGTATTTTCTGGCTTTCGTGTGGGTAGCCCCAATATCTTGTGCCACACCATTTGCAGCCCAGTCGCATCGGTTAAGCAGGTCGTTTAAGCGTATCCGGTTAAGGGTGGCGGTTAAGGAAGCGCTTAGGTGTGGCGCTTTGCGCGTTTCCGACACTTAACCGCTACGCTTGCTCG
>JAFGHX010000245.1 GCA_016929905.1 Kiritimatiellia bacterium
CGGCACGAGGCCGTGGGGGCCGGGACACGGCACGAGGCCGTGGGGGCCGGGACACGGCACGAGGCCGTGGGGGCCGGGACACGGCACAAGGCCGTGGGGGCCGGGACACGGCACAAGGCCGTGAGGGCCGGAAACCGACAGGCGGCGGCTCAGCGACCGGCGAGTTGGCGGATTTCGCGCGCCGAGAGCGCGCGGTTGTAGATGCGGACGTCGTCCAGCGCGCCGCCGTAGTAGCGGTCGGGGAGGTGGTCGTCGCCGCGGCCGCCAAGGAAGATGTCGCCGGCGGGGTCGAACGGGTCGCCGCCCTGCCGGCACGATCGTCTGAGTCTGCCGTCGAGATAGACGCTCGAGCCGACCCCGGGCGTGACCGTCAGGGTGTAGAGGTGCCATTGTCCGTCCGGGACGAAAGGTTCGACATCCAGCGCGAACGGGTCTTTCGAATCGTTGGCGTCGCACAGGTTTGTTCGGAGCGAGCCGGCCGTGTCGGGGCTATGCTGTTCCTGCGTGTAGATGGCGACGCTGTTCGGGCGTTCGGTACGGCCGTGCCAGAGCATGTACTGGTAGGTGGGCCCGGCGTTGTGCGCCATACGGTACCGGAACGCGATGGTGAATTCGGGGCCGTAAGGGAAATCGGGGATAACGACGAGTCCGTCGATCTCGTTGAAGGCGAGCGCGCCGCCGAACAGGCCGTGTGTACGGGAGACGCCGCCGCGCAGCGTACCGTCGTGCCCGTTGCCCGAGGCGTCACGTACGAGAATGCCGCCGTCTTCGTCGAAGGGCCAGTGCGCGGCGAGGCCGGGTACGGCGGCTCGTGGCGGCTCGACGAGCGGCGTTCGGCCGAGCCGGCCCTGGAACAGCCTGCCGCCGCGCACCTCGGCAAAACGGCCGGCTTCCACGACGACGGGCGCGGCGGCGTCTCCCCGCTGCACGAACGCCACCCGGCCCCGCGTCACCTCCAGCCGTGTCCGTTCCGGGTCGACGCTGAGGAGCAGTTCGGTGCCGAGCACGGTGGCGACGGCGTGCGGCGTATGGAAGACGACCGCGCTCTCCGCGGGTTGCGGGGTCACGGCGGCCGTCAGCGTCCCGCGTGTCAGATGCAAGGGCGTCCGGCCGCCGGGCGGCCCCGGTCGAATGGCGAGCGCCGTCCCGGGATGCAGCGTCACCCGCGCCGCGCCGCCGAAGCAGGCGAGCGCCGCGCGGGCCGCCGGCCCGGTCTCGATCGTATCGTCCGTGCGGAGCACGGCGCCGGCCTGTGCGGCGAGCCGGCTGCCGCCGCGGTGCAGCACAACGAGGCCGCGCACCGACTCGAGGCGAACCTCCGCGCCGGGCGAGGGCTGGAGGACGGCGTGCCGGTACCAGTACGCGCCGCCGGCCAGGACCAGCAGGCACGCCGCGAGCGCGAACCATCGAGCCCAGCGCGTGCTCGGTTCGCGGGGCGGCTGGAAACGAGGCCGTAGCGGCCGGGCTGCGCGCGTGGGGAGCACACGCCGCGCGCGTTGGGCCGGCGCGGCGGCCGGGCGCGTTTCATGTGCGGGCGAGGCCCTGAGCCCGACCCGGAGCGCCGCATGCAGGCGCAGCTCGCTCACGTAGGCGCGGCACGCCTCTTCGCTTTCGTCGAGCAGCCGCGCCAGCCGGTCGCGGCCCGGTGCGTCGAGCCGGCCGTCGACCTGCGCCCAGACAAGCTCGGTCAGTGTGCTCGGGTCTGTCACGGCGACCTCCCGTTCGGTGCGTCGGGTTGGGAGCACGGAGAAACTGGTTTGTAGTCAAGCCCGTGAGGGCTGTTCGGGCACGTCACCCCGGCCCAAGCACGCCCCTTACGGGGCTTCCACCACAGGCGGATCTTCGACACTACAAACAGGTCCAACGATATAGGAAGCGCTCATGCGCTTTCCCTCTCCACAGCCTGGAACCGGGTGATGCAGGCGCGGAGCTGTGCGCGGATCCTGGACAGCATCATGTAGACGTAGTCGACCGAACGGTCCAGGCGCCCTGCAATCTCGTCGCCGCTCAGTTCGTCGGTGTAACGCAGCGTGACGATCTCCCGCGCGTGCGCCTTCAGCTTGGCCAGGCAGGCGTTCAACGCCTTGAGCCGGACTTCCGGGACGTCCGCGTCGCTCGCGGCCAGCCTGTCGATGGTTTCGTATGTCTTGTCCGCCAGCGGGAGCGGGCGGCGCGCGGCCTTTCGGCGGTAGTGATAGACCTCGATTCGCGCGATCGCGTAGGCCCAGGCCCGGAAGTTGGTGCCGCGCGTGTAGGTATCGAGCTTCTTCAGCATCACGGTCGCGGCGTCCTGCAGCACGTCGTCGGCGTCCTCGGGCAGCACGCCCATCGCCAGGATATAGGCGAGCAGCTCGCCTTCGAGCGGCAGGAACAGCTTCGCAAAATCGTGCGTTTCAGCCACGGACGGCATCCCTCCTTCCACTCATTATACCCTCAAACCCGGGAAAACCTATCAGCGATCTTGCGGTTCGACGTGCTTGACGACCTGCTGGCCGGCAAGATCGGCCCGAAGCAGACGTGAGCGGTGGCGTTGCTCACTCCAGCCAGACGCGTGCGCGGAACCAGGCGTCTTCGGACGGGCTGGTATTGGTGTAGGTGACGGTCTCGCCGTCGGCGGTAATGCGCGTGTAGCCGGAGACGCCGTGCCACGTTCCGCTCCAGGCGGCGGACCGTTCCTCGATCCGATAGAAGCGGGCGAGTCCTTCGTAGCCGCTGCCGCCGGCCGGTACGGTCGGGACGGCGACGCGCACCTGGCCCGCGGGCGCCCGCGCCCCGAGCCACGGGAAGGCGGCGGCGTTGGTCGGGTCGGTGCCGGCGACATACTCGCCGAGATTGTCGACGCCGTCTCCGTCAGGGTCGGCGTCCGCCGCGGCGGCGGGCACGGAGACCGTGCCGAAATGGGATATCTCCCAGGGATCGGCGAGTCCGTCGGCATCCGCATCGCCGGGCGCGGGCGAGCCTTCGACGACGCTGAGTTGGAAGTCGAGCCACAGGTCGCTGCTGGCCTGGCTGCTGTTGAAGAGCTGGATGGCGGCGACGTTTGTGCCTTTGAGCAGTGCGGGCATGGCGGTGCCGGCGAGTGTCGCGCTCCATTCGGTCTTGGCGACGCTCGAGGCGGCGAGGGTATCGTACGGCAGCCACTCGCCGGCTTGGCCTGGCATATTGACGCGGGCCGTTTCTTCGCCATTGATCCAGAGCAGGAACCCGTCGTCGTGCTCCGCCCACAGGCGCAGTTCGCGAACGAGCGCGGGGCAGAGCGTGACGAAGGGCTTGCGCAGGAAGACGGAGCCGTAGCTGCCCTGCATATCGGTGAGGTCAACGTTCACGCCGGGCTCGCCGTAGCCGAGCGGCAGGGCGCCCGAGGCCCAGCCGCTGTCGTCGAACGGGACGGCCTGCCAGGCGGTTGGCGGCCAGGAGGCCTCGGCGGTCCCCTTTCGGTACGCCCACGTTGCACCGCCGGGAATGACCGTGCTGGGCGCGGCCTGCGCGGTGTACTCGACGTGCAGCAGCGCGGCGCCCGCGGGCTTCCCCTCGACCGCGCAGGCCGTGCGCGTACCCGTTCCCGTCACCACCAGCACCACGGCGTTGCCGGCCTGCCAGCCGGTGCGGCCGAGCACCTGCTGCAGCACGGCCGACAGATCGGGCGTGCGCTGCGCGGCGCCGGCTTCGCCGATGGTGTTCCAGGGCGCCGGGCTCCACGCGGCGGAGACGGCGGTCAGCGCCCGCGAACTGAGGTCGTAGCCGTTCGTCGTGAAAGCCGCCGCGTCGTCGGCGGCTTCCGCCCGAACGAGGAGCGAGCCGGCCGCCGAGGCCGTTTCGTCGGCTTCGAATTGGATATACGCGGAGCGGACCGTGCTGTTCGGAGGGATGTTCAAGCCCGTGAAGCGTAGCCCGACCGTCTGGTTGCCCTTCCCGGCGTCGTAGACCAGTTCCAGATCGCTGCTCGACAGATCCATAGTGCCGTCCTCGTATTCCTCGACGTCGTCTTCGCCCGCGCCGACACGGCCGTCGACGCTCAGCACGGACGTGTCGGCGGCCTGTGCGCGCAGCATCAGGGCGTTGGCGTAGAAGCGGCTGTCGCTGTCGGAAACGGTGATGAGGAAGTCGCCGTCGGCGCCCGGCGCGATAGCCTCGAAGCGGGCGACGAACCCGTTGGCGGTGTTGTAGCCGTTGCAGATCGTCGTGGACGCGTCTGCCGGGCCGTCGTACGTCTGGCTCGAGGTGCTGGCGTTACGAAACGCGTCGGCGTCCGAGATGGCCGTCGTCGTGAGCCGGTCGGTGTAGCCCGCTTCGTCGCGGTTGCCGAACACGACAACTTCGTACCGGAGCGTGGGGTCAAGGCCGGCAAAGTGCAGCGTCAGATTGTCGCCATAGTTGACCAGGCCGAGGCAGTCGACGATGCCGTGGAACACGCCGTAGCCGTCCGTTCCGGCGCCGGCCGCGGCGCCCTGGGTCGGCCGCGGCCCGCCGCCGCCCCCGACGGTAAGCGTTGCGGGCGTCGGTGTGCCGGTGGCGTAGTCCACCAGCAGGCCGGCTTCGCCCTGGCCGTAGGTCGTGATTCGCACGGCGGTCTGCCCGTTGCTCCAGCACAGGTCGTTATAGGCGGTCCAGAGACTGTCGTTGTCGGCGATCGTGTAGGTGTGCGCGGCGGGGCTGCCCAGCAGGGCGTTGGCCGGGCTGCTCAGGCTCAGCACGATCGTCTCGGCACTCTCCTCGGTGTCGTCATCGACGATCGTGACGGAGATCGTCTGGTTCGTCTGACCGGCCGCGAACGTCAGGATGCCGGCGGCCAGCGTGTAGTCCGTGCCGCCGCCCTCGGCCGTGCCGCCGGCAGCGTCGAAATCCACCGTGACCGTGTGCGGCGAGGCGCCGCTGAGCACCACCGCCAGGTTCGCCGGTGAGGACGATTCGCTGCCGCTCGACGTCGCGGCGGCGAACTGCACCGTGGGGGTCAGGTCCGTGAACGTCGCGCCGGCAACGGCGCTGGGGGTGTGGTCGGCACGGCAGGCTCTGGCCTTCACCGTTGCGGAGGCGGAGAGCGAGAACACGCACGGGCTTGTGCCGGCCCCGTGAAACGACTGATCGGTCGGATCCGTCTGATCCGTCCGATAGAAGATCGTGGCGCCGGCCGTGGCGCAGGCGAGCGTGACCGACACCGAGCCGTAGAAATCGCCGCCGGGCGGGCTGATCGTCGGCGTGGCGACCGCGGGCAGATCTTCGGTGAAGGTCGCCTCGGCAATGCCGCTGGCCGCCATGCCCGCCTTGTAGGCCCGGGCTCTCACCGTGGCGGAGTCGGAGAGGGTGAACGCTTGCGGGCTGAGCCCGGCCCCGTGATACGACTGATCGGACGGATCCGCCTGATCGGTCCGGTAGAAGATCGTGGCCCCGTCGGTGGTACAGGCGATGGTCACGGCGACCGACCCGCTGAACAGCCCGCCGTTGGGGCTGAAGGTCGGGGCGGCCACGGACGGCAACACGCTGGCCGCGCCGGCCAACTCCGCGTCCCAGAACAGGTCGCTGCTGGCCGGGCCGGACTGGTGCACTTCGACCGCCAGCACGTTTTCGCCCCGGACCAGCTTGGCGGTGTGCGCGAGCAGGTTGAACGGCTCGTAGTCCGTCGCGTCATGGCTGGTCGCGGTGGTGCCGTAGGCGATGGTGCCCGCCAGGCCCGCGCGCGCCACTTCCTGCCCGTTCAGGTAGGCGGCGAACCCGTCGTCGTACGTCGCATACAGCACCAGGTTGGTCACGTTGCCGGGCTCGGCGTCAAGCGTGAAGCGTTTGCGGAAGTAGGTCGTGATGGGTTTGTCGGCGGGGTCGTCCCCATAGTCGAGCGCCGTGTCGAGCGCCGGGTAGGCGCCCGCGTCCGCATAGCCGAGCGGCCCGTTTCCGTCGCGCCAGGCGCTGTCGTCGAAGCCGGGCGCGCGCCAGCTTGTTCCGAGGTCGAGCCCGCGGTCGTGGTACTTCCAGCCCGCGCTCCTGGAAACCAGCCCGCCGGAGTTGGCCGCGCCCGGCGTGCCGCCCGGGCTGAGGGACGAGGCCCAGTTGGCCGGGTCGTTCCCGTATCGCGAGGCGGCCTGCCGCTCGATCGAGTAGCCGCCACCATCCGCGTTCTCGGGCCAGGGGCTGTTGTCGTTGTACGCGACGCGGTCGACGAGAATCCAGGGCACGCCCTCCGCATCCGGCGTGTCCGGGCGCCACAGTCTGACGCTCTCGCCGCCGTTGTCCAGCACGCCGGCGTATGGCCCGAAAATCCGGACGGCGCTCGGAATCGCGTAGGCACTGCGGAACGCGGCGGGATTGGTCGCCACCGCCAGCGCGTATTCGCCGGGCGCCAGTTCCGTGCCGGCGGGGAAGACGTACTCGACGCCGCCGGCGAACTTCCAGGTGTTCGTGGGGACCGCCGGGTCGTAGAGCTTGACGGTGGCAGCCGAGATGTTGAGCAGCTCGATGAATTCGTCCGCGCCCGGCGCGGGGTGGTACATCAGCTCGTTGATGACCACCGGCCCGACCCGCGGGTAGGCGGTCGCCGCCCCGAGCGTGTTCGAGCCGCTCTGCGCCACGAAGTCCGCGCCGCCGTCGCTGCAGAGCCAGCGGCCGAAGGCGACGCCGTTGGCCGAGCCGCCGAACTGTGCCTCGGCCAGGTATTGCAGGTTGCCGGCGGCGTCGAACCGCGTGAGGTAGATTTCGTCGCCGTGCGAGCTGAGCGCGAAGCTCGACGGATCGTTCGTCGGGGTGTTGAAGTCGTCTTCGTCGAAGAGCACATAGCCGCCCGCCGCAAGCGTGGTGCCGGCGGGTATCGGGTACTTCCTGTATTCGAGCGCCGAATCGCTGAGATACCAGCCGCCGAGATCGGCGGCCGCGCTGCCGGCATTGTACAGTTCGATCGTGTCCTTCTGCGGCAGATCGGTGTGGGTGAGCGCCTCGCAGACCACGACGCGGTACGGCGCGCCGTCGTCGTAACCGGGCGAGCCGCCGATCAGGTTCGAGGCGCGCCAGTTGGCGGGGTCTTGCGGGTCGCCGTTCGCGTCGATGACGACCAGGGAGTGCCCGTCGCCGTCCGCCGCTTCGGGCCAGGGGTCCTTGTCGTTGTAGCGCACGGCGGTGACGGTCAGCCCGTCGGAATCGAGCAGGGCGAGCCGTTCGCCGCCGTTGTCCAACCCGCCGTCATAGACCCCGAAGACGGCCACGGCGCCCTTGACGGCCGGGTAGCGGTTGGTGAAGGCGGCCTCGTTGCGCACGAGCAGGGCGATGCCGCCGGCGGGCAGGTCGGTACCGGGCTCGAAAGCGTAGCGGATGCCCGCGAACCGCATCTCGGACAGGCCGCGGGTGGACGTGCCGGTGTTCTTGACTTCGACGAACTCGAACTCGCCGCCGCCGAGCGGGTTGTACATGATCTCGGTGATGCGGATGCGGCTGTAGTGCGCGGTGAAGTTGAAGGTGGCCGCGCGTACGGCGCTCCAGGTGGCCGCGCTCTTGCAGACGCGCGCCCTGAGGTGCGTCGTGCGGGAGAGCGAGACCGGCGAGGTATAGGGTGCCGCGCCGGCGGCAACGGCGCCGCCGGCCGCGCGCGGGTCGGCGCCGTCCGCGGTGTAGTAGATCGCGCCGCCGGCGTTGGGATTGCTCATCGTCAGGCTGAAGCCGGCGGCGATCGAGCCGCCCTGCCGGTGAAAGCCGGGCGGATCGATCGAAGGATACAGGGGCGGGTTGGCCGCGCGCAGGACGGAGACGAACCGCGCCGGGTTGCCGATCAGGTTGTTGTGGAACGCGTTGGTCGCATCGATCCAGTCCTGCACCGTGCAGGTGTAGCCGTCCGGCGTGCCCGGCGGCCAGCGCTCGCCGTCGCCCCAGCGCGCGGATTCGGCGCGGATCGACTTGGCGACCCGCGCGTTGATCGACTCGAATCGGGCGTGTGTGTTCGGCTCGGCCAGCGGCCCGCCGTTGAAGGCGTGCGCGTACACACGGTCGGCGAACAGCAGGCGGAAGTCGGCGTTGTTGGTGAGGGCCGACCACGCGATGGCGATCGGCACGTTCCCCCACGCGTTCGTGACCGCGTCCAGATCCGGATGCAGCCAGGCGCCGTCGTTCGAGCGGCCGTCCTTGAAGATGAAGCAGTCCTCGGCATCCCAGACGTAGAACATCGCCGGGCCCGGCGGGGTGTTGCGGTTGCCCGCGTACCAGTTGTTCGCGGGCCAATCCCCGGCGCCGCAGTAGGAGAGCAGCGCGATGTAGTCGGCGAACTCGGGCACGTCCAGCCGCTGAGCGAACTGCGCGTAGTGGCCCGCATCGGCCAGAGTGTACGCTTTCGCGTAGGAGAGCATGGAGTCCCAGCGGTCGTCGGACCCGGCGGTCTCGGTGATGTCGCCGCCGTGGTTGATGGCGAACCAGTCGTCCTTCTCGCCGCCGAGATAGGCGGCTTCCCACGACTCGTCGGTGCGTTCCGCCACGTTGTACAGGCCCCAGTACAGGCCGTTGAGGTACAGGTGCATGTAGTCGCCGCGGCAGCCGAACCCGGCGATCGCGATCTGCGAGTCGCGCACGAACTGGTCGCGGGTGTAGGTGGTGAGGTTCGTGCCGACATCCCAGGCATGCCAACTGTCGTTGTTGCCCGCGCGCAGGACCAGCTTGTCGAAGACCGTCGTGGCCGAGTCCGCGTTCTGCGGCGCGCCGGCGAACACGTCATGGTCGAGGGTGCCCGGCCCGTACTCGCCCTTGAACAGGACCTTGAACGAGCGCTTCCAGCGCGCGTGGCTGTGCGGGCGCAGCGCGCAGTCGATCTGGAAGCCCGCGCTGCCGTCCGGGTGGATCAGCTCGAGCGAAGCGGCGCGCTCTGAGCCGGTCTTGTCGCCTTCGTAGTTATGATAGATGCCGAGGGAGCCGAACATGTCCTCGCGCCGCAGGACGACCGAAAGGGTGGGGATGTCCAGCAGCGCCTCCCTCATGGCGGCGGGGGCAGGGTCGACGATGGCCGGGTCCATCTGGTAGTCGGCGCTCAGCGTGCGCTGCGCCGTGGGCAGCGAGCCGTCGGTGCAGACCCAGCTCGACGGGAACCCGCTCGGCCGGTGCGGCTGGGCGATGGCGTCGTCCAGGAAAATGTAGGTCTGGGTGTCGACGTCCGTGGGGTGGTAGCCGCCCTTGAACGCGGCGGCGCGCAGGCAGGTGGTGCCGGCGATGGGGATGACGGCCGTGCCGACCCCGCCGAACGTGCCCGCGGACTCGGTCGGCAGGCTGCCGTCGGTCGTGTAGCGGATGCTCGCGCCCGCCGTGGCCGTGGCAACGGTCACGGCAAAGGCCGTGTCGTAGAACCCGCGGTCGGCGCTGAACGTCGTGTCGGCCACCCGCTGAAACGTGCTCAGCTCCAGGTCGAACTTGGCGCCGGCACTGTCCCGGGCCACGTTGAACACCTGCACCGCCACGACGTTCGGGCCGGGCTCCAGGTAGGCCGCCGGGTCCGGCAGCTCGTACGAGCTGAACGTCCCGGCGCTCCGCGGTTCGGCGGCCAGCGAATCGAACAACGGCTCGCCGTCCGGCTCGTTCTTGTCCAGGACCCGTTCGCCGTTGATCCACATGACGAACCCGTCGTCGTAGTCGACGGCGGCACTCAGGCGCAGGTCCGGGCCGAGCGTCTCGACGGTGAAGGCCTTGCGCAGGAAGAAGGAGGAGTAGCTGCCCTGCATGTCCGCAAACGGTGTGTTCAGGCCCGCGTTCCCGTAGCCGAACGGCGCTTGGCCCGCGGACCAGCCGGTGTCGTCGAAGTCGAGCCGGCGCCATTCGTCGCGCGGGGCCGAGGCCTCGCGCGTCCCCTTCAGGTAGCGCCAGTCCGACGCGCGCGCGACGAACAGGTTGCCCGAGGAGACCTCGACGGTCACCTCCAGTTCGGGCGCCTGCGCGCCCGTGCGGGAACTGAAGGCCAGGTCGTTGCCCGCATCGGCATCCATGTGCAGGATCAACGTGTAGACGCCGTCCCCGGCGATGCCGGCCGAAACGTCCCACTCGAAAACCGTGCCGACCGGCATCGCCCCGCTCTGGGTCGCCAGCAACTGGACCGGTGCGGGTTTGCCCGCGTCCGTCAGCGTGGTTTCGGTCCAGTTCGTGTGGCTGCCGAGGCTGAGGCTGTAGGTCCCGGACCGCGCAACCGAATCCGTGTTGCGGATCTTCAGCGTCGCGCTTTGCACGGCCCCGTCGTTCAGGCCGGAAACGTTGAACTTCAGATAGGTGGTCCGGACGCGCGGCGTGGCGGTGTTGTTCTCGACACGCAGTTCCGTGTTGTTGTACAGCGTGCCGTTCTGGAGGTAGGCGTCGTCGGTCGGGCCGAACGCCAGCGTGGCCGTGGGCGAATCGGTAGCCGGCGTCTTGGCGCTGACCGGGTCGGTGTAGCTCGAGTGGCCCAGCGTGGAATGGTTGGCCCGGACCCGGTAGGAGTAGGCGGTGTCCGGCGTCAGGCCCGTGTGGCCATACAGCACGGCGTTGGCCGCCACTTGCACCGACTGGGTGGCGGCGCCCGAGGTCCACCACTGGAGCGTGAAGCTCTCTTCGTACGAACTGTTGTCCGTCCAGGTCACGTCGAGCCGCGTGCTCGAGACGGGCAGGACGGCCAGGTTGCTCGGCGCCGCGGGCGGCGAGCTGCCGTCATCCTCGCGCGGCGATTCCGGATGCGAGAGACCGGTGGGGTCCGTCACGCCGTCCCTATACAGATGGATGCGGTCGATCTTGTGCCCATAGGATCGGCCGGCAATGCGCAGGGTGTGGTAGCCGGCGGTAAGCGTGAACTGCGGATCGTACTCGAATACGCCGAAGGACGGCTCGAAGGCGCAGACCCAATTCCAAACGTTGTTGTTGCCCTGAAAACACTTCACCGGGACGCCGTCATCCATGCTGACCCACGTGTCGTTCCACTCCGTGGGGTCCGTCGGATGGTCGTGCCGGTTGTGCCAGCGGAAGTGATAGGTGCCCGCGTTGACGATCCGGACCGGGTACTCGAGTACACCGTGCGTCGGATCGTCGAAGTGGTCCGGGCCGTTCCATCGGTAGTAACCGGCGCCGCTGTAGCCGGCGTTCTCGGTTTCCTGCACCCAATCCTCGGTGGATGGAATGGACTCCACCTCCATGACGACCAGGCCGTCCTGCTCGACGAAAGCCCCGGTGCCGCCGCCGCCCGAGGAGAAGACCAGCTTGCTCCAGCGGCCGCGGCTCCATTCCACGTTGTCCACCGTGCCGCACTGCGCCCACAAGGTGATCGTGGCGCCGGCGGCGACCGGGATGTCCGGCCACGTGGTGTTGTAGGCCGCGCCCTCCTCCATGCCCAGGCTGCTGAGCGGGCACAGGAACTCGCCGACCTGCGCGCCGCCAACCGAGAGCCGGTAGAGCGAGCGCCCGTCGTTCTCGCCGACGCCATACAAGGTGATCGCGTACGTGCCCGAGGGGCCGGGAAACGCCTTGGACACGCTGGCGGACCGGCTGGGATTGGCAACCGTGTTCTCCGGATCGATGGCCAGCCACGTGGTGTTGCTGTAGAAGAATGTGCCCGCGTAGGGGAAACCCAGCGCGTTCAGGGTCAACGTCGTGCCGGAACCGCCGCTCGTCAGGAAGACGGACGGGTCGGTCATGGCGGCGTCCGTCGTGGTAGGCGGGGTCTGCACGGGAAGCATGGTCGTCTGGTTCTTGCTCAGCCAGATCCGGTCCAGCCGCGTGCTCTTGTCGCGGCGGTGGATGGCCACGGTATGCACGCCCGGCGTCGTAATGGTGCACCAGACCCGGTTGCCGCGCGCGCCGGCCCCGCCCGCGTCGGTATACCAGGTCCAGTTCGGCGTGATCTGTGAGACCCAGACATAGAAAGGCGTGTCGGGCCCGTAGACATGTTCGAGAGTGAAATGGCTGCCGTTCAGCGTGGCGAAAAACCCGTTCTGGGTCTCGTCGTCCGAACTCGTTCGCAGAAACAGGTAGTAGGTGCCGGTCTCCTGGAAGTCGATGTCATACTCGACACGCGAGTTGTCCGCGGAAAAACTCAGCGTGCTCGGATCGTCTGTCGTCGACTGCACGTAACCCGTGCCGAGATGGCCGGCGCGAGCCGTGTTCAGATACCAGGCGCCGCCCAAACTGCCGCCCAAGCGGGTGTAGTCTTCGGCCTCGATCACCACCTCGCCACCCACCGTCTTGAACGTCGCCGCACAGGACGGACCAGCCGCCCCAACAGCAAGGACGAGCCAGATACCGACCCGAAACGCCGGTCGCGCCGGCGCGATGCCATTCGCTGCTCGGAGTATTGCCATCCCGCGTTCTCCCTGTTGTCGACCGGCTCAACCTGCTCGGGGGCTCACTCCTTGTTATTCATCCTGTCGCGCAAACCTTGCGAACCAATTTGACGGATCGCCGTCTTCCGGTGCAGCAATAACCGTGCCAAGTCCCGACGAGCCTGCCTGCCTTCCGAATCAGGCCCGATCGATACAAGATATGGTATATACAAGCGCGATGGCGCGCGCGTGCGGAGCGGGCTTCTCCTGAATGAGAATCGGGCATCGCAGGAATGAGAAAGCGGGCGGGGAGCGGGTGAGACCAGCCCACCGTCCCCCGGGCGGGCCGGGGCATCAAACGGAAAGCCAACGGAAAGCCAGAACATCGGAACATCGGCGGGTGCTTGACACGAAGAGACAGGGAAGATATTATGGAATTCCAAGTTTTTCCGGCACACTTGTGCTGACGGGCAGCAGGAATCTGGCGGAATCTTGCGGAAGATGCGTCTTGGGCCCCTGGCAATTGCGCCGTCATCGCCCGTAGCCGCGCCCGCCAGGGCGTGGAGGATTGGCGCGGAAGCGCGGGTTCACTCGCACGTTCACCAGCGGCTGGCGCCCTTCGACTTCGCTCAGGACGTTGCCGGCGGCTACTCCAGCCACACCTTCGCCCTGTAGGACTGCGAGTCCTGCGGCGCCGTGTTGGCGAAACTGACCGTCTGGCCCGTCCCCACGATGTCCTCGTAGCCGGGTACGGCGGTCCATGCGGGGTTGTTGAAGTCGTCGGTTTGCTCCAGCCCGTAGTGACGCGCTGAGAATCCTTCGTAGCCCGTGCCGCCGAGTGCGACGGTCTCAAAGGAGACGATGAGTTTCTTGTCGGCGGTCAGCCTGAGTCCCACGTCGAAGTATTGGGTGTCCGAATTCGGGTTGGTGCCCGCCACGAACTCCTCCAGGTTCGAATAGCCGTCGCCGTCGGGGTCGGCATCCGGCGCGCTGTCGGCGGAGCTGGTGCTTCCGAACAGGGCCTGTTCCCAGGCGTCGCCGACGCCGTCGGCGTCGTTGTCGCCGGGCATGGCGGTGAACTCGACATGCAGCAGTGCGGCGCCATCCACATCGCCCTCGTACGCGCGTGCGACGCGCTTGCCGGAGCCGGAGATTAAGAGCACGAGCGCGTTGCCCGTTTGCCAGCCGGGCAGATCGACGATTTCCTGGATGACGGCCGACAGGTCCGGCGTGCGCTGCGCGGCGCCGGCCTCTCCGACGTTGGCCCACGCGGGCGCGCTCCAAGAGACGGAGGCGGCGGTGCGCGGGCGGCCGCCGGCATCGTACGCGGCGGTCGAGAACGGGCGCGCGTCGGCCGCGGCCTCGCCGCCGATCTTGAGGCTGGTGGCGGCCGAGCCCGTTTCGTCCGCTGCGAACTGGACATAGGCGGCGGTGATGGACGCGCCGGCCGGAATGCCGACCCCGGCGAAGCGCAGCCCGACGAGTTGCACTCTGTCGCCGTCCTCGGTCATCTCGAGGTCGCTGCTCGCGAGGTCCATGGCGCCGTCCTGCGGCTGCTCGATGTCGTCGGCGCCGCAGGCGATGCGGACTTCCACGCTGCCCGGCGTCGTGCCGGCGGGGGTGGTCGCGCCGAGGAGGGGCGTGTAGGCCGAATCGCCCAGCGTGCTGTGTTCCGCCTGGAGCCGGTAGTAGTAGGTGGTGTTCGGCGTCAGGCCGGTGTGGCTGTA
>JAFGHX010000246.1 GCA_016929905.1 Kiritimatiellia bacterium
CAATGCTCACTCGTCAACGTCCCCATTCAAGTCCGCATCCCCGCACCAATACCCGCTCCGGCCCACCTGGTTCGACGCGATCGCGCGATCCACCCACGTGATTTTCCCGTCGCCGTCGGCATCCCCGGCGATCATGCCCCAGACCCCGGGTTCGAGTTCGACGCAGGCGTTGGTGCCGCCGTAGTAGCAGGTTGAGCTCGTCGTGAAATCGTAGGACAGAAGCTGATTGGTGAACACCAGCGGCTCAGCGGACAGCACCCCGAGGTGGTTACGATGTTTGAACACAAGCCCATACCCCCCGCGTGCGGCTACATCCACCAGCACGTTGGTCGCAGCGTCATCGTTCAGCAGGAAGCCGTCTCCGTTCACCCATGCGCTTCGCGAGAACGCCACTTGGCCGTTGGTGCCCCACAGTTCCATCTGAAGCCAGTCGACAGTACAGGCCGGCATGGCTGAAGCGGTGCGATGGTCACTCGCGTAGGGCGCGGACACAGGAATCGCGTTGCTGCCCAACAACGCGTTCATATTGTGCATGTTCGTGTCGTACGTTCCCTGCAGGAAGGCCCTGGCGCTGACCCAGAACGGCAGTTCGTATGCCCCCATGTCCACGGTCCCATTGAGAATACGAGGATTGCCGTCCAAATCCGCTACGCCCTCCATCCCGTCCTGATTGCCGCCCGCGTCGACACAGGGAGAATTCAACAGCAGCCGGTAGTCGGCGGCGTTGGTATCCGCAAACAGTGGATCGCCCGTGATGTTGCCCACGCCGCCCGTCGGCAGGGGCGTGGTGCAACAGTAACTCAGGCTCGCGTTCGTCCAATTCTCCGATGCCGGTGCGTCATTGAAATAGGCAATGCAATCGTACAGGTTGCCGCCGAATGCTCCGCCAGCGAGATCCGCCGAATTCTCGGCCAGCGTACAGGCGCTCAGCACGGACTCATGCGAACCGCCGCCAACCTGCGCCGAATTGCGGACGAGTAGACAATTGTCCAACGTCCCACCGTACACCCCGCCCCCCGAGTACGCCCAGTTCCCGGTCACGACACAACGACTCAGCGTGGCATACGCTGCCCCGCCGCCGAAGGCCGCCTGATTGTCGGTCAGAACACACGCCACCAACCTGGAGCCAGCCGCGCCGCCCCCGCCCTCCATCGCTGTGGCATTCTGACTGAGCGTGCACTCGGTCAGTACGCCGCCGAACGACCCGCCACCCTCCATCAAAGCCCAATTGCCGATGAGCGTGCAGTCAGTCAGGATGCCACCGAACGCCCCGCCGCCGTCGGTCGCGGAGTTGCCCGTCAAATCACACCCGGCCAGGGTACCTCCGTACGACGCGCCACCACCGTACGCCGAGTTTCCGCTGATCACACAGTTGGAGACCTCTGCGGAGCAGTCAGAACACCACACGCCGCCTCCCTCACCATCCCGGCTGCCGGTCTGGTCAAGTGTCACGCCATTTGTCACGGTGAATCCGATCAGGCATGCATGCTGTGCCAGGTATACGCACCGAATCGCGCCCGCGCCTGCAGGGCCTCGTCCGTCAATGACCGTCACGTTGGGGCCGCCGACGCTCCGCAACGTCAATGGCTTGCAGACCGCCACCCGATTGGTCAGCACGGTGCCTTCCGGATGACCGGCGCGTCCGCCCGCATCATACACCCCGTTGCTCACGAGGATGGTCGCGCCGGCCACGCTTGCCGCATCGACAGCGTCCTGAATGCGCGTGGCGGCGCTCGCCCATGAGCTGTAGGGTGCCGCGGGGGCAGCGCTGTCACAGGCCACATAGTGAACAGGCGCCTCCACTACATGCACGGTCACCGTCGCGCTCACGCCCGCCGGCCAGCTCTCGTTCCAAGCCGTAAGCACCACCGCTTGGTCACCCGTCGCGTCCCACGTGTGCTCCGTCAACGGCCGGTTGCTCTCCACGATGCCGCCGCCGAAATCCCACTGGCTGTCCGTCGTTCGGCCATCGATTTCGGCGACAAAGGACACCGTCAAGCCTGGGCACACGTTCGTGAAGTCGGCACGAGCCGTAACCGTCAACGCACCCGTCACTGCACCACTGTGCACTTCGTCGCAACCCATGGCCGGTACGCTCCTCCAGGGCTCGCCATCAATATCGGTGCCCGCGGCGTACGCGGGGTTACCTGCGGCAAGACACGGCGAGTTCACACTCAAGTGTGAGCCACTGGCCAATTTGGGGTCGCACGTGATGTTACGGATCCCGCCGGTCGGCATCAGAGGCGTGCAGCAGTAGTCCAGTGCACTGCTCTGCTCGTTCGCGCCGGTCGGTGCTGCGTTGAAGTACACAATGCAGTTCCTCAGGGTGCTGCAATAGACCCCACCCCCTATCGATCCAGCCGTGTTGCCGACGACCGTGCAGGCGGTCAGCAGGCCGTCCGATGCCCCCCCGCCGGCCCAGAAAGCCAAGTTGTCGACGAGCGAGCAGTTGTCCGACGTACCGCCCATCGCCCCCCCGCCACGCGACGCCGAGTTGCCTCTGAGCGCGCAGTTCTGCAGCGTCCCGTGCTCCACGCCGCCGCCGAACTCGGCGCAGTTAGCCTCCAACAAACTGTCGCAGAGTGTCCCCCTGTACGCCCCGCCACCATACGCTTTCGCCGAATTGCCCGTCAGCGTGCAGTTGGAGACCGTGGCCCCGTCCCGAGACCAGACGCCGCCGCCACTCTGTTCGACCAACCCGTCTCCGGCATCCCGAGTGCAGCCGTTGGTCAACGTGAAGCCGCAGAGGTGCGCGTTACTGCACACATACGCGCAGCGCACGGCATTGCCGCCGATTGGCCCCTGCCCGACAATCAGGGTCAGATCCGGCCCGTTCACGCTTTCAACGCTAATGACATTGGTGATGGCGATGCGATTGGTGAAGTCGTTGTGTACGGCCCGCCCGCCGGTATCGTACGTGCCGTCGTTGACCAGCACCCTGTCGCCCTCTTCCGCCTCATCGATCGCATCCTGAATCACCGTCGCGGCCGTCGCCCAGTTCGTGTACGGCGCCGTGGCGTTGGTGCTGGCTATATCGACGTAGTGCACGTCGCCGAAGGCGACGTGCACAATGAAGAATGAAAAATGAAGAATG
>JAFGHX010000247.1 GCA_016929905.1 Kiritimatiellia bacterium
CCACAGTCCCACGGTCCCACGGTCCCACGGTCCCACGGTCCCACAGTCCCACGGTCCCACAGTCCCACAGTCCCACGGTCCCACCGTCCCACGGTCCCCCTCTCACCTGAACGCCAGCGCACCTGTCGGGCACGCTTCCACGCACTCCTTTGCGGCCTCTTTCAAGCCGTCAGCCAGCGACTCGCCAAACGGAACGCCCACCCGCGTGGCGATGCCGCGGCCGAGAAAGGCAAGCCCGAGCGCCGCACGGCGCTGCTCCGTGATCCGGACGCACAGCCCGCAGGAGATGCACTTGCCCGGCTCGAACACGACGTCCGGATGCTGCACCACCTGCTCAAACAGCCGCCGCTCGGCCGGCTTGAACCGGGCCTGCCGAGCGCCGTATGCTTCCGCATAGCGTCGCAGCCGGCACGTTTCGGGCTTGCGGCAGTCGCAGTGCAGGCACCGGCCGGCCTCGCACGCGGCTTCCGTGTCGGTGAACCCGCTTTCGAGCCCGCCCGCGGGAGTGACCGTCCCGTCAGCGACCGCTTGCGCGAGAAAGGCCTGCTTCTCTTCGTCACGGATCCGGCCGATGACGGAATTGAACCGCTCGATCGCACCCGAGACCGGTCCGCCGCTCAGAAACAGGTCCACGCCGATCGCGATCCGCTTGCCGTCGGCCACGGCCCGCACGGCCATGCGCCCGCCACCCACAGCGCCGCCCCCGGCGAACACGGCGTGATCGTCCGTCTGGAGCGTGTGCGAATCAACCTGAATCCCTCGTTTCGTCGCCTTCACGCCGAATACGCACGCCGCCTCCGCATCGACGGGGCCGACGGCCAGCACCAGGGCGTCATACTCGGCCCGGATCTGCGCCACGCTCAGATCGCGGCCGACTCGCGTGCCAAGCCGGAACTCCGCGCCCAGCGCTCGAATCACGTCGAGTTCGGCGTCCAGCACGGAACGCGGCAGCTTCGCTTCCGGAATCTCGCGCCGGATCGCCCCGCCCGCCTCTTCCTGTTCGTCGAAAATCGTGCAGGCATGCCCCTGCTGGAGCAGGTGATACGCCGCCGCCAGCCCGGCCGGGCCGGCACCGACAATCGCTACCCGTTTGCCGCTGTTGCCGCTGCGTGCCGGCACAAACGGTGCGCCCCGGCCCAGGTCCGTGTCGGCCACGAACCGTTTCAGCAGGCAGATGGCAACGGGCTCATCGATCTGCCGCCGCCGGCAGGTCTTCTCGCATGGCGCGGGGCAGATGCGGCCCAACACGGCCGGCAGCGCGATGTCCGCCTTGATCGTCGCAATCGCCGCCTCCAACTCGCCCGCGGCGATCTGCCGAATCATCAGCGGAATGTCCATGTGCGCCGGGCAGCCGCGCCGGCACGGCCCCTCGCAGTCGCCAAGATGATCGCTCAGCAGCAGTTCCAGCGCCGCGCGGCGGTGTTCGCGGACCGGTTCGCTGTCCGTCTCGAGGATCATGCCGTCCTGCGCCGGAGTTGAGCAGGACGGCAACATGCGCCCCGACCCCGTCGCACGCACCACACAGATCATGCACGAGGTGAAATGCGGCACGCCGTCCCGATGGCACATCGTTGGAATCTCGATGCCCAGCGCGCGGCACGCGTCCAGAACCGTCGCGCCTTCGGGCACCTCAACCTCGCGCTCGTCTATCTGCAGTCTAGGCAAGGATCAACTCCATACCCGTCGGGCCGACAAGCAGGACAAAGCGCAAGACAAAGGAGATTCCGCTTGTGCCGCCCAAGCCCGAATTCCAAGTTTCAAGTTTCCAGTTTCCAGTTTCCAGTTTCAGGTGGCGGATTTGCGCTGCGCAAATCCGCCACCTCGATCGCCTGCACGGGGCAGCCCTGCCGGCACGCGTCGCAGCGCGTGCATTTCTCGACGTCAATCGCGTGCTTCTCGTAGGGGCGCCGCTCGATCGCCTGCACCGGGCACTGCTGCGCGCATTGGGTGCAGCCGATACAGGCATCGGTCACGCGGTACTGGATGAGCGCTTTGCATTTCTTCGCCGGGCAGCGCCCCTCGATATGGGCTTCGTACTCGCCGCGGAAGTGGCGCAGCGTGGACAGGACGGGGTTCGGCGCCGTCTTGCCCAGCCCGCACAGGCTGCCGCGCTGCGTGGCGCGCGCCAGAAACTCGATTTCCTCCAGATCGCCCGGCTTGCCCTGCCCCCCACACAGTCGTTCCAGGATTTCGAGCATCCGCTTGGTGCCGATCCTGCAGAACGTGCACTTGCCGCAGGATTCGAGCTGCGTGAACGACAGGAAATAGCGTGCAATGTCGACCATGCAGTCGGAATCGTCGAGCACCACCATCCCGCCCGACCCCATGATCGCGCCGGCCGAGACGAGCTCGTAGTAGTCGACGGGCGTATGGGCGCGCTCGGCGGGCACGCACCCGCCCGACGGCCCGCCGACCTGGACGGCCTTGAATGTCCGCCCGTCCTGAATGCCGCCGCCGATCTCTTCGACGATCTCGTGCAACGTGATGCCCATCGGCACCTCGATCAACCCGCCGCGCACGACCTTGCCGGCCAGGGCGAACGCCTTGGTGCCCTTGCTGCGCTCCGTGCCCAGCTTCGCGAAGGCGGCCGCCCCGTGCCGGATGATCCACGATACGAGCGCATAGGTCTCCACATTGTTGACGAGCGTCGGCTTGCCCCAAAGCCCCTGCTGCGACGGGAACGGCGGCCGGATCCGCGGCATGCCGCGCCGGCCTTCGATGGCCGCCATCAGCGCCGTCTCCTCGCCACAGACGAACGCGCCCGCCCCCTCAACCACCTTCAGCCGCAGGGAATGGCCGGTGCCCAGAATGTCCGCGCCAATGAAGCCGCGCGCCTCGCACAGCCTGAGTGCCTCTTTCACCCGGTGCGTGGCCAGCGGGTACTCGGCCCGGATGTACATGTAGCCCTCCCGCGCGCCGACCGCGTATGCCGCGATGGCCATGCCCTCAATGACGCGGAAAGGGAACGACTCCAGTATCATGCGGTCCATGAACGCGCCCGGATCGCCTTCATCGCCGTTGCAGACGATGTATTTCGGCTCCGCGCTCTCCGCCCACACGAACCCCCACTTCTGCCCGGTCGGGAACCCGGCCCCGCCGCGTCCACGCAGACCGCTCTCCTCGATCTCGCCGATAACGGCGTCCTGCGACCGCTCCTTCAGGCACGTCTCCAACGCCTCAAAACCGCCGCGCTGGATGTACGCTTCGATGTCGAGCGGGTCCAACTCCCCGCAATGCTCCGTGGCCAAATGCTGCTGGCTCCCCACATACAGGCTGTCGGGCCCGTGCCGCAGATCGACCGCGTAGCGGGTTACCGGCTCCCACGTCTCGTCGGTCAGCAACCGTTCGAGCACCGATGCGACCGCCGCCCCCAGCCGGCGGCTCGCGGCGACAGGCCGGAAATGCCGCAGCAGGATCGCCCGCACATCCCTGGCCTGCACCATACCGTACTGGAATCGGCGCCCGTCGTTCAGCGCGATCTCCAGCAGCGGCGTCTGGTAGCTTATGCCGGTGCAGCCGACGGTCTTGAGCTGCGCGCGGAGCCCGAGCCGGTCGATCTCGGCGGCCGCCTCCTCATACACCGCCCGCGCACCGCCCGCCACGCAGCTCGAGCACAGGCACATCCGCAGCTCGCCTTCGACCGGCCCCGCCGCCGCGGCCGAACCTGCTGCCCCCCGCTGCTGCTGGGCGTTCAGAAAATCACGCAGCACATCGCCCACCGTCGTCGGCTTCACGAACCCGTAGGTGATTTCATCGATCATGACCGCGGGCGCCAGCATGCAGCAGCCCAGGCAGGCCACCTTCTCAACGGTGAACAGCCGGTCCTTGTCGGTGTCCTCCTCCGCTCCGATCGCCAGGTGGCGCTTGAACGCGTCGAATATCGTCTCCGCACCCTTCACGTGGCAGGCCGTCCCGATGCAAACCTTCACGAAATGACGCCCGGCCGGGCTGTGACGGAACTGGGCGTAGAAGGTGGACACACTCGCAATGGCGGCCGGCGTAATCTCGGTCAGCTCGCACACGCGCCGCAGTGCCGGCTGCGGCAGGTAGTTGTATTTCGTCTGGATCGCCTGCAGAATCGCGATCGTCGCGTCGCGGCCGCGCCCGATCGACTCCACGATCGCGTCGATCTCCGCTATGTCGAGTTCGTCGGACATTCGGTATTCGCTATCCGTTATCCGGCACCCGCCTTCGCCAAGGCTTCGGCGGGCAAGCCCGGCATCCGCCTTCGCCAGGCCTACGGCAGGGCTTCACAGCAACTTCGGCACGTCGTCCGAATCCTTGCCGTCTTTGCGGCGCAGGTACGCCCTCAACGCGTCCTTCTTGGAGGGCGGATCGGGCTTGTCCACGGAGCAGGCGGCGGCCTCGGCCGCCGCCTGCAGCGCGCGGTCGACCGTGTCAAGGATCTGGGCGCGACGGGGCGGTTTCACCAGGTAGTCGAACACGTTGTACTTCAACGAACGCGTCGCCGTCTCCGGCTTCGCATCCCCCGTCAACAGCACAATCGGAATCCGGGCGCCGTCCTCACGCACGGCGCGCAGCAGATCCAGCCCGTCAACCCCGGGCATGTTGATGTCCGAAATGACCAGGTCGACCGCCTGCTCGCGCAGCCGCGCCATGGCCTCCGCCCCATTCGACGCCGCCACCACCTCATGCCCCGCCCCCGCGAGGATCGACTCCAGCACGGACAGAATGTCCGGCTCATCGTCCACAATCAGTATCCGCGCCATCTCGTGCCTCCTGCACCGTACCGTCGATCCAACGCTCCTCCATCTTGCTCGAGAACTTTCGGCCTGAGGCCGATCAGCCTCTGGCTGAACTCGCAAACTTGTCTCGACAGCCGGCACCGGAGTTGACCTGAAACTTGGCGAGTTCTCTGAAAAACTCGCCATGGCATCAGATCAGGGCCGAAGTAGGCCGGGCGTCCTCGCCCGGCCCGGCGCGGCCGAGGACCCCTCGACAAGCTCGGGACACGGCGACCGCGCTACTGGGACCCTTCACCCAAGTTTTCACCCCGCTATGTCCGGCGCGGCGCGCCGGCGGCCTTGCTGACTTGTCGACACGGGCCGCTCATCGAGTAAGTTCTCGATCAAGTTTCCGTCAGGACTCCGAGTCCGACGCTCACCTCACGCCCACACAATACAGATGCGTATCGCCCCGAATATAGATCCGCCCGCCCACAAAGGCGGGTGTGGCGGAGGCCGGCTCGCCAAGCGCCGGCTCACCGAGCGACTCGTACGCGTCCGCCGCCTTGAAGATGTGCATGACGCCGTCCAAGTCCAGGGCGTAGACCCGATCGCCGGCATAGACGGGAGAGGCGTAGCACGCTTGCTTGAATTCCTGTTCCCAGATCAGTTTGCCGCTCTTCGCGTCGAGGCACGCGATCGTGGCGGCGCTCGAGGCCAGGAACACGTACTTGCCGACCGCCAGCGGGCTGGCGGTATCGGGCAGCGATTCGTCCCACTCCCACTGCTGCGCGGCCGCCACCGTCCCGTCGCCATTCGCCGTGAGCGTGAGGCCCGCTGCCTTGGCGCCGTCGTTGCAGACGAAGACCATGCCGTCGGCGTAGGCGGGAGAAGGGCCGACCTCGACTGAGCTGTCCCGGAAACACCCGACGGCCCACAGCTCCCGCCCGTTCAGCGGATCATATCCCGCCACCCATTCGCTGTCCGCCAGAATGAGCTGGGCGCCCTTGCCGTTCTCCACGCAGATGGGCGACGCCCACGATATCTTCTTGCGCGCCGTCTGCCACACCACAGCGCCCGTGCCGGCTTCGAGCGCCAGGAGCCGAGGGTCGGCCGCATCGTCGAACTGCACGATGACGAGATTCCCGTGCATGATCAGCGAAGACGAATGCGCGTAGTGGTTCTCGGGCGTGCCGATCGCGCGGCCCCAAACCGTCTGCCCGGCCATGTCCAGGCAGATCAGGTTGCCGGTCGCGAAAATCGCAAACACGTGCCGCCCGTCCGTCACCGGCGTCGGTGCGGCCCAGCCGGTGCTCTTGTCGACTTGCGGCAGCTTGGGCGCGGCGCCCGGAATCCCGTTCACCTCCGCCGTCCACAGCAGGGTGCCGGTCTCCGTGTCGAAGCAGTAGACCTCACGCGATGCCTCGTCGCCGCCGGTGCAGAACAGTCTGTTTGACCAGACCACCGGCGAACTGTAGCCGTGTTTGGGCGTCGCACGCCTCCACAGCACACCCGCGCCCGTCTCCGTATTCCAGGCCAACGGCGGCGTGCGGCCCGACACGACGCCGTTGCCGTGCGGACCCCTGAACCCCGGCCAGTACCGCTCGACCTCCTCGCGCGCCGGCGGCGCGTAAGCCGCCACGCCCGGCGAGCCCTGCCCGCCGTCGCCTTGCCCGGGCGGCTCCGCGCCCGCAAGCGATCGGATCGCTTCCGGCGTCAAATCCGTATGCGAGAAGAATCCCAGCGCCAGCGCAAAGACCAGCAGAAGCAGGCCGCCCGCCGCGACGAACTTGCGGCCCTGGCCCTTGGCTGCCCACACGCTGTCCGCGCCCGGGCATGAAGCGGGAGCCGGCAACTCCTTGCGAAACTCACGGATGGTCTTCAGTGCCGCCAGAAAGATCACCACGCTGCCGAACAGGAGCAGGCTGCCCGTGCGAATCTGGGACTGCGCCGTGAAAAACGCCTTCCGCGCCAGCAGGTCCAGCGCCCGGATCTCCTGCTTGAGCGATTCGTTCCCGGACCCGGCGGCGAATTGTTCCCGGAGTTCGAGCAGGGCCGGCGTGTTGAGCGGGTCCACCCGCTTGAGCTGGACGTAGGTGGCGATGATCAACACCGACATGACGAAGGCAAAGACGCCGGTCACGCCCGCCACACCGTTGGCGGTGTAGAACAGGAACCGCTGCGTCTTCGCTGTCGGCTTCGCCTCCGTCACGCCCGGGTCTCCTCGCCAATCGGCATGTCCGCGCCGGCCCGTGCCGCTTCGCCGGCCGCTTCCCGCAGCCGCTGCCGCTCGTGCGGGCAGTTCATGAAGCAACGCCCGCAGCTCACGCAGAGCGCGCGGTCCGGCTCATAGTCCTTGCGCGTGCGGTAAACGGACAGGCCGAGCAGGCGGCCGGCGATCGCGACGCCGATGAACGCGCCCAGGATCCAGCCGCCGCGCCGAAGCGTCGTGCGCAGCGCCAGTGTCTCGGCCTGCAAATCACGGGTCAATTCGCCCGTGCTGCGGAAACTGTCCGTGTCCAGCGTCGTCCCTTCAACCGCGCCCGTCTGCTCCAACAGCATGCGCTCCGCAATCCGCACCCGGATGTGGCCGCGCGAGAGCGGGATGTCCAGCCGGCTGCTCGCCCAGCCGCCGAGCAGCACCGAGACGGGAATCAGACACAGGACCAGCGCGAGCCTGCGCACTCCGCGGCGACGCGGTTCGGGCAGCGTTTCGGGGGTGGGCTTGGCGATCGCGCCGAACGGACAGGCGTCCTCGCACAGCCGGCACTGCGTGCATTCGGCAGGCGCAATACGCGCGTGCCACCTGGAAAAGCGCGACATCCAGCCCAGCAGCACGCCGTACGGGCACAGGAACCGGCAATACGGCCGCCCCACCACCGTGCCGAGCCCCAGCAGCACCACGCCGAACACCAGCATGGACAAGCTGCCGCCGAACCGGAAGAAGCCGACGAACGGGTCATACCGGCAGATCACGAACCGGATCCCCGCGGCCGCCATCAGAACAGCCACCCCGAGGTAGACCTGCGGCACAATGCCCAGTGCCGATTCGACCGCGCGCGGAATCTTCAGCGGACGCAGCACGACCAGGTCCTGAATGCCGCCCAGCGGGCAGACCGCCGCGCAAAAGGTCCGCCCGAAAAGCAGCGCAAACAACAGCGGAAACGCAAAGAAGGCCGACACGCGAAACGGGACAATGTACGTGGAGTTGAACAAGGCAAGCGTGACGTTCTGAATGGACCCGACCGGACACACGCAACCCTTGCGCCAGAAGCCGAAATAGACGAGGCAGAACAACATCAGCAGGAAGAGCGCCCGGCGCGAGCGCACCCGCAACGCCAGGTAGCTGGCCAGCCCGAGCGCCGCCACGAACACGATCGCGTCAAACCCCTCCGCCAGCGGCGAGCGCGGCAACGGCGCGGTCGTGCGCGGCTGGGCATAGCCGCTCTCGAATTCCGGGCGCGGGAAACGATCGACCGCCGGCGCACGCACCGCCCACCCCAGCCAGGCCACGACCGCCAGGCAGGCGGCCAGGCCCAAACCCCGGCGCCGACTCCGGCGGGCGCGCCGCCCCACCCCCGCCAAGCCGGGGGTTCGACAACGCCTACTGTCTGCCCGCCCGGTGGCGGGATAAAGCTTACGACAACGTGCCGCCATCCTCGATCCTCGATCCGCAATTCTCGATCCGCGGCCCAGCACCCGGCATCCCGCCTTCGCCGGGCCTACGGCGGACACAGTCCGGCACTATCGGTCAAGCCTGCTCGCCCTTCAACAGATACGGATCATCGCCGGGCACTCTAACAAACGCATCGGACGGGCAGGCGCGCGCGATGGCGCAATCGTTACAGTTCACGCAGATATCATGCCGCACCTGCAGGTACAGCGAGCCGTTGCCGAAGGAGTTGCAGCCTTTGACGCACTTGCCGCACCCGATACAGAGCGACTCGTCAATCACGTACTCGTAGTAGGGGTCTTCGATGAACCGGCGCCGGATCGCGCCAACCGGGCAAAGCTGATTCTCGGCAGCGGTGTCGGTCACCTTGGCCTTCGGCTGGTGATAGCCGCCGCACAGATCGCAATAGCCGCAGACGCCAAAGGCGTGCACACACTTCACCGCCGAAGGCGACAGCACACACTCGGTCGCGCACCGGCCGCACTGCACGCACTTCTCCGGGTTGATCTGCCAGTGCATGCTGCCCTGGCGCGCCGTGCGCGCCGCGGCGCCCGCGATACCCGCCACCGTCAGCCCCGCCAGCCCCCGGATCCCCGTGCGCATGAACTCACGCCGGCTCTGCGGCTCCTTGCCGGGCTTCTCTTTCATGATCACGCTCCTCTCTCCGGAGACCGAGTGTCAGGTTTCGGGGCACGCACCACTCCGCCAACCTTCCATCCTTCCACTCTGCCAATCCCGCACTGGTCCCACGGCGAAGCCCGACGTAGCCACGAAGGGCGAAGTCGGGTCCCACAGTCCCACGGTCCCACAGTCCCACGGTCCCACAGTCCCACAGTCCCACGGTCCCACAGTCCCACGGTCCCACAGTCCCACAGTCCCACAGTCCCACGGTCCTACTTCTGCACAAACACCCGCACGCTCTTGCCCGGGGGATCAAGCACGAAGATCCGGTCCTGTGAATCGACCGCCAGGTCGAGCCCGACGGCCTCCTCGGCGAACTGGGCCGGGGCGGCGACCACCGATCTCAGGTCACCGGTCGGCGCGTAAATTTTCACGCGGACCAACCCCTTCTCACTGGTCACAAACGAGCCGTCCTCGCGCAACGCGATATGCGACGGGTTGCAGCACCCGCAGAACCCGTCGATCGCCGCCGAGGCGCGTTGCCAGGACGTGATCAACTCCCCGGTCGCGCGGTATTGCCCGAGCGTGTGGCGGCCCGGATCAACGATCCATACCGTGTCGTTGTCGTCAATCGCCAGGTCGAAGTACGGGCTCGGCACAAAGAAGCCCTGAACCCCCCGGTCCGGGTCCTTCTCGCCGATCCGGGCAAGCAGGCGTCCGTTCTTGTCGTACCGCAAAACGACGCGGTTCCCGGCATCGGCGACATAGACGTTCTGCTCGCCGACCGCCACAGCGGTAATGAGGCACTTGGCGCCAAGCCCGGCCCAGGCGGCGCGCCGGGCGCCGTCCGGCGCGTGGACCTGCACGTGCTCCTTCATGGCCACGTAGAGCGTGCCGTCCGTATCCACGGCCAGGCAGCGTGGCACGTCCTCCAGGCGCAGCGCGTGCAGCTCCGCGCCGGCCGCGTCATACACCGCCACCATGTTGTCGCCCGCCACATACAGTCTGTCGTCCGGCCCGACCGCCAGCCCGCGCAGAACGGAGAGGCCGATCGGGACCCGGCCCGCCTCGCGCCACGTGATGAGGGCCGGATCGACCTTCCGCAGCTCGCCGAGGTCGTATTCGAAGCTCTTGCCCAGCTCCTCCTCCGTGAAGCGCCGGTGGCGCAGCAACCACCAGGTCAACACAGCCACGCCGGCGATACAAAGCACCAGAAACGCCAGTGAACTCTTTACGCTGCCGGACGATTCCGTCATGTGTCGGTCCCCCGGCCCGCCGCGCGCTCCCGCAGGTCCAGACAGACCATACGCTTGGAATCCCGGAGCAGGAGCAACCCGTCCACCAAGGCGAACGGGCCCCAGGAATCGTGCCCGTCGAGGACTTGGGCCTGCGCAAGCTCGACGTACCCCTTTGTCGTCGCCTCCGCCATCGTCAGCACACCGTTGTCGTCCAGAATCAGGAACTTGCCGTCCGCCACCATGAACGGGCCGATGCCGAACCGATGCTCCTTGCCGCTGGCCCAGACAAGCGTACCATCGGGGGTATAGCACACAAGCTGTTTCCGCTCCTGCCCGGCGTCCTTGGGCTGCACGCTGAAGAGATGCCCCTCATAGTAGAGCGGAATGTGCTGCTCCGAGGCCAGGCCTTCTTTCGGTTTCTTCCGGTAAAGCGTCTGCACCGAAAACGCGCCGTTCTGCTCGGAAACCTTGATCATCATGTTGCCCGCCGCGTAGCCCGCGGTGAGGAACACGCGCCCATCCTCCAGCACGACGGGAGACGGTGCGATGACGGCCGGGTCCCATTCCGGGGTCTGCCACAGAATCGTGCCGCGCGCGGGCCCGTCGGCCGCCACACCGACGGTCGCACCGATCGCGCAATAGACATACAGCTTGCGGCCGGCCAGCGTCATGGGCGTGATCGACGCGTGCGACATCTGCCAGTTGCCCGGGTTCGGCGTGGACCAGACCGTCTGGCCGGTCGCGCAGTCGACACCCAGCATCAGCACGTTCGTGCCGCCGGGGGCCAGTACGGCCAAGCCGTTATCGATCAGCGGGCACTGGCCCGTGTACCAGCCGGGCACGGTCGTGCCGTAATGCGCGGCCATGTCCAGGCTCCACAGCAGTTCCCCGTCGGATCGCCGCACGCACATGACGTGGCACTTCGGGCCGATCGTCACGACCCACTCGTCGGTCACCGCCGGGACCGTGCGTGACATGCCGTGGTTGCGCTTGACCTGGACGCGGTACCAGCGGCGCCAGAGTTCCACGCCGTCCAGCAGCGCATGGCAGCGCAAGACGTCGGCCTTCGCCGCCTCGTCATAGTCCAGGATGTAGACGCACCCGCGGTGAACGGCCGCGCCCGCATGGCCCTCGCCCAGATCGAGCGACCACAGGACCGGCGGCCCCTCGGCGCCCCAATCGGCTGTCAACCGCACGTCTTCACGGCTCAGATTGTCGTAGTACGGGCCGCGAAAATGCGGCCAGGACGCCGAGAGATTCATTGGCGTGCCGTCCGCATGCCGGGCCATGCCGCCCTCCGAAGTCGGAGCGGGCTGCACGGCGAACGGATGGTCCGCCACCCCGAAGAACTCGCCGATCGTCACCCGCTCCGCTTTCGCCAGCCGCTCTTTCCGGCCGTACGGATCGTCGAGACCAGGCATACTTGCCGCGAAATCGGCGGTCGGGTCGCGCGCCAGCCACCCGTGCAGGCACAGCACGGCCGCCAGCGCCGTCAACGCCGATACCGCCGTCGCGTACCCCTTCTCACTCATCGCCCGCCCTTCACGCCAGACACCCCAGCGCCAACAAGGCATAAAACGTGTACTCGCAGTCCGGCGCCGTGTCCAGGAGGCTGCCGCAGAATCCGCCGCTTTCGGCCCAAAGCAACTCGACAAATTCCGTGCATGTCGACCGCAGATGCGCGACGGAAACGCCGTTCGAACTCAGCGCGAAAAGGGCCGTAGCCGTCGAGAGAAGATCCGGGACCGGCGCATCGGGCGTGGCGCGGAAGCCGCCGGTCGTCGGATCGAACCGCGCGAGCAGCCAGTCCGCGGTGTCATCGGACGGCGTACCGCCCAACGGCGGAACCAACACGGCCGCCGCGGCTGTGGTCGGCGTGGTGCCCTGCGGCGCGGCGCCGGAATCGGCATAGCCGCCTTCCCCGACACGGGCCCCGTACACGCTTGCAAGCAGCCGGGCCCGGTCCGGAAACGGCAGGTCCAGATCCTCATAGGCCAACCAGGCGAGAAACCCGGCATAGAGCGAACTGGCGCCGGATTCCGGACGCAGCCCGTACCCGCCGTCGCTCGACCGGCACTCCTCGATCCGGCCGGCGACGGCCTTGCGCCAGCCTTCGGGCCGGTCGGCTGCCAATCGTGCCGAGCACCGGGCCAGGCATGCCGCGTGCACGAGGTCCAGGCCGGCCCCCGCACCAAAAGCGTCCAGATAGGCCCGCAGCGATTCAACCGGAACGGCGGCGCCCAGCGCCGTGAGCGCCTCGATCCCGAACACGGTGTAGTACAGGTCGCTCTGCGCGCCGCGCCCCCTGAATCCGCCGTCGGCCGCCTGCTGCGAACGGACGTAGCCGGCAATCCGGGCGACCGCCGCCTGCTCCAGCAGCGCGCGGCAGCCCAAAGCCGCATCAAGCATGCTCCGCACGCCCTCGGACGGCGCGCTCACGCAGGATGTGGCGAGCGCAGCCGGCCGGCCCGCCAAAGCCCGCCCTTTTTCCGTTCTCCCACTCATCCACTCACCCCACTCATCCATTCCCCCACTCTTCCATTCTTCCATTCTTCCATATCTTCCAGATCTTACGCTCGTCCGCGTTGGACCCGGGCCTATTCCAGGATCCGGCCCACGATCCTGCGCAACAGGCCTTTCAAGTGCGCATGGCCGAGCGGGTTCAGCGAGCGGATTGCTTCGTTCTTGTAGTGCTCATACAACTGGCGGGCCTTTTCTTCCACGCCGAACTCCTTGATGAGCCGGTGCAGATCGCCGCCGGTCTCCCCCGCGCGCCATGCGTTTTGCCAGGCCTGCCGCACGCGCTCCCTGGCGGCGCCTTCGGCCGCCTCGTATGCGAGCGCCAGCAGAAGAGACGGGCCCTGCACGCGTCCGTCCTCGCCGTCGCGCGCGCCGTGGAAATCCGCGATGTCGTCGTTGATCTGATAGGCGACGCCCAGTGCCCGGCTCAACGCGTTCAGCACGCACGCCGTCTCCTCGCCCGCGCCGGCACAGATCGCGCCGAGCCGAAGCGCCACCTCGAATGCCGGCGCTGTCTTCAGCCTGAAGACCTCCAGCATCTTCGCCGAAGACGGCGGGTCCGGATCATTCGTCCACGACAGCTCCTCGCCCTGCCCGATCGACAGGCTGCAATGCCCTTCCACAGCCGCGGCCAGCAACTGTTCCCGCTGGGCGGGCGTGGCATCGCACCGCGCGATCAGCCGGTACCCTTCCCCGATCAGCAGGTCGCCCGCGTTCAACGCAATGGGCACCCCGAACTGCTGGTGCAGCGTCATATCGCCGTACCGGAAATCGTCGTTGTCTTCGATATCGTCGTGAATCAGAGAGGCTTTATGAAAACACTCCACCGCGATAGCCGCCGCGCGCACACAGGACGGCAAGGCGTCGGAGGTCATATTCAGCGCTTTGTAGACGCTCGCCGTCAGGAACGGGCGCCAGCGCTTCCCCTCCTTGGCCACCCAGCCCAGGGCAATCCGCTCCGTCCGGCTCCCCGACACGCCGACAACGGCCTCCAGCTTCTCGGGCGTGAACCAGCCGCGCACTTCCGTGTTCAGCTCGTCCAGATCCAGCCGGCCCGCCCAGCCGCCTGGCGCGCGCAACCGGACGGCGTCCCGGACCCAATCCACATCGACCGCGGTACTGTCGCAGCCGTCACGCCACAGCGGGATCGCGATCCCCGGAATGGCCTCCGCCGCCATGTAGGGGAACGACCGTTCCAGCGCCGAGAGGCAGCTCACCCCGATGACCGCGTCAATCTTTCCCTGCTCCAGCAGCTTCGTGACGACCGTCGTCCCTTCCGCAATCAGCACCACATAGCCCAGCCCCTCGGCCTCGGCCTGCAGCGCGCCGATCGGGCACTGCCCGCATTCCTCACACAGCAGCCCGAACTCGTCCATCTGGGCCCGGCACCTGGCCCGCGTGCGCAGGCACTGGGGCAACAGCAGAATCCGGCGCTCATAGGGAATCCCCGCAATCGTGTCGCGCCAGACTTCGTTGCTGATCAGAACCGTGAGGAAATCCGCATGTTCGGCAGCCGTGCCCGCCTGCTCGGCAACGGCTTCGGCCTGCGCACGCAGCTCCTCCATCGAAAGCGGCGGCACCAGCCGCCGGTCCCGCACGTGTGCCCGTACCGCGGCAATAATCCGCTCGCGCTCCGCGCGCGACGCCGGTACCCCGTACGGCCCGGTCCGCCGCGTCGACGCTCCGTGATGCGGGCCGTCCGCCCGCTGTGTCCCGTCTGCCCTCATCGAGCCCCTCTTGTCAAACCTCAACCATACGCGCCCAGCCCGAAAAACCAGTTCCGCTTGGCAAACCGGTAAAATCGGCTCTCTTCCGGGACTTCGCGCCCCGGCATGTGGTGGCTGGGTCGCGCACACATCGCGGCCAGCTCTTCGCGCACCGCGTTGCGTCCGCTGGTGTCACGCGCCGCGTGCTTCGCCATCAGCGCCAACAGCAGGTCCGGGTTCTCCAGCAAGATGCAGCCCCGTGTCGCGCCGGAAACCTGCGCGCGGAAGTCCGCGAGGAATTCAGAGCCCGTAATGGCCTCGTAGACCCCCTGCCCATTCAAAATGCTGTCCTTCGCGATCTGGATCGGCGGACACGGCTCCACGTCGCCGCCCGGCCCGATATGGTAGCCGATCCCGACCGCCGCCGGGCACAGCGCGTTGCCGGCCTCGTCCCAGTAGGCGTCGACCACCAGAATCGGCGCCGTCGTTCGTACCCGCACCAGGAACCGGCGCAGTTCGCCGATCTGCTCCGGCCCCAGCGCAAGCTCCGGCGCCGGCGCCGGCCCCACCGGCCGGTAAATGTAGTACCACACATAGTGGACGCCGCGCCGGACCAGTTCGTCGACAAAACGCGCCGTGGCCAGTTCGTTGATGTTCGACCGGCAGATGCTCGTCGCCACCCCCGTCACCAGCCGGCTGCGCCGACAATGGTCGAGCGCCGCCAACGCCTTGGCGTAGACGTTCTTGCCGCCACGCCGTTCGTCGCTCACCGCCTCCAGCCCCTCGATACTCACCAGCGGGCTCACGTTGCCCACAGCCCGCATGCGCTCGGCCGTCTCGGCCGTTAGCAGCGTTCCGTTCGTGAATATCAGGAAGTAGCAGTCCGGATGCCCGGCACAGACGTCGAACAGCCCCTCGTACATCAGCGGCTCGCCGCCGAGTATCCCGAAGAAGGACACGCCGTGACGCTTGCCGGCCGTGATGACCCGGTCCAACGCCGCGGCACTCAACTCGCGCGGCGGGTTCGCGCGCGTCACCCAGCAGCCTTGGCACCGCAGATTGCAGGAGTCCGTCACGGAAATGAACAGAAACGCAGGGAAATACTCGCCGCGGCGCAGTCGCCGCCGAAACCGCTTCACCGAGCGCATCCCCTTCCAGCCGAAGTTCCACGCGAACTTCAGCAGAAGCCGCGGCTCCACTTCCCGCATCATTCGTCTCGCCAGCCTCAGCATCATGGCCGTTCTCCGCCCGCAAGACCCCGCGCCGTCCTGCGCTGCGACCCCGCACGGCTTTCACCCAGTAGCCGGCACCCGGCATCAGCCATCCGGCGCCCTCTCACGCATCGCCCTGCCCCACGCACTTCTCGCGCTCCTGTTCGGCCCGCTCGATCGCGCGTTTCTTGAGCAGGCGCATCTTGGCCTGCCGCCGCCGGGCCCCGAGCGCGGCATAGACGTCGTCGCCCAGCAGCTCCTGTACGTTCAGTTTCACGTTGGCCCGAACAAGCTGCTCGTCCGTTATCTCGGCACCGTTGATGGGCTCTTCGTCCAGCTTCGGGAACATGATGGCGGCTTCCGGGCAAATTCGCGCGCAGGCCGGGCAGTTGTTCTTGCAGTTCCACGGCTCGGCGACCTGCACGTTCCCGTCGGAAGACAGGGCGAAAGCGCCGAACAGACAGAAGTTGAAGCATTGCCGGCAGTTGCGGCACCGGTCATAATCGATCACCGGGAACCACGGGACCCAGTCGTCGTCTTCCGGCGCCACGGCGGGCGGATCCGATACGGGGGCTGGCCGGCCGCCGAACAGTTCGGCCATGATGGCGTCGGCGCTCCGCGTGCGCATGTTCAGCACCCGGTACCGTGCGCTGTCCCAGGCAAGGCCCGCCGCGTGCAGCAGCCAGCGCACCGCGCGCGGATGACAGGCCACGACCGTCAGACCGCCCGCCCGCTGCGCCAGCGCCGTCAGTGCCGGGCTCCGTCGCGCGGCCGCCCGGCACAGGTCCGGCACCACAACGTGTTCCAAGCTGCTGCCGCTCAAGGCGCCCAGCACCCGCTGCTTCGTCCGTGCAGGAATGATGTCGCTGTTCGAGCAGTTGCAGAACAGAATCGGCTGACTCGTGTCTCCCATCCCGTGGCTCCGAAACTTGCTCAGGAAACCTGCACCAGTCTACCCGTACAGGGCCCTTCTCGCAATCAAACTCCTGGCTTCGTCTTCTTGGGGGATACAACAGACAAGGTGCCGCGTCCGGCGTGTGGCGGAGGCAGACCACACAACATATTGACGGATTCAGGGCCAACCTGTCAGGGGTAGGTAGAAGCGGCGTCTCGCCGCTTCCTCCGGGCCGACCGCCCGGGTCTCCCCGGCGGCACAACGTGCCGCCGGGGAAGCGGCGAGACGCCGCTTCTACTTTCACTCCTCGACCAGCCACACCTTCCCGCGGTAGAACAGCGCGGAGCCCGAGGGGGCGGTGTAGGTGACCGTCTGGCCGGTGCCGAGGATATTGGTGCGGTTCGCCACCCCAGTCCAGACAGCCTGTTCGCCGGCGTTCGCCGAACTCTCCAGGCTGTAGTAGCGCGCCACGCCCGCGTAGCCGGTGCCGCTCGCCTCAATCGTCTGGAACGACACGACGATAGATCCGCTGCTGAGGGTCACATTGACCCCGAAGAAGCTGCTCGCCGAGCCGGACGGATCGGTCCCCGCAATGAACTCGTCCAGATTGCAGTAGCCGTCCCCGTCGAAATCCTCGAGCGGACCGCACCCGACGGCGTTCGTGTCGCCGAAATGCTCGGCTTCCCAATTGTCGGCCATGGCGTCGCGGTCGTCGTCGTCCACCGGAATGCCCGGGCTGAACTCCACGTGCAGCAGCGGCGCGCCGGCCGCGTCCCCGATGTACGATTCCGCCACCCGTTTGCCGGAACCCGTCACGATCAGGACCAGCGGGTTGCCGCTCATCCAGCCCGGCTGATCCACGATCTCCTTGATCACCACGGCCAGGTCCGGCGTACGCTGGGCGGCACCCGCCTCACCCACCGTGCTCCAGGCCGGCGGCGACCAGGCGACGGAACCGCCTGTGGCAGGCCGCCCCGAGATGTCGCCGGCCGTCTCGCCGAAAGGCTGCGCCGCCACCGATTTCTCGCCCCGAATCGTCAGCGAAGTCGACTCCGAACTGGTTTCGTCCACCTGGAACTGCACGTACGCCTTCTCGATCGTCGCGCCGAACGGCACGGCCACGCTCGCGAAGCGTATGCCGACGACCTGGTCGGCCGTCCCGTCCCGCACCAGCTCCAGGTCGCTGCTCTTCAGGTACATGGTCCCGCTCGCCGCGTCCTCCTCCGCGTCGTCCGTCTCCGCTCCCACCCGCACCTCGACCACCCGCGTGTGGCTGGACGCCTCGACGGTGATGTGCACGTCGATCGTGATCGGCCCGTTCACCGCGCCCGACCCGTTGTCCTCAACCGTGATCGTCCGGTCGTAAACGCCTTCCGCCAAGTCGGACGTCGTGAACATGATCGTGTGCGTCGTCTTGGCGCCGGTGCCTGTCGACGTCCCGCTCGCCGGCGCCACGCTCAGCTTGCTCGTCGTCTCCACCACGTTGTACGCCAGCGTGCCGTCTCCGCCGTTCCACACCTGAAACGTCTCGCTCCCCGCGTTCTGCCCCACTTCGCAGCTCACCGAAATGCTAGTCGTACTCACCGCGATCGCCGGCTCCGGCGCCGGCGCCGTCACCGTGATATGCACGTCGATCGTGATCGGCCCGTTCACCGCGCCCGACCCGTTGTCCTCCACCGTGATCGTCCGGTCGTAGACGCCCGCCGCCAGGTCGGAGGTCGTGAACGTGACCGTGTGCGTCGTCTTGTCGCCGCTGCCTGTCGACGTCCCGCTCGCCGGCGCCACGCTCAGCTTGCTCGTGTCGTCCGTCACGTTGTACGCCAGCGTGCCGTCCCCGCCGTTCCACACCTGGAACGTCTCGCTCGCCGCGTTCTGCCCGACTTCGCAGCTCACCGACATGCTCGTCGTGCTCACCGCGATCGCCGGCTCCGGCGCCGGTTCCGTCACCGTGATGTGCACGTCGATCGTGACCGGGCTGTTCGCCGCGCCGGACCCGTTGTCCGCCACCGTGATCGTCCGGTCGTAGACGCCCGCCGCCAGGTCGGACGTCGTGAACGTGACCGTGTGTGTCTTCTTGTCGCCGCTGCCCGTCGACGTCCCGCTCGCCGGCGCCACGCTCAGCTTGCTCGTGTCGTCCGTCACGTTGTACGCCAGCGTCCCGTCCCCGCTGTTCCATACCTGGAACGTCTCGCTCGCCGCGTTCTGGCCGACCTCGCCGCTTACCGACATGCTCGTGCGGCTGACCGCGATCTGCGGCACGGGCGTACTGCCGCCCACGCTCAGGCAGGCCAGCGTCCCCTGATAGCTGCGGCAGTAGATGCGCCCGTCCGACAGCGCGGGCGACGTCCACCAGTGCTGGGCCGACGCGTTCGGGATCACCGTCACCTGCGCCCGGCCTTCCGTGTCGTAGCTCGATGACGATACCCGCGCCACGGCCAGGTCGCCGCGCTCGCCCAGGATGATCAGCTTGCCGTCCGCGCTGAGCAGAGAGCCCGTGCGGAAACCGGTCTTCGACCACTTCACGGTCCCCTCTCGCGCGTCCACGCACCGCAGGGGGGCCCCGGTGTCGCCCTGCTTGCCGTCGAACCCGTACAGATAGTCGCCCCGCAGCACGCACGTGGAGAAATGGTTCTCCATGTCCCGGTTCGACCAGACTTCGCTCAGCGCGCCGCTGCCGAGCTGCAACATCGCACAGCCCTGCCCATAACCCGTGGAAATGAAGACCTTGTCGCCATAGATGACCGGGTCGGCCGCGTTGGCCGTCGAGGTCCAGGCGTAGGAAAAACGCGTGCTCCCGTTGGCGGGGTTCACCCCGTAGAGCCCGGCGCCGGAAAAGAGCACCACCGTCCGCTGCGAGTTGTATGTGAAGGCGAACGGCGAGGAATAGCCCGCCGTGCCGCTCGTGGTCCAGACGATGTCGTGCGGCGCGTTCTTGTCCACCGCCACCCCGCGGCCGCCTGCGTTCAGGATGACCAGGTTCCCCTCGATCAGCGGCGAGCCGGACAGCTTGTAGCCCGGACTGCCGACATTGACTGTTTTGGACCAGAGCAGGGCGCCCGTCACCTTGTTGAAACACTTCAACTGGCCCAGATTGCTGAACGTGTAGACTTCGTTGCCGTCAACCGTCGGCGTCGCGCGCGGGCCGCGGTAGCTGTTCCCGTAGGCGTGCGCATACGAGTACGACCACAGCTCGGCGCCCGTGTCCGCATCCAGACAACGTACCTCGTCCTCGTCCGTACTCCGATCGTACCAACCATGCGTATAGACTCGCCCTTCGCTCACCGCCACGCTCGAGTAGCCCATCCCAACCGACTGCGTCCAGACCAGCGCCGGCGGCCAGCTCGCCAGCCAGCCGGTCTCCGCCGATATCCCGTCGCGGTTCGGACCCCGCCACTGCGGCCAGTCCAGCCCCCAGGCGAAAGGCGTGCAGAGCACGATGAAGAGACCGGCAGAAAGAATGCAGCCGCGCAGGCAATTTGATCTGACCATCAGGCGCTCCTTAATCCCCCGTCGATGTAACCCACACCTCACACTACAGCGGGCCGATTTTACATCAGAGTATGCGCATATGTCAATTCTTTCTGCGCGTCAAGAGGCGTCGCCCAACATGCGGCGGTAACGATTCGCGCGGCCCCCACCACCCCGGGTGGACCCGCAACCCACTCCCAAAAAACTTGCTCGAGAACTTACTCGAGAACTTGCTCCGGAACCTACTCGACAGTGCCTGCTGGGTCGACTTGACTCCGAATCCAGAGCCAAGTTGTCGAGCAGGTCCTAACTCCATATAACCACAACATATTGTGGTCAAACGACGTGGCTGGCCTAGACACCGCGGGCGGATCTCAACGTCTGCGAACGGTGAGGACTTGCCCCTCCGCACAAACACGGGGACCGGATGCGGGCAGACCCCACCTCCCCCCCCGTTACGCCGAAGATATCGATCTATAAGAATATGGCAATGCTTTTCTCCTAGAAATGACGCAGGACCAAAGGCCCTGCATCGGCGCTTGGCGTGCGAGGCCTGTGCAGGGACCTCGAGAATCTGGTTGAGCTGGGGGGGTACTGACACGGCGTACAGGGCACCAATGCGGGCTTCCGCGCCCCAGAGGTCAGTAATGTCCCCCGGCACGGCGCAGCGCCGGATATAGCGGGGTGGCAACTTGGGTGAAGGGTCCTGGTAGCGCGGTCGCCGTGTCCCGAGCTTGTCGAGGGGGCCTCGGCCGCGCCGAGCCGGGCCGGGCGGCCGGGCGAGGACGCCCGGCCTACCTCGGACCTGATCTGACGCCATGGCGAGTTTTCAAGAAAACTCGCCAGCCAGAGGCTAACCCGTAGGACGGGCTTTCCAGCCCGTCCCGCACAATCGTGAGCGAAGTGGGATCGCCAACCGTCAATTCTCCGCCAGCCAGACCTTGCCCCGATAGAACAACATCGGGCC
>JAFGHX010000248.1 GCA_016929905.1 Kiritimatiellia bacterium
GCAAGTGTCGTCCCGAACGGGCCCTCGGCGGGATCGGAGCTGTAGCCGAACGGGGCGGGGCCTTCGGCCCAGCCGGAATCGTCGTAGGTCGGCAACCGCCAGGCGTCGGCGGGCGTCGAGGCCTCGGCCGAGCCCGGCCTGTAGCGCCAGGGCGTGCCGCTCGGAATCTTGTCGGTCGGGCCCAGTGTGCGCAGGGTGCGGATCAGCACGGCGTTGGCGTAGGTGTAGCAGGCGGTGTCGGGGTCGCGGCGCACGGTGAGCGTGAATCGGCCGTCGGCGCCGGGCGCGATGTCCACGAACCGCGTCACGTAGCCGGCCTGACGGTTGTAGCCGGCGTTGTAGACGGTGGTGTCGTCCGGGGTCGCCGTGCGCAGCACGCTCGCCCCGGCGCTGCTGGCGTTGGCGAAGCTTTCGGCGCCTTCGAGCACGGCGCGCTGCCAGCGCGCGGCCGAGCCCGCGTAGTTCGTGGCGTTGCGGTCGGCGTAGAGCACGACTTCATAGCGCAAGGTCGGGGCCAGCCCGGCGAAGGACAGAACCAGGTCCTGCGTGTCGTAACTGATCGTCCCCGCGCCGTCGAGCTTGCCGTCGAAGAAGGCGTGCGCGTCGGTGCCGGCGGCCGGGTGCGCGCCCTGGCTGGCCTGCGGCGCGGCGCCGCCCGTGACGGTCAACGTGGCCGCCAGCGTCGTGCCGCTGGCGTGGTCCCTCAGCCCGCCGCCTTGCCCGGTCGTGTACGTCGTGACGTTCGAGGCGCGCTGCCCCGCAAACCACGCCAGGTCGTTGTACGCGGCGAAGGCGTCGAGTTGGACGCCGCCCGGCGCGAACGCCTTGAGCGCCAGCGCGTTGGCATAGGTGTAGCCGTTCGCGTTCGGGTCGCGTTTGACGCGCAGCACGACGGCGCCGTCCGGTCCGGGATCGATCGTCTGGAACCGGGTCACGTAGCCGGCGCTCGCGGGGTAGTTGCAGCCGGCGTTGTAACACGCGGTGTCGGCGAGTGCCGAGGTCGTCAGGATCGCCGCGCCGAGCGTGCTGGCGTTCTCGAAACCCGCCGCGCCTTCGAGAATGCCGCGGTGCCAGCGCGCCGAACCGCCGACGTAGCCCGGTTCGCCGCGGTCGGCGTACAGCGCCAGTTCATACCGCAGCGCCGGGTCCATGCCGCTGAACGTCAGCGTCAGATCGTCGGTCCCGTAGGAAATCGCGCCGGCGCCGTCCACTTTGGCGGCGAACACGCCATACGCATCGGTGCCGGCGGCGGGGTGGCGCCCGTCGCCCGCATGAACGCCGCTGCCGCCCGCCACCCGCAGCCGCACCGGCAGGGCTTGGCCGGTGGCGTGATCGGTCAGAAGCCCGTCGTTTACCCCGGCCGCGAAGCCGTTCGTTGTCGTGTAGGTGGTGATGTTGCGGCTTGGCTGCCCGCTGAACCAGGCCAGGTCGTTGTACGCCGCGTAGACCGGCATCGCGCCGCTGGGCACCGTGGGCACGCCCGCGCCGGCCCGGCAGGCGTTGCCCGAGTCGCCGTAGCCGTTGAACGCGCGCACCTGATAGGTGAAGGTCTGCCCGGGCTGGACGCTGCCGTCGGACCAGCCTTCGGAATCGGCGGGCAGCCGCGCCATGTGCACCCATGAGCCTGCGCCGCCGGGCCGCCGTTCGATGTCGAACCCGCTCTCGTTGTAGCTGCGGTCTGTCCAGTTCAAGTCAAGCCGGGTGTAGGAATGGGCGAGTGCCGTCAACTCCGTCGGCGCGGCCGGCGACCCCGGCGTGCTCACCTCGGCCACGTTCGAGTCCGCGGAATTGCCGGAACCGTTGTAGGCGCGCACAACGTAGGAGTACGTGGTGGTTGGGGCCGCGGTCGTATCGGTGTAGGCCGTGGCGTTCGCGCCCGGCTCGGCAATCCGAACCCAGCCGCTGCCGTCTTGCCGCCGGTCTACCTTGAAGCCGACTTCGTTGGTGCTCCGGTCAGCCCAGGCCAACTCGACGCGGCCCGCGCCGACCGCCGTCGCCACCAGATCGCCGGGCGGCCAGGGCAGTCCGGAATGGATCGAACAGGCGCAGGGCATGGACTTGACGTCCTGCCAGGCCGGCTCGATGCCGGCCGCGCCCGCGACCGCCTGGGCCTCGGCCGGCCAGGCGGCAGGCGAACCCGAGAGGATCGTCAGACCGGTTACCGGCGTTCGGGTCCCATAGTTGCGCGCCGTGGCGGTTGTGCTCCAGTTGTCGTGAATGGCAAGGTCCATGATGGAACCCGTGTGTATGAACAGCCAGTAGTTGCCGATATCGGAGACGACATTGTGGTCGATCTCCATCTGGGCGCTGCCCTGGTCGGGGTAGATGGCTCCGCCGCAGCTGCGCCACGGCACGCTGTCGAACCAGTTGTGGTGCCACCGGGTCTGAGGCTGCGGGCTCAACGTGTAGATGCATCCCCCGTCGGCAAGCGACTGCATGACGTCGTGTATGTGGTTCGCGGCGAACTGATTGCTCCGCGCGTAGGAGAGGTTCGTGCTCCAGCCCCACCCGCAACTGATCCCCGTGTATGGCGTGGGGCCGATCTCGTTGTGGCTCAGCGTCAGGTTGGCCACGTAGCCGGCGAGGATGCCGCACCCGTCGTGGTACTCGCTCGGCGCATGGTGAACATGGCAGTTGCTCACCTCGTTGTCCGTGTCGCGCAGCCGCGTGTCCGCCCGGGTACGATCCGAAGTCGTTCCGATCCGAAGGCCATTGGCGGAGATGTCCGTAAAGACGCAGCCCAGGACCGCGCAGTTCTGCGCCCCGCCCGAGAGCTCCAACCCCTCCCGGCCCAGGTGCTTGAACACGCAGCGCTCGAACCGGACGCGACGAACCGCCTTGAACAGGACGTTGCCGCCCGGGAAGTCGCTCGTTTGGTTGGCTTGATGGGGTCTGAAGCCGCTGTCGCCGTTGGGGCCCAGCCACGTGGCATGCGCGAACGTGATGCCCCGAAACCGCAGGTTCCGGATCGGGGCGGCGGCCGAACCCACGGCCGAAACCAACCGCTCCAGCACCGGCGCGATGACGGTGGCCGTATTCACATCCTGGCCGGACAGCGGCTTGTAATAGACCATGTCCTGAGCGCGGTCCAGGTACCACTCGCCCGGCTTGTTCAGCAGTTCGTAAGCGTTCTCGATATCGGTCGGCAGCGTCACCAGCGCGGAGGATTGCGAGCTCCAGCACGGCGTCTGCATGGTGACGACGTTGCCGCTCACGCTCTTGACCGGCATGCGCCACTCGCGCCAATAGACGGGGCCGCCCTGCTCATGATACATCGCGTTCTGCAGCGAATTGTACACGAACTCGATGTCGCCCTGGTTGCCCCACGTCTGCATCGTCATGTCGGTCGTCGTATAGCCGGCGGAGGTCTTGACTCCGCCGGGCAGCGAGCCGCCCGAGTGCGCCCGGGTCGCTCGAACGCAGTTGACGTACAATTGCCGCGTCTCGAGGCCGGGTGCGCTGGCCTTCCAGATGTTGTTGCTCGGGTCGTGCAGGGTCCAGCCCGTCAACCGCCGGCCGCCGCTGATCACGGGCAGCTCGTCGGCATAGGCTTCGTACACGACGTCAAAGCCATTGAACCCGGAGTCCCGGGCGTCGAAGGTCAAGGTCGCGCTTTGGAAATGCCATCCGCCCCGCAGGTGGACGTGGATGTCGGCGGTCATGTTCGAGTTTACGGTCCGCACCACGTCGCGCGCTTTGGCGATCGTCTTGAACGGCTTGTCGACCGTGCCGGGATTCGCATCCGATCCGCCGGGGCCGACATAGTAGTCGGCGCCTGCCACGACGGAACACATCGCCGCCCATAGCCGCACGGCCAAACGGAGTCCGCCGGCGTTTGTCTTCACGGCACACCTCCCTCCCTGCCAGAACTGATTTAAACTCGCCAGACGCCTCCATCCACGGTATGCAGGACTCGCATTGACGATTCCTGACAGTCTATTCGAGCCACACCCGGGCGCGGTAGCCGTGCGGCGTGTGCGGCGCGGCGTTCGTGTACGCGACCCTCTGGCCGAGCCCCGCGATTTGCTCGAAGCCCGGCACGGCGGACCAGGCGGCGCCCGTCGCGATGGGCTGCTCTTCCAGCGCGTAGCAGCGGGTCAGCCCCGCATAGGCCGCGCCCTCGGCCGCGACCGTCGGGAACGAGACCATGAGTG
Organism: Kiritimatiellia bacterium; assembly: GCA_016929905.1. GTDB lineage: Bacteria > Verrucomicrobiota > Kiritimatiellia > JAFGHX01 > JAFGHX01 > JAFGHX01. The sequence continues at coordinate 4,155 of JAFGHX010000248.1, forward strand.
CTCCGCCCTGAAGTCTCACCTGAACACTGAACACCGAACCCTGAACCCTCGGATCCGTCCCCGCGACGTACTCCTCGAGATTCGACAGCCCGTCGGCGTCCGGGTCGGCAGTATCCGACCGATCCGACGGATCCGTCAGATCAGCCAGATTGGCAACCTCCCACGCGTCGGCCATGCCGTCGGCGTCGGGATCGACGTCGGCGGAGAGCAGGCTGCCCTCGATCGTTTCGAGGGAGACATCGAAGAGCAGGTCGCTGCTCTCGAGCGAGCCGTTGAAGACCTGCACGGCCAGCACGTTGGCGCCCGCGCGCAAGGGCGGCAGGCCAGCCCCGCTGAGAGCCAGGCTCCAGGCCGTCGGCTCGATCGAATCCGCGGCGAATGCGTCGAACGCCAGCGGCGTGCCCGGCGTGCCGGGCACGTTCACCCGCGCGAGCTCTTCGCCGTTGAGCCACAGCACGAACCCGTCGTCGTACCGGGCCGCCAGC
>JAFGHX010000249.1 GCA_016929905.1 Kiritimatiellia bacterium
GTGGAAGATTGGAAGGGTGGAAGATTGGAAGGGTGGAAGATTGGAAGGGTGGAAGATTGGAAGGGTGGAAGATTGGAAGGGTGGAAGGCGGGGAAGCGTGAGTTCGTGAGTCGGTGATGGATGGAAGACGGACGGCTGATCGCGGGCTGCGGCGTGGCGTGGGATGGGGAGAATGTCATGGACCAGATACGGATGGGCGTGATCGGGTGTACGGGGCGCGGCGGGATAGCCCAGGCCTGGCACAAACCGGGCGGGCGTTCGGTCGTGGTGGGAGCGGCGGACGTATCGGAGGGGGCCCTCGGCTGGTTCAAGGAGCACGTGAACCCGGATGGTTTCGTGACGACCGACCATCGTGAACTGCTCGCCCGCAAGGACATCGACGCGATTGCCGTCACGAGCCCGGACTGGACGCACGAACAGTACGTGTGCGACGCGTTCGAGGCGGGCAAACACGTCTTCACGGAGAAGCCCATGGCCATCACCGTGGAGGGCTGCGACCGCATGCTGCGCGCCTGGCTCAACTCCGGCCGCAAGTTCATGGTCGGGTTCAACATGCGCTACATGAACATCTTCCGCGTCATGAAGGACGTCGTGGACTCCGGCGAGATCGGCGAAGTGAAGGTCGTCTGGGTCCGCCATTTCGTCGGGCACGGCGGCGAGTGGTACTACCACGACTGGCACGCCGCCTCCAAGTATTCCACCGGTTTGCTGCTGCAGAAGGCGTCGCACGACATCGACATGATCCACTGGATCACGGGCCAGTACGGCGTGCGGGTCGCCGCCTCCGGCGGGCTGGACTACTACGGGGGCGATGCGCCCAACGATCTGCGCTGCCCGGCCTGCGAGAAGAAGGACACGTGCGTCGAGTTTCAGGACGTGGCCCGGGCCGCCGAGAACAAGCGCAACCTGTGCGTGTACCGCCAGGAGGTGGACGTCGAGGACAACAGCGTGTTGATGATGGAGCTCGACGGCGGGATCAAGGCGACCTACATGCAGTGCCATTTCACGCCCGACTACTGCCGCAACTACACCTTCATCGGCACGGAGGGCCGGCTCGAAAACCTCGACGACAACCGCCGCGTGATCGTGCGGCTGCGCGACCGGTCCAACCGGTGGAAGAACCTGGCCCATCGCGACGTCGAAGTCAAACCCGCCAAGGGCGGGCACGGCGGGGCCGACCCGCTCGTCTGCACCGACTTCATCGACATGCTGCTCAACGATACGCGCCCGGTCGCCACGCCGCTGGCCGGGCGCATGAGCGTCGCGGTCGGCGTCACCGCCACGCAGTCGATCCGCAACGGGTGGGCGGCCATGACCGTCCCGCCCGTGCCGGAGGATATCCGGGACAGAGTGTTTTGAGGATGGGTGTCAGGGTTCGGGTTTCAGGTGTCAGGGGCCTGAACCCTGAACACTGAAACCTGCATGGAGGGTGGCCATGAGCATTGAGACCGTTCAGACCGACAAGGCGCCGAAGGTGATCGGGCCGTATTCACAGGCGGTTACCGTGGACGGGTTCGTATTCTGTTCCGGTCAGATTCCGATCAAGCCGCAGACGGGTGAACTGGTGCGCGGCGACATCCGGGAAGAGGTCCGGCAGGTGATGAGCAATTTGCGGGTGGTTCTCGAGGCGGCGGACTCCTCGCTGGCCCGGGTTGTGCGCACGACGATCTACCTGACGGACATCGGCCTGTTCCCGCAGGTGAACGAGGTTTACGGCACGTTCTTTCAGGCGCCGTATCCGGCCCGGGCGACCGTTGGGGTCGCCGCACTGCCGAAGGGCGCGCGTGTGGAGATCGATGTCGTGGCGAAGCTGTAGGCGGTGCGCGGGCCGTGGGCCGCTGCGCGGCCGTCAGTGGGAACATGACGCGCCGCAGGCGCCCATGACCGGGTCCGCGGGGCCCAATGACGCGAGCGCCGCGAGCCGCTGCCGCGTCGTGGGCGCGAGGAGAGGATGTGAAAGACAGGCTGTCTGAGGCACTGAAGAAGAGCACGGCGGACTACGCCGAGATTCGGTTCGAGTGCAACGACTCGACATCCGTGCGCCACCGCGGGCAGGACGTCGACGACCTGTCCGCGGCCCGGATCGCGCGCGGCATCGTGCGCGCCTGCACCCGGGGCGGCTGGGGCGAAGTGCAGTTCGATGACCTCGACCGGTTGCCGGCGTATGTTGAGGACGCGTGCGCCTCGGCGGCGCTGGTGGGCCGGGAGCGCACGGAACTGGCCGAAACGGACTGTGTCGAGGCGGTTGCCACCGCGGCGATGGGGCGGGATTTCCGCGGGGTCGACCTGGACGAGAAGCTCGCGCTGACAACCCGCTACAACGAGATCCTGCTGAAGGCGGCGCCGAAGATCGAGACGAGCACGGTCGCCTATCACGACATGTTCCGCACCGTCCATTTCGCGAACTCGCGGGGCAGCTACTTCCTCGAGGAGCGGCCCTATCTGTCGCTGCATCTGGTCGCCGTCGCGCGGGACGGGGGGTTGGTGCAACGGGCGTTCGAGAGCGTGGCGTCGCGCGAAACGTTCGAGGTCGCCGTCGGGCTCGAGTCGCGCGCGGAAGAGGCGGCGGCGCGGGCCGCCGCGCTGCTCAAGGCGCCGGTCTGCGAAGGCGGGAAGCACACGGTGGTGGTGAATCCGAAGCTGGCCGGCGTCTTCGCGCATGAGGCGTTCGGCCACCTCAGCGAAGCCGACTTCCTCTATGAGAATCCGAAGATGCGGGATCTGATGCACATCGGCCGGGAAATGGGCGTGAAAGCGCTGAACATCCTCGATGACGGCACGATGCGCGGGCTGATCGGGACCAACGCCTTCGACGACGAGGGCACGCGCGCGCAGAAGACCTGGCTCATCCGCGACGGCGTGCTGGCCGGGCACCTGCACTCGCTCGAAACCGCGGCGAAGATGGGCGAGACGCCGACCGGCAACGCGCGCGCCGTGCGCGGCGGCGTGCCGCCCATCGTGCGGATGACCAACACCTATATCGACAAGGGCGAGGCGTCGTTCGAGGACCTGCTCGCCGGGATCGACAAGGGGATCTATGCCTGCGACATGCTCGGCGGCCAGACGATGATGGAGATGTTCACCTTTTCCGCCGCGCACGGCTACCGGATCGAGAACGGCCGGAAGGGGGAGCTGGTGCGCGATGTCGTGTTGACGGGCAACGTCTTCGAGACGCTCCACAACATCGACGGGTTCGGAGCCGACCTCCAGATCAGCGAGGTGGGCGGCGGCTGCGGCAAGGGCGGGCAGGCGCCCCTGCCGGTGACGTTCGGCGCACCGCACCTGCGGATTCGGAACCTGGTCGTCGGCGGCAAGGGGTAGGGGGGGATGGTTGATGGTCGATGGTGGATGGTGGATGGTTGATGGCGGAGCAAGAAGGGTGAGTCGCAATGGCGGATGGTGAGCTGGACAGGATTCGGGCTGTATTCGAGGCGGCGCTGGCGACGGCCGGGCGGTTGGGCGCGGCGGGCGCGAAGCTGCATTACGGGCACCGCCGGAGCATGGGGTTGTCGTTCGAAGCCGGCCGTCTGAAGAGCAGCGAGGGGGCCGACACCGTCGGGTTCGGCGTGGAGGTGCTTGTGGGCGGCAAGCTGGCCCGCACGCGCTGCAACGCGCTGTCGGATCTGGACGAGATGGTGGCGCGCGCCGTCGCGCTGGCGAAGCTGGGCAGCCCGGCCCATTTCGGGGCGTATCCCGCGCCCGCGGCGCCCGTTCGCGTCAAAACGCATTCGGAGTCGACCACCGCGCTGTCGCGGGACCGGATCGTGGAGAGTGCCGGCCGGATCGTGGAGGCGCTCAAGGCCTACGACGCCGGCATGTATATTCAGGCGGGCGGCGGGCGCTCGGAGACCGAAAGCCTGCTCATGAGCAGCGGCGGCGTGTCGCACGCCTCGCGCGGCACGAGCTGGATGCTGAGCGGCGGCGTGCAGCGCACGACCGGGACGGACATGCTGTTCGCGGGCTACGGGCGCGGGTGGCGCGAACTGAACGCGTTCTTCGACCCCGACGCCATCTCGGACCGCATCCTGACGGACCTGCGGCACGGCGAGAAGATCGTCGAGGCGCCGACCGGGACTGTGCCGCTGTTCATTCCACCGGAGATGGTCCGGCCCATGCTGGCGCCCCTCTTCCTCGGCGTGAACGGCAAGAACGTCGTCAAGGGCGATTCGCCGCTGCGCGGCCGGCTCGGCGAGACGATTATGAACCCCGCCGTCACCATCCGCGACGACCCGCACGTGGACTTCAATCCCGGCGCCGCGGAGATCGACGGGGACGGGGTGCCGACCCGCGTCATCGACATCGTCAAGGACGGCGTGCTGCAGACGTTCCTGTATGATCTGGACACGGCCGGGATGGCCAAGACCGAGCCGACGGGCAACGCGGGCTGCAGCCCCTATTCCCCGCAACTGCTGCCGGGTGCGCAGCCTTCCGACGCGCTGCTCGCCGCGATCGATGACGGCATCTACGTGCGGTTCGGGATCGGGTTCGGGCAGAGCAACATGATGAACGGCGATGTCTCCTTCAACGTCGGGCTCGGCTACCGCGTCAAGCGGGGTGAGATTCTGGGGCGCGTGAAGAACACCATGGTGGCCGGCAATTTCTACGAGCTGTTCAAGAACAACGTGGCGATCAGTTCGGACACCGACCCCATCCTGCGCATGCCCGCCGTCGTGATGGAGGGCGCCCGCGTCAGCTCCGCCGCCGGGTAGGTGGCGCTCGGGGCGCCGTCATAGGGCCGCTGTGCGGCTGTCATTGGCTCGCTGGCGCGAGTGTCATAGGGCCGCTGCGCGGCCGTCATTGGGAGCATGACGCGCCGCAGGCGCACCTGAGCGGGCCCGCAGGGCCCAATGACGCGAACGGACTGAGCATATGACGGTCCCGACAGAGACGATAGCGGCGATCGCGACCGCGCCGGGCGAGGCGGGGATCGCGATCGTGCGGATTTCCGGGCCGGAAAGCCTGGCGATCGCCGATGCGCTGTTCCGCGGGCACGGGCCCAAGCCGTCCGCGCGCGGGGCGCGGGCGTGTGCGTACGGCACACTGGCCTCGCGCGCGGGCGGGGCGGAGCGGACCGTGGACGAGGTGGTCGTTCTGGTCATGCGCGCGCCGCACAGCTATACGCGTGAGGACGTCGTGGAACTGCAGTGCCACGGCGGGGCGCTGGCGGCGCGCCGCATTCTGCGCGCCGTGCTGGAGGCCGGAGCGCGGCCGGCGGAACCGGGCGAGTTCACCCGGCGCGCGTTTCTCAACGGGCGCCTCGACCTGCTGCAGGCCGAGGCGGTCCTGGACCTGGTCCGTGCCCGCTCCGAGCGGGCCGCGCAGGCGGCCGTCGAGCAGCTCCGCGGCCGGCTGAGCGACCGGTTCAACGGGGTCTATGACGCCTTGCTCGGCGCGGCCGCCGACCTGGAGGCGTCGCTCGATTTCCCCGACGACGAGCTGCCGCCGACCGTCATGCCCGACATCCTTGCGCGGATCGGTCATGCGCGCGCCGATCTGACCGAGCTGCTGCGCACGTGGGACGAAGGGCACCTGCTGCGCGAGGGCGCGCTGGTCGTGATCTCCGGCAGGCCGAACGTGGGCAAGTCCACGCTGTTGAACGCGCTGCTGGGCATGAACCGCGCCATTGTCACCGACGTGCCGGGCACGACCCGCGACACGATCGAGGAAATCATGGTCCTGGACGGCGTGCCGCTGCGGCTGGTCGATACCGCCGGGCTGCGCGATACCGACTGCCACATCGAGCGCGAGGGCGTGAACCGCGCTCTGAAATACGTCGAAAGCGCCGATATCCACGTGCGGGTCGTCGACGGGTCGCTGCCGATGGACCAGACCGAACGCAGCCAGATCGCGGGCCTGCCGGCGGAACGCTGCGTCATCGTGCTGAACAAGGCCGATCTCGGCACCGCCGTGCGGCCCGCGGAATTCGCCGGGCGGGCGGCCGTCACGGCCAGCCTGCTGAACGGGGAGGGGCTGGCGGCGATACGCGAGGCTATCGCCGCCCGCCTGCACGTCTCCACCGCCGCTCCGCCGCATGCCGTGATTTCCGAGCGGCACAGGCGCGCGATCATGGAGGCAGGCGCGCAGATCGACGAGGGCGTGGGCCTGCTGGAAACCGGCGACGAGTCGAACATCGTCCTGGCCGCCGCGCAGGTGCGCGCCGCGCTCGAGACCCTCGGCGCGGTGACCGGGCGCGTCTATCACGACGAGCTGCTCAACAGCGTCTTCTCCCGGTTCTGTGTGGGGAAATGAAGGAATCCCCGGTTAGGCGAACATGGACCTAACCGGCTAATTCCCTCTTCCGCTGATTCTCAGAATCGCAAATCAGGGCAAAAAGCCGACTCTTCACCACCTTATGCGCCGTTTCCGCTTGCGACCCCTCGATTCCCGGCCTATCCTGATTCTACGCATAAAAGACGAGAGCACCAAAAAGGCCGCTCTCGATCCCAAAATACGAATGTTCGTATATAGGACGTTCGGCTGGAAGATGGATCCGGAAATCGTCGTCCGTAATCGTCGCGCGTAATCGTCGACCGAATCCGTAGCGCCCGATCGTGA
>JAFGHX010000250.1 GCA_016929905.1 Kiritimatiellia bacterium
GCACGCTGGCGTTCACGACGGAGTTTCCACCTTGATTCATCCAGTTTCAAATTTCCAGTTTCAAGTTTCAGGCGCCGAAGGCGCCCTGACCTGAAACTTCCCCGAGTTCCCTAGAAAACCCGCCTTCGCGCGGCGCTACGGCGGGCGCGGCTTGCTCGAGAACTTACTCGAGAACCCCCGCCGCAGCGGCGGGATCGACAAAGATTACAGCCTGTCCGCCCGTGACGGAACAAAGCTTACGACAAAGTTTACGGCGCCGCCTGTCCGACCGCCTGCCCCACCCACCCGCGAGGTGATGAAACGAGGCTTTTGTTCCGCCCCGATTTCTGCTATCCTTCCGCAGGGGGTTGAGGGAAGCACCGGGAGCCTGCCCTTCTTGCCCCGGTTCCGCAGGGAGTTGCGATGACCAGGAAGACGCGTCTGACCATCCTCGCCGTCCTGCTGCTGCCCGCATGCGCGCTCGTTCTCATGCGTTGGCGGGCCATTCGCCCGAGCCCGGCGCCTGCCGCACGGAAGCAGGCGGACACCCCCGCCCCGCCCCGCGCGCCGGGCAAGGACGCCGCCCCGCCGCACACGGCAGACGCCCGCGACCTGCCCGGCCCGCAGAACCCGCGCGCCACGCCCGCAAACGCGGCCGCTGCGGCGCGGCTTTCTCTTGCCGAGGCACGCCGCCGTTTTTCGGCAGACCCGGAAGTCGTGGGCGATCCCGTCGCGCCGCAGTTCGAGATACACCTGCAGGCCGCGCGCATCGATACCGCGCGGGCCGGCCGCTATGGGCAACCGGCCGCCAATGCCGCCAGGCTTTTCAGGGAAAGCAAACAGCAGCGTTCGGCCCGCGACGTCCTGCCGTTCGTCCTGCAGTTCGACGGCGCGGTCCGCGCGGAAGCCAAAGCGGCGGTTCGCAAAGCGGGCGGAATCCTGCGCGGCTACCTGCCTTACAACGCGTTTGTGGCGGAACTCACCGAAGACGCCCTGGCCCGGACAGCCCAACTGCCCGGCGTGCAATGGATCGGCGAGTTCCGGCCGTCGTTCAAGATCCAGCCGTTCCTCGCCTACCTGACGGACGAAGCGGCGCGCGGCGAGGCGGCTGCCGTCGCGGTGCCGGGCCGGCTGGCGGTAACCGTTCAGACCTTCGCGCCAGAAGAGGCCGAGTCAGTCGCGGCCTGCATCCGCGATGCCGGTGGCGCGGTGGAATTGCAGACGGCGGGCACCCGTTGCGGCCGTGTTCGCGCGCGGGTCGCCCCGGCGCGGGTCGGCGAACTCGCCGCGCTGGCCGCCGTGCACTGGATCGAGGAATACGTCGAGCCCGAGCTGTGCAACGACCTGGCCGTGAGCAGCAGCCACATGAACGTCTCGTTCGCCTGGGCGATGGGCTTTGCCGGCACGAACCAGGTGATCGGGCACGCCGATACCGGGCTCGATACGGGCAGCGCCGGCACAATCCACCCGGACTTCGCCGGGCGGATCAAGGCGGCGTTCGCCCGCGCGCGCGCCGCCTGGAGCGACCCGGACGGGCACGGCACGCATACCGCCGGTTCCATTCTCGGCTCCGGCGCGGCGAGCGGCGGCCAGTACAAGGGCGTGGCCTACGAGGCGCAGATCGTGCACCAATCGGTTATGGACTCCGCAGGCCGGTTGACGGGTATCGGCGACGAGTACGACCTGTTCCACCAGACCTACACCAACGGCGCGCGCCTGCATTCCGACAGTTGGGGCGCCGCCGTGGGCGGCGCCTACGACTACTCCGCGCGCCGGACCGACGAGTACATGTGGGACCACCCCGACATGCTCGTTCTGTTCTCCGCCGGCAACGAGGGGACCGACGCGAACCGCAACGGGGTCGTCGACCCGGACTCGATCGGATCGCCGGGCACCGCGAAGAACTGCCTCACGGTCGGCGCGGCGGAGTCCGACCGCGCGCCCGGGTCCGGCGGCCTTTCGTCGTACACCTGGGGCCAGGCCTGGGGCTACGACTTCCCCGCCAACCCCGTCTACGGCGACTACATCGACCAGAGCGCGCAGGGCCCGCAGGGCATTGCCGGCTTCTCGAGCCGCGGGCCGACCGACGACGGGCGCGTGAAGCCGGACATCGTCGCGCCCGGCACCGACATCATCTCCTGCCGCTCGCAGGTCGCCTCCGGCACCGGCTGGGGCGTAAAGGACGCGAACTACCTCTTCATGGGCGGCACCAGCATGGCCTGCCCGCTCACCGCCGGCGCCGCCGCGCTGGCGCGCCAGTTCCTCGTCGAACTGGAAGGGATCGCCAACCCCAGCGCCGCGGCGGTCAAGGCGCTGCTCGTCAACGGCGCGGTCTCGCTCTCGCCCGGCCAGTACGGGACGGGCGCCCAGCGCGAGATCCCGGCCGCGCCCCGCCCGAACAACGTGGAAGGCTGGGGCCAGGTGAACGTGGACGACACGCTGTTCCCGCCCGCACCGCTGGTGCTCACGGTGCATGACGGCGACTCGCTCGCTACCGGCCAGCACGAAGAGTACGAGATCGGCATCAACGGCACGAACACGCTGCGCGTCACGCTCGCCTATACCGACTACCCCGGCACCGCCGGCAGCGGCAAGGCGCTGGTCAACGATCTCGACCTCGTGCTCATCGCGCCGAACGGCACCAACTACTTTCCCGGCGGCGGCTCCGCGCCCAACCGCACGGACAACGTAGAAGGCATCGACCTGCCCAACCCACCCTCCGGCACCTACACGATCCGCGTTTCCGGCTACAACACCCCGCAGGGCCCGCAACCCTTCGCGCTCGTCGTCTGCGGGCCCGTCTCCAGCAACGCGCCCGGCGTGCTCAAGTTCGGCAGCAGCACCCTCTCCGCCGGCGAGGGCGACGGCAGCGCCTCGATCACCGTCGCCCGGGCCGGCGGGTCGGACGGCACCGTAACCGTCGACTACGCCACGAGCAACGGCACCGCACAGGCCGGCACCGACTACACCGCGGCCGCCGGCACGCTCACGTTCGGCAACGGCGAGACCGCCAAGGCGTTCGCCGTCCCGCTCGCCGACGATGCCGAGATCGAATCGGCCGAGACCGTCCTGCTCAGCCTCGGCGCCGTGACCGGCGGCGCGCAGCTCGGCACGCCGAGCCATGCCGTGCTGACCCTCGCCGACAACGACGCCTCCTCCTCCACCAACACGCTGCTGTCCGAAGCGTTCTCCGCCGGCCTGCCCGCAGGCTGGTCCGTGCTCGACAACCAGGGCCAGGGCGGCGTGTGGCGGTTCGATGATCCCGGCGGCCGCGGCAACCTCACCGGCGGCAGCGGCGGGTTCGCCATCGCCGACAGCGACTACTACAGCGAGATCTGGATGTATACCGAACTGCGTACGCCTTCGCTCAATTGCACGGAACTCGCGTCCGTCTTCGTCAGTTTCAGGACCGATTTCCTCTACTACTGGCCCGACACCGCGGCGACCGTCTGGACGCGCGGCACCGACGGCGAGTGGACCAACGTCTGGGCCGTTCAGGCCGAAGACGTGCCCGGCCCCACCAACATCGTCGTGGACATCTCGCACTGCGCCGGCGACACGAACGTGGTGATCAGCTTCTACTATCAGCAGGCGGGCAACGACTGGTGGTGGCAGGTCGACGACGTTGCGGTCTACGGCGCGGCGGGCGCCGGCACGCTCCAGTTCAGCGCCGCGTCCTACGGCGTGGACGAAGACGGCGGCCCGGTCGTCGTCACGGTCGTGCGCACCAACGGCGAGACCGGCACCGTCACCGTGGATTACGCCACGAGCGACGGGACCGCCGAGTCCGGCTCGGACTACACGGCCGCGGCCGGCACGCTCACGCTCGCCGACGGCGTGCTGAGCGGCGCGTTCAGCGTGAGCGTGCAGAACGATTCAGCCGTCGAGCCGGCGGAAACCGTCGCGCTCGCGCTGGGCAACCCGACCGGCGGCGCCATGCTCGGCGCGCCGTCGACGGCGACGCTGACGATCACCGACGACGACGCGCTGACGAACGTGTACCTGGAATCCGATTTCGGAGACGGCCTGCCCGGCGGCTGGACCGTGGTCGACAACGAAGGCTGGGGCGCAACCTGGCGGTTCGACAATCCCGGCGCGCGCTCCAACTATACCGGCGGGGCCGGCACGTTCGCGATCGCCGACAGCGACTACTACGGCTTCTGGCCCATGGACACCGAACTGCGCACGCCCGTCATGAACCTGGGCGGGGCCGGCGTGGTCGGGCTCGAGTTCAAGAGCGATTTCACCTGGTACGACGAGGAACTCGCCGATGTCGACGTCAGCACCGGCGGCGCCGCCGGCCCGTGGTCGAACGTCTGGCGCCGGGCCGGCGACCACGATTTCGGGCCGCAGACCTGCATGGTCGACCTTACCGATCTGGCGGCCGGCGCCTCGAACGTTATGGTTCGCTTCCATTATTATGGCGCCTACTGGGACTGGTGGTGGCAGATCGACGAGGTCAGAATCCTCGGCGACACGCCCGCCAACCCCGGCACACTCCAGTTCGAATCCGCCGAGTTCACCGTCGCCGAAACCGGGACCAACGCGGTCGTCACCGTGCTGCGGACCGGCGGCCAGACCGCGTCGGTCACCGTCCAGTACGGCACGAGCGACGGCAGCGCGGAGGCCGGCGTCGACTATACGGCGGCGGCCGGCACGCTCACGTTCGAGGCCGGCCAGGCGAGCCGCACATTCCTCGTGCCGATCCAGGACGACAGCGCCGACGAGACCAACGAGACCGTCAACCTCACGCTCAGCAACCCGACCGGCGGCGCCGCGCTGGCCGAGCCGAGCGTGGCCACGCTTACGATCGTCGACGACGAGGCCGGCACCGGGCTGGTCGTCGCCGTTTCGTTCGAGGCCGGCCTGCCCGACGGCTGGACGGTCGCCACCAACGCGCATCCGGACGGGTACTGGCGGTTCGACAACCCCGCCGCACGCTCCAACTACACCGGCGGCGCCGGCAGCTTCGCCATTGCCGACAGCGACGATGCCGGCAAGTTCGATATGGATACCGAACTGCGTACGCCGGAGATGGACCTCACCGACTTCGAGACCGTCCGGCTCCAGTTCCGCACGGATTTCAACTGGTACTACTGGGGCGGGTACGAGGCTGCCGCCGTCGACGTCAGCGCCAACGGCGATGCCGGCCCCTGGTCCAACGTCTGGGAGAAGAAGAGCGACGACTACCCCGGCCCCGTCGTCGAGACGGTCGACATCAGCGCCTGCGCCGCCGGCCAGTCCAACGTCATGGTCCGGTTCCACTACAAGAACGCCTACTGGGACTGGTGGTGGGAGGTCGACGATATCGAGATCGGCGGCGGCCTCAAGAGCGCCGACCGCGACGGCGACGGCATGCCGGACTGGTGGGAAACCGACAACTTCAGCGGGGCTACGAACGGATTGCCGGGCGAGGACCCCGACCAGGACGGGTTCTCCAACCTCGACGAGTATGTCGCCGGAACCGACCCGAATCAGTCCAACTCCACGTTCCGGGTCGAGGATCTCCAGAATCAGGACGGCCGCGCCATCTCGTTCCAGACCGAGGCCGGCCGGCTCTACGACGTGATGTACTCCACCAACCTCGCCGTCACCAACTGGCTCGCGCTCGAAACCGGCATCCCCGGCACCGGCCGCGCGAAAACCATCGTCGACACCAACGACGCGCCCTGGCGGTTCTACCGGCTCCAAGTCACGTTGCCTTGACACCCGCCGAGGGTTGGACGTAACGTTCCGTTCGTATGGGCAAACCGTCAGACACCAGGCCGAACGTCGTCTTTATCATCTGCGATGACCTCAACAGCGCCATCGCCGGCATGGGCCGCCGCCCGTGCGCACCCGCGCCGAATCTCAACCGCCTGATGAGCGCCGGCGTGCGGTTTCCCAACGCGCACAACAACTGCCCCATCTGCCTCCCGTCGCGCAACAGCATGCTCGCCGGCCTCTATCCGCATACGACCGGCCACTACACGCTCTGGGACAAGTGGCGAACGCAGCGCTGCATTCGAACAATCGCCGTGCGCGGCGGCGCCCACACCGAAGCGGCCCTGCTCGACTCCGCCGTCATGCTGCCGAAACACTTCCACGACAACGGCTACAACACCTTCGGCGTCGGCAAGATCCATCACGAAGGCCGAACGGATCCGGCCTGGTGGACCGACTACGCTTACGGGCCCGACTACGGCCCGTTCCTGTGGGACAGCGTGCGGGAGAAGCAACGCGCACATCCCGACCGGCTGTGGCTCTACGAGGGCGAACCCCTGCGCGCCTACGCGCGCCGGTATGAGGGAGTCGACCGCTTCTTCCTGGACGGCGACCAGTTTCGGCACCATATCGAAATGCTGTTCGGCCCGCTGTCGGAAGCCTTTGCCGGCGCCGGCGCCGATGCGCGGCAGGGCAGCCGGGCCCCGTTCCGCTACGTCAACGACGAGGAGCGCGATCCGCTGCCCGACGAGAAGGCAACGGCCTGGGCCCTCGACGTGCTGCGGCGCCGCCACGACAAGCCGTTCTTCCTCGGCGTGGGGTATATGAAACCGCATTGCCCGCTGAACGTGCCGCAGCGCTTCTTCGACCTGTTTCCGGCCGACTCGCTCGAGCTGCCGCCGTTCCTCGCCGACGACTGCGCCGACTGCGCGCGCGCACTCGTGGAACACCGGCCGTACGGATTCCTCGCCTATGACATGATCCTGAAGGGCGGCGAACCGATGTGGCGCAAGTGGCTGCAGGCGTATCTGGCCTGTGTCGCGTTCGTGGACGAACAGGTGGGCCGGCTCCTCGACGCATTGCGCCAGAGCCCATGGCACGACAACACGATCGTCGTCTTCACCAGCGATAACGGCTATCACATGGGCGAAAAGAGCTTCATCTTCAAGGATACGCTGTGGGAGGAAGCCGGCCAGGTCCCGCTCATCGTCTCGGCGAACGGCGTGGCGCAGGCGAACGGCGTGTGCCGCAAGCCGGTCTCGCTTATCGACCTGTATCCGACCCTCATCGAGCTGTGCGGGCTGCCGAACGAACCGCACAACGCCACGCACGGCCATCCGCTCCAGGGACACAGCCTGCGCCCGTTCCTCGAAGCGCCCCGTGACGGCGTGTGGGCCGGACCGCCCGTCGCCCTCACCTCCGTACGCGGCGACACGGGCATTCACCACTCCGTGCGGTCGGAGCGGCACCGCTACACGCTGTGTCAGAACGGCGAAGAGGAACTCTACGACCACGAGACCGACCCCCACGAATGGCATAACCTGGCCGGGAACGCCGAGTATGCGAACGTCAGAACGGAGTTGAGGGCACGCATGATGGAGATGCTGGAGACGTGAGGCGGGCGTCGCCTGCAACCCAAGTAGGGCGGCGTTCACCGAACGCCAGCCGCGGCCCGGCTTGCGCCGTCGCGTGGGGGCATGGCGGCACCGAGTCGATGAAGCAATGACGAGCGAATCGTAGGACGGGCTTTCCAGCCCGTCCCGCATAATCGTGAGCCGACAGAAATGGGGACGGGCTGGAAAGCCCGTCCCACGCGGAATCGAGAAAGCTTGCAGCCTGTCCGCCCGCGGCGGAACAAAGCCTCATACCGGTTACATCCGGCGCCGCGCGCCGCGCCGGGGGCAGGCCCAGCCTGTAACCACTCAGCAGCGAGGAGGGATAACCATGGCCAAGTACGTGAAGATCAGCACGATCGGCGCGGCGCCGTTCAATCCGCAGCCGCCCATTCACGGGCAAGCGGCGGTCGACGCCATGATCGCGCATTGGAAGGGACGCCTGGGCCAGGTGCTGCCCGAGGAGCCCGACCTGATCGTCGTGCCCGAAGCGTGCGACCGGTACGGGGCGCACAGCATGCAGGAACGCCAGGCCTACTACCGCGTCCGCAAGACGCAGGTCCGCGACTTCTTCGCGCAGATCGCCCGGGAACACCGCTGCTACATCGCCTATTCCGCGGCGCGTGAAATGGAAGACGGCACGTGGCGGAACTCGACCCAGCTCATCGACCGCACCGGCGAGGTGGCCGGCATCTACAGCAAAGTCCATCCCACCGTCGGCGAGATCGACGACGGCGGGATCCTGTGCGGGAAGGGGCCCGTCATCGTGGAATGCGATTTCGGCCGGGTCGGCGCCGCCATCTGCTTCGATCTGAACTTCCACGAACTGCTCGAGGCGTACAAGACGGCACGGCCGGACCTCATCGTCTTCTCCTCCATGTATCACGGCGGCCTGATGCAGGCCTATTGGGCCTACCACTGCCGCGCCCATTTCGTCGGCGCCATCGCCGGGAATCGGAGCTGCATCATTTCGCCCGTCGGCCAGATCCTCGCCACCAGCACCAACTACTTCGACTACGTCACGGCCACCGTGAATCTGGACTGCCGCGTGGTGCACCTGGACTACAACAGGCCCAGGCTCGCGAGACTCAAAGAGACGTACGGACCCGCGGCGCGCGTGTTCGATCCGGGCAATCTCGGCTGCGTGCTGCTCGCCAGCGAATCCGACAAGATCACGGCCGACCAGTTGATCGCCGAATTCGAGATCGAACTCTGGGACGACTACTACGCCCGCGCGCTCAAACACCAGCACGACCCGAAGCATATCGAACGGGAATGAAAGGAGCCCCGCCATGCCCCGGTCCCGGCACGTCCGACTCTCCCTGACGGTCCTGCTCGCCGCCGGCCTGCTGGCCGGCTGTGGCGGCAGCGCGCAACAAGACAGACTGAAGAAGACCTCCGCGCACGCCAAACGGCTGATTAACCAGGTCAACCGCGACGTCCCGTCGCGCGTGGCTTTCTTGAGCACGATCGAGGGCGGCGGCAGCGTCGTCAGCTACATCTACGCCAGTACGGCCCGCACCGAAGGCCTGGCGCCGATCTACTTCGAAACGCCCGAGACCAACTGGTGCATCGTGATCCACCAGCAGGTGCAGGGCAACAAGGACATCCTCTGCACGCTGGCTGCCTACGGCGACAGCCTGGGCAAACCGCTCTTCACCGAGCACGTCACCGTCAAGGCCCAGCAGAAACCCAGGTAGCGGGGAATGGCGGATGGTTCAGTCCGCTCCGGGAACCCGGCTCGGCACAGCCTCGCCCTCCAAACGCCCAACATGTTGAGGCAAATGGAGGGCGAACCTGTGGTGAGCCGCTTCTCGCGCCGGCGTCACCCGAGTCTTGAGACAGCCTCTCCTCGCGAGCCGGGTTCCCGGAGCGGACTCACGGTTGATGGCGCCTCGGGTTCAGCGAGAGATCATGGAAAGGCGGGCACCCCGTCTTTCGGGCGAAACCCGCGCGAATTCGGGGCTTGACAAACCGGCCCGGATATATTAAATTCAGAATTATCTGAAATCAATTTATTTTTGGATCCCCTGCCCCGGCTGGATGTCATGAAGACAGCGCGCACAGCGGCCAAGAAGCACAGCCCCACCCAGTGGGCGTACGAGGCCATCACCGGCCTGATCTTCAGCCGGGCACTGCCGGCGGGCGAGAAGATCAACCAGACGGACCTGGCCAAGCGGCTGAAGCTCAGCCGCACGCCGGTCGAGAAAGCCCTGCACAAGCTCGAGACCCACGGTCTGGTCCGCAACATCCCGCAGAAGGGCTTCTACGTGCACGGGCTGACCGTCAAGGAACTGCTCAACCTCTTCTCCCTTCGGGAAGCGCTGGAAGCCATGGTCGTGGAAGACATCGTGGACACGATCACCGACGAACAGCTCGACCGCCTGGCGAAGCTGACGGAGCCGTTCGAAAAGGCCAAGGACGGCGAGTACTGGAAAGCCGATGTGCGATTCCATTTCTTCCTTCTGGACATCTGCGGCAACGCCTTCGCGCGCAAGATCGAAGACAGCTTCCACGTGCTGCAGCGCACGCTGCGGATCGGGCCCATCCGCAAGACGCCGCACACGATATCGGAGCACAAGGCGCTCGTGGCCGCCCTGCGCGCCCGCGACATCGCCAAAGCCAGGGCGGCGGTGACGGCGCACTGCGCCAGGAGCAAACAGGTGCTGCAGGAAATGGCCGACAACCTGCGCCGGCTCGGACTCGACCCCGGCCGCCTGCCCGTCGAACAGTATCTGGACCGGCTGACGGGCCCGCGCAAGGCATGATTTTTTTTTGGATAGAAATGAATTTATTTTTTACAGATTTAAATGCAGATGGTTCGGGACCGGAAGCGAACTGGATCGAGTGAGTTCTCGAGTAAGTTCTCGAGCCAGTTTGGGCGAAGTCGGGTTCCCGAGTGAATGCAGAGGAGGAATCAGGCCATGAACCAACCCCAAACGAATTGGGGGCCGCGTGTGGAGCGGCTGAGGCGGAAGGCGAACGAGGTGCGCAACCACGTGATCGACATGGTGTACGCGGCGAAGTCGGGCCATCCCGGCGGGTCCCTCTCCGTGGCGGATCTGATCGCGGTGCTTTACTTCGACGTGATGCAGATCGATCCGGCCAACCCGCGCTGGGCGGACCGGGACCGGTTCATTCTGTCCAAGGGCCATGCCTGTCCGGCCTGGTACGCGTGCCTGGCGATGCGCGGCTACTTTCCGCTGGCGGCGCTGGGCACGCTGCGCCGGTTCGAGAGCATTCTGCAGGGGCATCCGGACATGCGCAAGACGCCGGGCATCGACATGACGACCGGTTCGCTCGGGCACGGGCTGAGCGCGGGTGTCGGCATCGCGCTGGAGGGCCGGCTGCTGAAGAAGGACTACCATGTGTTCGTGATCCTGGGCGACGGCGAACTGGACGAGGGCCAGGTCTGGGAAGCGGCGGCGGCGGCCAGCAAGTACGCCCTGTCGAATCTGGTGGCGGTAGTGGACGCGAACAAGCTGCAGATGGACGGCTTCTGCGCCGACATCATGCCGCTGGGCGCGATCGACCGCAAGTTCGCCTCGTTCGGCTGGGAGGTCCTGAACATCGACGGGCACGACATCCCGCAGATCCTGCGCGCGTTCGAGTATGCGAAGGAAGCGGTGGGCCGGCCGGTCTGCATCGTGGCCGACACGGTCAAAGGCAAGGGTGTGAGCTACATGGAAAACGTGCGGGAATGGCACGGCAAGGTGCCCTCCCCCGAGCAGTACGAACAGGCCAAACGCGAACTTGCAGGAGGTGTACCATGCCGTTGACGCTTGAGAGAGCCGCCGCCCCGACCCGCCGCGCGTTCGCCGAACGCATGGCCGAATACGGTGCGCTGGACGAGGAGTTCGTGGTGTTCGAGGCGGACATCGGCTACTCGACCTATTCCTGTCTGTTCGGGCAGCGCTATCCGCACCGCTATTTCAACATGGGCATCGCGGAGGGCAACACGCTGGCCGCGGCGGCGGGCATGGCCGCGGGCGGGCGCACGGTCGTCGCCTGCTCCTACGGCGTTTTCATCACGCTGCGCGCGGTGGAAGCCGTGCGCACGTTCATCTGTTATCCGAACCTGAACGTCAAGTTCCTCTCCTCGCACGGCGGCATCACGGCGGCGATCGACGGGGTGACGCACCAGGCCACCGAAGATCTCGGCGTGATGACGACGCTGCCGAACATGAAGGTGCTGGTCCCCGCCGACACGCGGGCGGCGCAGGGCCTGTTCGACATCGCGCTCGCGACGCCCGGCCCCGTCTTCGTGCGGCTGATGCGCGATCCGCTGTTCGACGTCTACGACGCGGCCGACGCCTTCCGGCTCGGCGGCAGCCACGTGTTGCGGGGCGGCACCGACATCACGATCGTGAGCTACGGCGACATCGTGTTCCAGGCCCTCGCCGCCGCCGAGCGGCTCGCGACGGAGGGCCTGTCGGCGGAAGTGATCGACATGTACAGCGTGAAGCCGTTCGACCGCGACGGGCTGCTGCGCTCGATCGCAAGGACCGGGGCGCTGCTCGTGGCCGAGAACCACCAGCGGCGCAACGGGTTGGGCTACGAATTGTCCAACTTCTGCCTGAAGCGCTGCCCGGTCCCGTTCGAGAACCTGGGGCTGGACGACACGTTTGCGGAGAGCGGCGACTATCCGAGCATGATCGAGAAATACGGGATCTCGGCCGCCCACATCGCCGCCGCGGCGCGCGAGTTGGTAGCCCGCAAGCGGACCCGCCGCCTTGTCGGCGCCGCCGAGCAGGAGGCGTGATCACGCGCGAAGAACGGCCCGCGAAAAGCCGCGAAGGGAGCGCGAAAGGGGGAGCAGAGAAAGGCTGTACGGCTTGCGTGCGGGTCTCTCGTGTGCGAGGAGTCTGTTGCGGGAATCGAAAGCCTGCCACAGCGCAGCGCCGCGGCAGGCTCGATTCCCACAACCCGCCGCACGCGGATCTCCGCTTCGCTCCGACGTTGCCCGGGTTATTCGGAAGATTACAGTCTTCTTCGACGTACAGCCCGGCGAACGCAGCAACTTTGAGTTGTTTGCGCCGTGAGCAGATGTGGATAACGGGAAGACCCGGGCGGCGCAAACAGTTCAAAGTTGCTGCAACGTTACCCGAAGCACGCAGTCGAAACCAGAAGCTTTTCGCGCCGCTTTTCCGGGTAGCGCACTTTCGCGGGCAGAAAGAAACGCGACAGTAACCAAGCGACGGGGCGCTACCAGCGGTCGCGCCCGCCGCCGCCGCCGCCGCCGCCGCCGTCACGGTCGCGCCGCGGCTTCGGCTGCGACTCGTTCACGCGAAGGCGCCGGCCCATGAAGTCAGCGTCATTGGTCGCCGCAATGGCCTTCTCGGCTTCCTCGCGGTTCGGCATCTCGATGAATCCGAACCCGCGGGACCGCCCCGAGAACTTGTCGATGATCACCCTGGCCGATGTCACAGCGCCGTGGGCTTCGAACAGCTCCTGCAAATCCGCGTCCGTCGCCTGATACGGCAGGTTCCCAACATAGATATCCATCCGTCCTGCTCCTGTCCGTGCCATGCACCGTGAACACCGGCTCCTCAGCCATGACACCAGCTGAAGCACCGGGTGGCCGAACGCGCGCCACGTCGCCACCCCACCCCAACGATCCCGGACACGCAGCCCGACTCCGAGAGGCAAGGTTGGCGTATAGTACCGAATATGTTGCGGTTCGGATAGAAAAAAAAGAAGCCCTATTCCGTTTTTCCTGGGCGGCGCAAGGTGATCTCCCACAGGACGAACCCGGCATCGGGTGGCAAGCGGACGGGCTGGGCGTCGAATCGCCGGTCCCGGCGGCACCCGTGCAGCGGGCCGGGCCAGCCGGCCAGATCGGCGATCAGCACCCGCCGGCGTGCCGTGAGCGCGCCATGAATCTGATCGAGCAGCAGCCGCTGCACGCCCGCGCGGCCCAACTTCCGGTACCGCTCGTGGATCGCCCGGTGCCGCGCGAGATCGATGCGCGGCCATAGCTGCTGGCAACGGTCGGGGTCATAGTCGCCGAACAGGTGCCCGTCGCGCCACGCGTCAGCCGGATACGTGCGCACGCCGGGATAGACGCTGCCGTGCCACGCCAGCCAGCCGCCGCCGTACAGGTCGGTGGGTTGCCGGAACTGATCGCCCAACAGGTCGGCCGTGCGGTTCCAAGCCGGCCCGTCCAGCCGGCGGGCCAGTTCCAGGAACCGGCTCGGCGGCGCCAGCGCGAACCCGGCACAGCCCAGCCCCAGCACGACCGCCCGGCCCCACCAGCGGCGCCGCAGATCGGCCGCCAGAAAACCGGCGCCCAGCAGAAAGCCGGGCAACGCGGCGAGGAAGAACCGGGAATAGGCGGTGGTCAGCTCCGGCCTGAACCAGTAGTAGCCGGCGTAAAGAATGCTGACCGGCAGGAACCAGGCCACGAGCACGACCGCCTGCCGCCACCTGCGCGCCAAGCCGTAGAAGAGGCCGGCGACCCCCAGCAGCCAGATCGGGTCGTCCAGAAGCTGCGTCCGTGCGGCCCATAGCGGGCGAAGCCGTTCGCCGATCGAGCCCAGTCTGAACGCGTACTGCTCGCGAGTCAACGCATACCCCGTCCGCCACGGGCAGCCGAACAGGCGCCAGTTGTACGCCGCCCAGACACCGAGCGGCACCAGGCTGCAGACGCCCGCCGCGATGAGCGTGCGGCGCGTGAGCAGCCGGCCGCCCCGTTCCCGGCCCGGCGCGCCTCGAAACCCCCAGACGGCGAGGCCGACCGCCGGCCACATCAGTGCGTTCGTCGGCCTCACGAGCGCGGCGAACACGGCGGCAAAACAGGCGAGCCCGGCCCATGCTGCGCGCCCCGTCCGGCCCCACCAGGCGGCGAAAAGGAAGGCCAGCAGCACAAAGGCTGTGCTGGCGGCGTGCGCAAGCGGATACACGGTGTAGGCAAGAAACTGCGGAGAGAACAGGAACAGGGCAGACAGCACCGCACCGGTGACGGCTCCGTGCAGCTCGCGCGCAAGCAGCCAGACGCCCAGCCCGGCCAGCAGCGAAAGCACCGTGTTCGTCCAGAAAACCGCGCGAACCCCGCCGACGAGGTAGCCGAGCGCAAGACACAACGGATAGCCGGGCGCGTATTTGGGCGCGACGCGGCCGCCTTGCACCCCCACATACACATGCCTCACGTAGCGAAAACAGTCCTCCTCGAACACCGGCAGCCGGCCGCACGCAAAGGATTGCGCCATCAGATAGTAGCCCTGGGTATCCACCTCGCGGACGAACCGGGCACGGTAGGCCAGAAGGAAGCCGGCAAAAACGATCACCACCGCCGCGCCGCAGAACCAGCCGGCTGCCTCCAGCCCCCACACCGCGCGCTGCCCACGCGGCGGGAACCGCCGCCGGAGGCGCGCCAGGAGCGTTTGAAGCCGGGCAGACCGCGTGATAGTCATCCGCGCCATGCTACCCGAACGGCTCGCTCGCAGCAAGGGTGTCGGGCGCCAGGGACCAGATTCCGACGAAAACGTCGAGCGCTCCCAAGCCAACCGCGCCGGCCCGGCGCGGTCGCCCGGCGCAACGCCGGGGGCGGAGCCGGCAAGCCGCCGGCTCCTACTTGCGGACATACACGTAGTACGCGCCGAGTTCGTGCCCGTCCCCATCGGTCAGCCACGTCTGCAGATCCGTTTCGCCCTGCTCGAGCGTGAACGTGAAGGCAACGGACTTGTCCCCCGCGCCGATCGCGGCTTCCTGCTCCTGATCGCCCACCCGGATCCGCGCGTGCTTCAGCGGGATCGCGCGCCCGCCGGTGTACCAGTCTTTGATCTCGCCCGGGATCCCATCGGTCATGCCCCGGTCCTCTTCGCGTGGCCAGCGCCGCAGCTCGAAGGTGTACTCGCCGCTGCCGGCGACGTCGATCCGCCAGCGCCCGTTGCAAAGCAGCCCCTCGCGCACCTGCCCCTGGTTCCAGGCGCAGTTGCATGCCTCGTTGTGCCAGTCGTGGTTCGTGATGCAGGTGACGGGCTCGTGCGCCGTGCCGATGATGATGGCCGGCTCATTGGCGAAGTCCACCGATACCCGGGCCCACCATGTCTCGTAGTGCGCACGGAGCCGGGCCAACACGTCGGGATGCCGGTCGGCCACGTCCTCGCGCTGGCCGGGGTCCTGCTGGATGTCGTAGAGTTGCTTGCCGTTCACGAGCCGCCAGCGGTCGGTCATCGTCGCGCTCTGCCGCCACTTGACGGGAGTCGCCACGCGCTGCGAATCCGTCACGATGACCCGGTCCGGCCAGCCCGCTTCATCCCCGCGCAGCAACGGGACAATGCTCTTGCCGTGCACCCGGTTCGGGTCGGGCCCCGGGATCCCGCACAGCTCGGCCAGGGTCGACAGCATGTCGACATTGGCCGTCAGCCGCGTGACGTCGCGGCCGCCGGTCAAACCGCCGGCCGGCCAGTGCAGGAACAGGGGCGTGCGGTGCCCGCCGTCGTAGGGCGACCCCTTGACCCCGCGCATGCCGGCGTTGTACCCCTCGACCACATGCCCCTGTTTGTCCAGGGTGCACCCGCCGGAAGTGCCGTTGTCGGTCATGAAGATAAAGAGCGTGTTCCGGTCCAGCCCGAGTTCCCTGAGCCGGGCGCGCAGCCGCCCCACGTTTTCATCGATGTTCGTGATCATGCCGTAGAACCGCGCGCGCTCCTCGGGCACCCGGCCGCGGTACGGCTCGCTGTACGCCGGCGCCACGTTGTACGGACCGTGCGGCGCGTTCGTGGACAGATAGCAGAAGAAAGGCCGGTCCCGGTTGGCTTCGATCCAACGCGCCGCCTCGCGGAACCAGACGTCGGTGCAGTACCCCTCGAACGGCTCGGGCACCCCGTTGCGCTTGTAGGTGTCGTCGAAATAGTCGTTGCCCCAGTGGTCGGGCGTCTGGCTCACGCCGCCGCCGCAGTGGTAGAGCGCGTCGTCAAACCCGCGGTCGTGCGGGCGGAACGGGTAGTTGTCGCCCAGGTGCCACTTGCCGAACATGCCCGTGCGATAGCCGCCCGCGCGAAAAACGTCGCCCAGCGTGGTCTCGTCCTTGCGCAGGAGCGACCAGCCCGCGATCGTGTGCCACACGCCCGTGCAGTTGCAGTACCGGCCCGTCATCAACCCCGCGCGCGTCGGCGCGCAGGTCGGCCCCACATGATACTGGACCAGCCGCACGCTGTCGGCATGCAGCGCGTCCAGGTTCGGCGTCGCAAGGATGGGGTTGCCATGGCACCCCAGATCCCCGTAGCCCTGGTCGTCGGTGATCACGAATATGACGTTCGGATGTGTGGCTTCGGTGTCGGACATTTCCGTGCTCTCCTGAACTCTCTGTTGTCCATCCTGCCTCGCGAACCTACTCCCTGACTTACTCGAGCAAGTTCACGTGTGTACGTTACCAGCATTCTATCCGAAACATCCTAATTTCGCAATAGACACGAGCGGCAGTTTTGTGTAAGATCCTGCTTCATGAAACGAGGCGAGCCAACGGACCCGGCGGATCTGTCGCTGCCGAGGGTGCGAATCCACGTGGTGGGCTGCTTGCGCCTGAGGGACTGGACGCATGCGACGCCGCTGCGCACGCACTGGCGCATGGTCTGGAACCGGGACGCCGGCTCCTCGGTTTTTCATGCGGGGCAGCGCTACCGGCTCACGCCCGGCCATATGGTGCTGATCCCGCCGGAGACGCCGATCACGCGGGAACTGACCCGCCCCGCCCGGCATCTATACCTGCACTTCAGCGCAGGCCAGCCCTACGACAGGCTTGCCGGCGAAGTCTTCCGGTTCCCGCTCGACCGCCGGTTGCGGAGCCGGCTGCTCGAACTGGCCGGCGCGCTGGAAGCGCGCGGCCGGTTCGGGACCGAATGCCGGCACGCGCTGCTGCTGAACGATCTGGTCGCGGACATCCTGCTGCGCATCCCGCCGGAGCGGTGGGCGCGGTTCCGGGAGCAGCGCCCGATCACCCGCACGATCCGGCACATGGAGGAAAATCTGGCACGGCCGGTCTCGAACCGGGAACTGGCCGGGGGCCTGCGCATGGGCGAAAGCGCGTTCATCCGCGCGTTCCGAGCGCAGGTGGGGCTGTCCCCGCAGGCATTCTGGCAGGACCTGCGGCTGCGGCATGCCGCGATCCTGCTCCTGCATTCCGGCACCGACATCGAGGGCATTGCGGCCGAATGCGGGTTCTGCGACCGCTACTACCTCAGCAAGCTGTTCAAACGCCGCTACGGCGTCGGACCGGCCGCCTATCGGCGGGCGGCGGGACAGGTGGGCTCCGGTCCGGCCTGAAGGCCGAGTTTGCCCGGGTTTGCCAGCCGAGAAAACGGGGCGCCGGCCGGACCGTTGCGGGGCCGCCCTGCGAGCGGCCCGCGGCGCGCTATCGGGCAACGCTACCGCGCCCCGCCAACCGGTGCGGGCTCCGCGCCGATCGCCACAGCGGGGCCCACGGGCGCAAGCGAGATGGTGTGGTATGGGCTCATCATCTGGTCGCGCTCCTCCTTGGCCTTCGCCCACAGCTTCACGAACAACTCCTCGACCACCGGCCGCAGGGCGGGCTCGTCGATGAGGTTGCGCATCTCGTACGGGTCCGCCGCCAGGTCGTAGAGCTCGTCGCGGCTGCTCGGCGTGAAGGCGTGCGTGAACGTCAGCCCCGCCCGCTGCAGCCGCTCCAGGTTCGGCGTCCGGCAAGGATGACCCGGCATCGTCACGTCCAGACGCTCCTGGTCCGTCATGAATACGAGAATGTTCGGTTTCCGCATTGTCGGTTCTCCTGCTGGATGCCAAGCGCCCCCCGGCGCACGACGCTCTGCTCAGACTTGCTCGAGAACTTACTCGAGAACTCGCTCGAAATTCTATCCCATCTTTGTTAGGATTGGTCTATTGTAGGGCTCGGCCGGCGGGCGGGGCAATGTGCCGATTGGGCTATCGCTTGTCACATTTGGGCAGGAGGATTCGGCTATGACCGATCTCGACGCGCTGCTCGCCGAGTTGCCGGCGCAACGCGCGTACCGCACGCTGGGCGTTTCCGGGCGAGAAGATACGCTCTCCGCCATGTTCCTTCCGTTCGGCATGGACAAGGCGAGGCGGGTGTCGAATGTGCAGGGCAAATACGCGCTGTTGTACCTGCTGCGCGGGAGCGGCGACTACACGGGCCCGGACGGCGAACGGGCGCCGCTTGAACCGGGCAGCGTGCTGCATCGGTTCAAGGGGGACCGGTTTACGCTGGACCGGCGCCGCGACGGGCAGTGGCTGGAGTTTGCGCTTGTCCTGCCGGACATATTCGTCGAGGCCCTTTGCGCGCTCGGCACACTCAGCCCGGGCACACGCGTGCAGGTTCCCGGCGTGTCCCCCCTCTTGATCGAACAGTGCCGCCGCCTGGTGCGGCAGTTGGGCGCCGCGCCGGGGCATGAACTCGGGCGCGTCTTGGCCGACGCGCACGCGCTGCTGGTCAGCCTGGCCGAAGCCAGCCGGGAGCGCGCGCGGCCGGCCCCGCACGCCGTGATCGTCCGCAAAGCGCGCCGCCTCCTGGAGCAACACCCGGAGCTGCGGTTCGACATACCCGAAACGATCGCCGGGCTGGGGATCGGCTACGAACGGTTCCGCAAACTGTTCAAGCTGCATGTCGGCTACGCGCCGAAGGAGTACCGGCTGCGGCAGCGGATCAACGCCGCCCAGCGCCTGCTCGGCGAGGGGAACCTGAGCGTCAAGGAAGTCGCCGCCCGGCTCGGCTATCCGGAGGTGGCCGGCTTCTCGAAACAGTTCCGGCAGTACACCGGCGTCAGCCCCAGCGGGTTCCGGCGGATCTCGGGCTGATCAGGAGCCCGCCGGGCACTGAATCTTCTTGTCTTTTCTCGCCGGTGCGGCAGGATAGCCCGTATCCGGGAAATGACGCGCCGCGGCAAGTTGTCGGCGGCCTACGCCATGAAGACGGCCTTCATCCGAAAAGCAAGTCCGTACGTCGCGCTCGCCGCCTGGCTGGCGGCGTGCGGCGCGTGCGTCGCGCAGGCGCTGGTCAGCACGAATTTCGTCACGGCCGACAACTCGATCATCGACGTCGACGGCGAGCGCGACTACAACATGGGCGCCGTCTCTTCGATCCGGCTGAAGACGTTCCAGCACCACGTCGTGCTCAAGTTCGACACCTCCGCGCTGAGCAACCGCGTGGTGACGGGCGCGAGCCTGTACGCCTACGAAGACAACGCCGACGAGCTCGAGCACATCACCGTCTCCACCATCCAGGCGGACTGGAACGAGGGGACGAGCGGCGGTTTCGCCACGAGCGAGGGCGGGTCCTGCCTCCATTATGCCGCGTGGTCGGCGACGGAATCGAACCGCGTGGCCTGGGCCTGGCCGGGCAGCCGGTTCCCGGACGTCGCTTACGGCAACGCGTACGCGCGGCTCGACACGTGCGCGACCGTCTTCGGCAACGACGGCAACACCTACTACCGCTGGGATGTCGACCCGGACCTCGTGGCGGCCAGCGTAGCGGGCGCGGCGTACGGGCTGGCCCTGTTCGAGAGCAGCCGCGAGGTCGGTCTGAACCGGACGATCCATTCGCGCGAGCACGCGCGCAAGCCGTTCCTGGTCATCAGCTCGGAGCCCGACACGAGCACGCCGGGCAGCATCACCAACCTGACCGGCAGCGCGGACGATGCGGACCGGGGCCAGGTCCGGCTCGCGTGGACCGCGCCGGAACAGGCGTTCGCCTACCGCATTGTATTCAGCGCGCAGGGCTCGGGCCTGACGAACGAGCTGCCGCGCTATCTCATCCCCTACGCCGCGGCCGCGGGCGCGCCGGAAACGGTGCTCGTCGACGACGTGCTCGTGCCGGGCACAACCTACACGTTCGCCGTCCGAGCGCTGAGCCGCGGCGGCAAGGCGGGGGCCGAAGCGACGGTCGAGGTGGCCGCCTCGTCGATCGAACGCAGCCCCGGCCGCAATGTGCGGGTGCCCGACCCGACGGCGTCGGTCTCGAACGGATACGCGGACGCCTCGCTCGCGGTCTGGGCCGTGCCCGAGACCCAGAAGGTGCTGCCGGACGGCACGTTCCTGGCCGACGACGCCGTCACGCCCGCCTGGAAGACGGGCAATCCGGTCTTTGACGGGCACTCCGTGCGGCTCTACGCGGCACGGAACGAAGTGGCGGCCTTCCTGTTGTGCCTGGAGGCGGTCGGCGCGCCGGTCTCCGGCCTGTGCGTGACGCTCGGCGAACACACCCATCTGGTCTCGAGCCTCTGGCGCGTCGGCTACATCCACACGGCCGAGGGCCTCATGCCGGAGCTGTGCTACCCGTACAGCGCGCCGCTGGCGACGGACATGGACGAAAACGCCGCCACGCAGACGGTTCAGCAGGTGTTGGTCGAGTGTTTCATCGCCCCGGAGACCGCGGCCGGCGCGCACAGCCTGAGCCTTTCGGTCACGAACGGCACGGGCGTGAGCTTCGCGGTCCCCGTCGACCTGTACGTCTGGGACTTCGCGTTGCCGGCCGTGCCCGGTTTCGTGCTGGAGATGAACGACTACGGCTACCCGAACTACCTGGCCACCTACAACGCGCTGCAGCGGCTCGCCCGGCACGACCGCGCGCACGTCAACCTGCTGAGCTACACCACCTCGCGCACCCGAATGGACATGTACTTCCCGGCCGGCGGCCAGATGAACGAGACGGCCTACAACGCCATCGGCCCGGGCGACACCACCACCACCTGGACCGATTTCGTGACGGCGTTCGACGACCTGTTCTCCGGCGCCCTCTACGACGCCGACCCTTGGCCGGGCGTGCCCGTCCGCGGTTTCTACCTCACCTTCCACGAGTCCTGGCCGCTGGCCTATGAACCCTATTACGAGCCCGGCGGCCCGGACGCGGCCACCGCGTTCACGAACCACCCGGAATACGCGCAGACGTTCGTCAACCTGCTCTCCAATTTCGTCTGGCTTGCCGAGAGCCGGTCCTGGACCGGGGCCTCCTTCCAGGTCTATTTCAACAACAAGCAGCACCCGTGGGATTTCGACGAACCCTACGACTTCTGGGACTTCCGGGCGCTCGCCTATTATGCCGGGCTCTTCGAGCTGGGCACGGCCCGGAACGGCGGGATCGACATCCGG
The DNA here is from genome assembly GCA_016929905.1 of Kiritimatiellia bacterium. Lineage (GTDB taxonomy): Bacteria > Verrucomicrobiota > Kiritimatiellia > JAFGHX01 > JAFGHX01 > JAFGHX01. The sequence goes on from JAFGHX010000250.1 coordinate 21,375, forward strand.
TACCGGGTCGACATCAGCCGTCCCGAATACCACCGCAATCAGCTCGACGGGCTGGTCGATCTGGCGGTGGTCGGGCGCAGCTTCTTCACCTACCACCGCCTGGTCCGCTACCTGGCCGAGCGCGACGGCACGGAAGTCTGGAACTACGGCACGGCGAACGACGTCTACAAGTCGAACCACAACGAGGAAGCCTGGCCGCTGCTGAGCTACGCGTTCGGCGCGCGCGGCATCCTGCCCTGGAGCACGGTGAAGATCGGGACGGAATACCTGGCCGGCGTGCCGACCGGCGACCTCCAGAAGCGGGCGCTCTACATCGTGGCCTCCGACAGCAACAGCCCGGAGGTCTATTCGACGCTGCGGATGAAGGCGTTCCGGCGCGGCGCGCAGGACGTCGAGTACCTGGCCCTCGCCGGCTCGCACGTGCCGCTGACCGGCGGGCAGGTACGCCGCATGATCGTCGACGCGATCGGCGCCCATGCCACCGTCAGCGTCAGCGACGAGTATGTGGAGGACGCCGGCACGCTGGAGTTCGAGGGGCTCTCGGAAGCCCCTTTCTTCGCCCTGCGCCAACGCGCCGCCAGGCTCATCCTCGGCCAGGCCGCCCCGTTCGTTCCCGACGCCCGCGTCGTAAGCGACGAGCTGCTGCTGACCTGCGACAATCTCTACACCGGCACCAGCTGCACCCTGGAACGCTGCTTCGACCTGAAATCCAACGACTGGCACAGCGTCACCAGCTTCCCCGCCGAGGCGCACGTCACCAACCTGGTCCAAACCCTGCCGGCCGGCGCCGACCAGGCGTATTTCCGGTTCCAGCAGCCGACCGGGGATTAGTGGCTTCGTCCTCGAAAGCCTCTCCGCCGCGGGCGATCTTCGACGTACCGGCCGCAGGGGTGTTTCGGCGCAATCAGAAGTCAGAGGACAGATAGGCAGCCCGTGCATGCGGGAAGAGCCGCCAGCCTGAAAGTTGAAACTTCCCAGAGTTCCCTCGATAACTTGCTCGAGAACTTGCCAAGCGGGGCGCCTTTCGTGTAACATGGCCGCCAATCGCGTCGGCAAGTTGAGCCCCGGAGGCACGCATGTACCTCGAGTTCTTCGGCCTGAAGGAAATGCCGTTCAACATTACGCCGGATCCCCGCTTTCTCTACTTCTCCGTGCACCACCGCGAGGCGTACGACCACCTGATCTACGGCATCGAGTATCGCAAGGGGTTCATCGAGCTGACGGGCGAAGTGGGTTCCGGCAAGACCACGCTCTGCCGCGCGGCGCTCGACAGCCTGAAGAAAGACATCAAAACCGCGTTGATCCTGAACCCGTGCCTGACCGAGATCCAACTGCTGCGCGCGATCCTGAACGACTTCGGCCTGGAACTGAAAGGCAACGACCGGCTCGCCTTCATCGAACAACTGAACCGCTTTCTGCTCGAGGAGACGGCGGACGGCAACAACGTGGCTCTGCTCATCGACGAAGCCCAGGACTTGAGCCCGGAAGTGATGGAGCAGATCCGGCTCCTCTCGAACCTGGAGACCGACCAGCACAAGTTGATCCAGATCGTGCTGTGCGGGCAGCCGGAACTGCAGCAGCGGCTGGCCCGGCCGGAACTGCGGCAACTGAAACAGCGGATCACGGTGCGCTCGCGCCTGTATCCGCTCACGGAAGAAGAGACGGCCGCCTACATCCGGCACCGGCTGGACGTCGCCGGCTCCGACGGCCACGTGCAGTTCCCGGCCGACAGCGTGCGCCGGATCCACAAGTACGCCAAGGGCATCCCGCGCCTCATCAACGCGCTGTGCGACAATGCGCTGCTGGCGGGCTACGTGGAGCAGACCAAGACCGTCGACCCCAAATGCGTGAAGCGGGCGATCGCGCAACTGGAGGGCAAGGGATGAGCCTGATTCAGGAGGCACTCCGCAGACAGCAGGAGGAGCACGGCAAAGGAGATGCGCCGCGGGAGCCGGCTTCGCCTCCGGAGCCGGGCGGGGACGCGCAGGCCGCCGCGCGCGCGCGTAAGCCGGCCCCGGCTGCCGGCCCGGCGCGCGGGGCCGCCAAGCCGCGCATCTGGGTCGCCGTGATCGGCATGAGTGTTGTCGCGGTTGTGCTCGTGATTGCCGTCGTGCTGCTGGCTTCCCTGTTCAACAGGCAGTTCGCCCGGCAGCCCGCCGCGGCTGCCCCACCGGCCGAAACGGCCGCCGCGCAAGAGCAACCGCCCGCTCCCGCCGCCACGCCCCCTGCCCCCACAGAACCCGCACCCCAGGTCGCGCCGCCCGTGGCGGCGATACCGCCGCCCGCGCCCGTCCCGGCTGCTCCGTCCGAACCGGCGCGGGTAGTCCGCCCCGCCGAAGCCACGGGTTCGTGGCCCGCCATCCGGCTGTCGGGCATCATCAAGCGCGGCGACCCCAGCTCCCACTGCGCGATGCTCAACAACCAACTCATCGCCATCGGCGAGACCATCGAAGGCGCCCGCCTGCTCGCCGTCCTGAACGCGAGCGTGCGGCTCCAGCTCGGGGAAGAAGTGGTTGAAATCAAAGTCGGGGAGAGCACGAAGAAGTAGCGCGAACACCCCCCGGGCCCGGACGCGTCACGCCTTCGGCGGCGCGAGCAGTTCCTTGATCTTCTCGATCGCGTTGTCGAAATCCTCGGGCGGCGTGAGGTAGAAGTGGCACTTCCGGTTCAGGATCGCTTCCACATCCTTGCGCAACTGCTGGTCGTACGGATTCATGCACGCGACGAGCGCGTCTTTGCCCATCGTCTCAAACACGATCGCCCCGCGCCGGATCATGAATTCAATCTCCAGAAGCCGCACCGTGTCCGCCTGCAGGTCAAAGCTCGTCACCGAAACCAGCGGCGTGGAGGACTCCTTCGACGCGTAGGCCAGGATCCTCGGCAGCGTCGGCATGTCGTGCTCGTGCAGCACGTGCAGGACCGAAACGGTGACCATCTGGCTGCCCGTCGACGCGTCGGACAGCTCCTGGACAACGCGGGAGTACTCCTCTTGCGTCAACTCCCGGGCCTGGAGCAGATTCCACGCGAAAGACAACTCGCCCGTGATGTTGACCGCCACATGCTGGGTGGCGGACGACCTGGCCGCCGCTTTGCCCTCCTTCGGGGCCGGGGCCAACTGCTCGACGCGCTCAATCGCCTTGGCGACGTCCGGGTCCTCACCCTCGTACTTGCGCAACTTCTCCAGTTGAGCCGAGGCCGCATCGCCGTCGCCCTCGTCGGCCAGCACGTTGACCAGCCGCACCAGGTAGTCCTTCGCCCGCGTGTGATCGCCCACTTTCTCGTAGGCGTCGGAAAGCGTTTCCAGCGACACACGGTCCGTCGGCATCGCCTCGAGAATCTGCTCGAAGGCCGCAATCGCATTCCACACTTCGGCTTCCAGATCCTCTACCGATTGCTTTGGCTCGCCGTCCCCCACAGCGTCCTCCCCTCACAAGCCTGCCTTCTACCGCGGCCGCGAGCTTCCGGCTGCAGCTCGCGCAGCGCCGGCCGCGGACCGGCGCCGCCGGCGACCCACACGTTCACCTCGCCCACATACTGTAGCACGAGTGCCCGCGCCGCGCACGGGAAAAATCACATTATTTGCAGACGGGGACACGCAGGGCGCCTCACACCAGTGACGTGGGGGCTGTTGCCCAAATCCACTTGAGCCGCGTAAAGATTGACACCGCACCGGGCGCGGGTGTAAGGTCAGAACTCAGCTGGCGTGCCTCGCTTCGGGCAGGCGGGCCGCGCCTGCCGGTTCTCACAAGCATGCGTTTGCGGCCGAGGGCGCCGCTGAGGCGTAGCCGGTCAAGCCCAAATGCCACTCGGAGGAGGAGCCATGTCTGCTGTTGTCCGCGCCGGAAGCACCGCGACCGCGCCCGGTCCCGTCCAGGGCGCATCCGCAGGAAGGACCAGGCCCCGCGCAGGAAGCCGGGGCGGCGCCAAGCGCAAGAAGACGCCTGGGGCGAAGAAGATTCGGAACAAGGAGTTGCCGGCGTTCACGCGGCAGCTCTCGGCGATGCTGGGCGC
>JAFGHX010000251.1 GCA_016929905.1 Kiritimatiellia bacterium
GCCGCATCGGCCGGCGTGGCCGCACTGACCGGCGGGTCGGTGTAGGCCGAGACGCCGGCCGCGTTCTCCGCTCGCATGATGTAATAATAGGGGGTGCCGGGCGTCAGGTCCGAATCGGTGTAGGAGGTGGCGTTCGCCGCGGGGAAGACCGGATCCAGCACGTACCAGTCCACTCCGTCGAGACTGCGCCGGATCTTGAACTGGGTCTCGTTGTCGCTGTTGTCCTGCCAGGTGATTTGGATTTCCGTTCCGGACAGGGCCGTGGCGGAGACGCCGCTCGGCTGGGCGGGCACGGACTGGGTGCCGGCCGGTGTGGTGGCGTCCGCGGTCGCCGAGTAGGCCGAGTCGCCGGTCGTGTTGTAGGCTTTGATGATGTAGTAGAACTTGGTTTCGGTCGGCAGGTCGATATCGTTCAGCGCGGTTTGATCGGCAGTCAGCGTGGCGATTCGGATCCAGGTGTCGGTTCCGCTCTGGCGGCGGTCGATCTTGAATCCGTCCTCGTTGTCGCTGTTGTCCCGCCAGGTGACGTCGATTCGACTCGCGGACACCGCGACGGCTGCCGCGTCGCTCGGCGCGGCGGGCGGTTGCTCCTGGCCGCCGGCGGCGCAGGTCAATTCCGTGTCCAGGAAGATGTCGCTGCTGGATGGCCCCGCTTGATGCAGCTCGACGGCGAGCACGTTGAGGCCCGCGCGCAGGTTGGCCGCGTGTGCGGTGAGATCGAAGGTCTCATAGCCGTCGGCGCCGTGGCCGCTTGCGGCCGTGGTGTACGTAACGGTGCCGCCCGGCATGGCGGCGCGCAGGATCTCCTGGCCGTTCAGATACGCCACGAACCCGTCATCATAGCGGGCGCGCAGCGTGAAGTTGCTCACGCTCGCGGGCGATTGATCGAAGAGGAACGCCTTGCGGAAGTAGGTGGTTATCGGCTTGGCGGCGGCGTTCTCGCCGTAGGAGACCACGGTGTCGATCTCCGGGTAGGCGCCCGGGTCCGCGTAGCCGAGCGGCGCGTTGCCGTCTTGCCAGCCGGTGTCGTCATAGCCGACCGCGCGCCAGGCGGTGCCGAGATTCTCGCCGCGGTCGTGATATGTCCAGCCGGCGGTCTTCGGGACGAGCACGCCGGAGTTCGGCGCGCCCGGCGTGCCGCCCGGCGCCGCGCTGGCGGACCAGTTCGCCTCATCGTTGCCGTAGAGGCTCGGCGCGATCCGCTCCAGGGACGGGCCGCGGCCGTCCGGGCTTTCCGGCCAGGGGGCGTTGTCGCCATAGCTGACGCGGTCGATGAGGATCCAGGGCACGCCCGCTTCGTCGGGATCGTCCGGGCGCTCCAGGCGCAGGCGCTCGCCGTTGTTTTGCAGCCGGCCGGGATACGGACCGAAGAGGCGGGCGCCGGCCGGCACATTTGGATAGCACTGCCGGAATGCGGTCGCGTTGGTCGCGATGAGCAGGATGTGCTCATGCGGCCCGATGACCGTCCCGGCCGGGAACGCGTAGCCGGTGCCCGCCAGGCGCCACCCGTAGGCCCCATTGCAGAGGGTCTGGCTGCTGCCGGTGATATTGAGCAGTTCGACGTAGTCGTAGGCGGCGCCGCCGCCGGCGTGATACATCACTTCGTTGATGACGACGGGTCCGACGTTCGGATACGCATTGGCGCCGCCCAGTGTGTTGGCGGCGCTCTGCGCTTCGAAGTCGGCCCCGCCGTCGGTCTTGATGAAGCGGCCGAAGGCGACGCCGTTGGCGGCGGCCTCGAACTGGACGCCGTCGAGGTAGAGGAGATTGCCGGCCGCGTCCCAGCGCGTGAGATAGACGTCGTCGCCGTGCGAGCTCAACGCAAAGCAGGCCGGATCGTTGGTGTTGGCGTTGAAGTCGGTCTCGTCGAACACGGCGTAGGCGCCCGGCGCCAGCACGGTCCCGTTCGGGATCCTGAACTTCTTGTACGCGACGGCGCTGTCGCTGAGGTACCAGCCGCCGATATCGACGGCGGCCGCGCCGGCGTTATACAGCTCGATCGCGTCGCGAGCGGGCGGGTCGGTATGGCTGAGCACCTCGTTGACGAGCACGCGGTAGGATTCGCCGTCGTCGTAGCCGGGCGAGCCGCCGATGAGGTTGGACGCCCGCCACTTGGCCGGGTCGTCCTGGTCGCCGTCGGTGCTCAGCGGCACGAGGCTGAACCCGTCGCCGTCGGCGGTTTTGGGCCAAGGCGCGTTGTCGCCGTACTTGACCGACGTCACGGTCTCGCCTTCGGAATCGAGCAGGGCGCACCGTTCGCCGCCGTTGTCGAGCGCGCCGCGGTAGACGCCGAAGATGGCGGCGGCGCTTTTGACGCCGGGATGGCGGCTGGTGAACGCGGCCTCGTTACGGACCAGCACGGCGAATGAGCCGGGCGCCAGTTCGGCGCCGGGTGCGAAGGTGTACTGGACGCCTTTGAACGTCATGCCCGACAGCCCGCGGGTGGAGGTGCCCGTATTCCGGATCTCGACGAACTCGTACTCCTGGCCGCCGAGCGGGTTGTACAGGATCTCGGTGATCCGGATCTTGGCGTAGTGGGCGGTGTAATTGAACGTGGCCTCGTGCACGGCGCTCCAGGTGCCGTTCGTCTTGTAGACCCGCGCCTTGACGTGCGTGGTGCATGAGAGCGTGACGGGGCCGGAATAGCGTTGCGCCGTTGCGTGCACCGCGCCGCGGTTCGCCCCGCCGAACACGCGCGGATCCGAACCGTCGGTCGTGTAGTAGACCGCATAGCCGGTCGAGGTGGACATGGTGAGCCGGAACCCGGCGGAGATGGCGCCGGCGGTTTGGCTGAAAGACGGAGGCTCGAGCGTTGGGTATTGGCCGCGCGCCTTGAACAGGCCGAGCAGTTTGGCCGCGCCGTTCGAAAGGAACCCGTTCAAGAGCCGCTCGCGTTCCGGGACCCACTCGTCGTCGAGCGTACGCGGGTGATAGTTGCTGGCGTTGCCGCCGTTGGCGGCGAAGTAGGCGTTCCAGTCGTCCCGCGCCGCCGCATGGGTTATCCCCCAGGCTTCCGTGTCGCCCCAACGCGCCGACTCGCCAACGACCGCCCGCTCGATCTCGTTCGCGCGCGCGAGGTAGCGCGCGCGGCAGGCGGCCGGGGTGAGCGCGCCGCCGTCGGCGACCAGATGCTTGTAGATCCGGTCGGCCAGCCGCACCCGGTAGTCTGTGTTCGCCAACAGCCTGCCGTGGATGTTCCAGAGGCCGGGACTCCCTGTCCAGTCGGCGACATAGTAGCTCGTGTTCTCGAACTTGACGATCTGCATGGCGTGCTCCACATCCCACATGTGGAACCGCCATGCCGGGTCGCCGGGCAGGCGGTTACGGCTTTTGCGCGTGGCGCGGAAGTTTTTGCTGCGCTTCCATCCGGCCCAGTAGTCCCAATCGTAATCCTCGGCGAAGAACCGGATGAGGTGCCAGTCGATGAACGGGGCGATATCGAGTGAATCCTGCATGGCCTGGTAGTTCGCGTCGTCGGCCAGGTCCGTGTCGCGTCGCGCCAGGAGCTGGTCCCACGCCTGCGAATCGCCGTCGAGAATGCGCCAGGGCAGCGGCCACCAGGTCGTGTTGGCGCCGGTCCCGTTCACGGCGTCGAAGTCGTCCTCATCGCCGCCGAAATGCTCGGCGGCGAACGAGGCGTCCGGCCGTTCGGCGACGTTGTAGAGGCCCCAGTACAGCCCGTTCAGGTAGAGGTGGACGTACCGGCCGTCGGCCTCCTCCCAGCCCGCGTCCCGTGCGGTGTCGCGTGCCCATTGATCGCGGAGGAACTGGGCGCGTGTGGGGTGCAGGGCGTAGCTGTCGTTGCCGCCGCTGCGCAGCGTGAGGCTGTTGAACCGGTCGACGGCCGTATGCTCGAACAGCTTGCCATATTGGAGCCGGCCGGGACCGTATTCGGATCGGAACCGCAGCGACATGTTCTTCTTGCCGCCGGGGCTGCCGGTCTCGCCGGGCGGGCTGGCACCGCCCATCATCAGGCCGCAGTCGATTTGGAACCCTTCGCTGCCGTCGGGGTGGAGCCATTCGGCGGAGATGCCTCGTTCCTCGCGTTCCCAGTTCGCGTCGCGGCCCGGATTGGTGTAGATGCCCTGATAGCGGTCGAACAGGTCGTTTTTGTCGCAGACAAGGGAGAGGGTGGGGATCGACTTGAGATCGTTTTTGATCGTACCGCTGTAGCGGGCATCGTTGACGACGTCCGGATCCATCTCGTAGTCGCCTTTCCAGCTCTCGCCGTCGCGATTGATCCAGTAGCTGGGATACCCGCTTGGCCGGGTCTGGTGAATGACGTCGTCGAGGAAGATGTAGGTGTGCGTGTCGACATCGGTCGGTTCGTAGTCGCCCTTGAACGCGGCGGCGCGCAGGCAGGTTGTTCGGGTGATCGGCACGGCCACGCCAGCGCCCGCGGCGGCGCCATGGCTCGCGCTCGGCGGGCTGCCGTCGGTCGTGTATCGGATCGTGGCGCCGGGCGTGTCCGTGGCAATGGTCACGGTGAAAGATGCGTCGTAGAACCCGCGGTCCACGCTGAACGTCGTGTCGGCCACACGTTTGTAGGAGCTGAGCTCGACATCGATTTTGCAGTCGCTGCTCGTGAGGGAGGAGTTGAAGACCTGCACGGCGAGCACATTCTCGCCCAGCTCCAGGTAATCCTCCGGATCCGGCAGGGCGAATACCCGGTTGGTGGGCTGCGCGGTGGACTCGGACGCGAACGCATCGCAGGTCGGCGCGCCGTCCGGTTCGTTGCGGTCCAGCACGCGTTCGCCGTTGATCCACATGATGAATCCGTCGTCGTACGTGACGTCGGCCCGAAGCCGGAGGTCGGGGTCCATGGCGCTGACGGAGAATGTGCGGCGGATGAAGAAGCTGGAGTAGGTATTGGGCATGTCCGAGAAGGTCGTGTTCAGGCCGGCGGCGCCGTAGCCGATCGGGGCTTGCGCGTTGGGCCAGCCGGAATCGTCGAAATCCGGCTCGCGCCACGCGCGGCGCGGGTCAGACGCCTCGCGCGTCCCTTTTGCGCGGCGCCACGTGGACGCCTTCGCCACCAGGACCTCGGCCTCGGCCCAGATGAGCGGAATCAGAATGCCGGCGGCCAGCAGGGCGACGATTTGTCGCTGGCGATAAGCCTGTTGCATGGTGTGGTCCCTTTTCGTTGTTGGCTTAACGAAGTCTCCCGGGTTGCCCCTTCCGTAGTAGGAGGACCGGCGAGAGTCCAACCTAACAGGGAAAAGTGCCTTTTCTCTGCCGTCGGAACGGCGGCCTACGGGACCGGAGTCAACCACACGCGCGCACGGTAGGCCATGCTGTGGCCCGGTGCAGCGTTTGTGCAAGCCGCGGTCTGGCCGGCGCCGAGCACATCTTCATAGCCGGGCACGGGCAGCCAGATGGCGTCCGTCCCGATCGCGTCGCGCTGCTCCAGTACGTAGTGGCGCTGGTAGCCCTCGTATCCGGTGCCCGCCGCGGCGCGGGCGGCGAAAGAGACGATCAGCCCGTGCGGCACGGCCAGTGCCAGGTCGACGGCGAAGACGCTGGCGCCGGAGGCTGGATCAGTGCCGGCGATGAACTCCTCCAGATTCGAGAGGCCGTCGCCGTCGGGGTCGGCGGAGGCGGATCGGTCGGCCGGGTCGGAGAGGCCGGCCAACTGGGCTGTTTCCCAGTCGTCGGGCAGTCCGTCGCCGTCGGCGTCCTCGGCTTCGGGCAGCGCGTCTTCGCTCAGCGTCAGTTCCGCATCGAAGAACAGATCGCCGCTCTCGAGCGCGCGGTTGAACACCTGCACGGCGGCGACGTTCGCGCCGTCGCGCAGCTCGGGCAGTTGGGCGCCGCTCCATGCGAGATTCACGCTGCTGTTCAGATTGCTGAGGGTGAAGCTGTCGAGTGCGACCGGGTCGCCCGGCTCACCGGGCACATTCACGCGCGCGATCTCCTGGCCGTTGATCCAGAGGATGAACCCGTCGTCGAACCGCGCGTTCAA
>JAFGHX010000252.1 GCA_016929905.1 Kiritimatiellia bacterium
CGATTCCCCGTGGGACGGGCTGGAAAGCCCGTCCTACGTTCGGACGTCTTTGCCGATTCCCCGTGGGACGGGCTGGAAAGCCCGTCCTACGTTCGGACGTATTTGCGGATTCCCCGTGGGACGGGCTTTCCAGCCCGTCCCTCTTGGCCCTCTTCTCAGTCCGTGGGCTTCAGGCTCAGCCCGGCCGGCCGGGTGGGCGGGGCGTCGTCCGCAGGGCGCGGGCCGTAGTGTGGGAGCGGAGCGCCGATTTCGTAAGCGCCCAGATCGGGCGCGCTGCCGGCGTAGCCGTCGTTCACGTTGTGGATGGGCTCGCCGGCGTCCGCGGCGGCGCAGCCCGCCTCGAGCCGGAGATCCGGCGCGGCCCGTTCCGGAAACGGGCCCGTGGCGGGGAACGCGACGGCCGCCGCGAAGATGCTCATATCCACCTCGACCGCGTCGTGCTCCGTGGTGTTGGCCCGCATCTGGGCCAGGCTCGAGAAGCTCGTGCCCGCGATGCTGCCCTCGAACGTGCCGGTCCCGATCGAGGCATAGCCGTCGAAATTGAGGGCGCAGGTACTGTCGACGTCCGTGAGATAGGCCACGCGTCCGTTGCCGTTGCCATAGCCGCCGTACGTGCCGCCCCCCTCGCCGCCGATGAACAGGTTGTTGCGGAACCGCGCGTGCGACCAGGTCCTGCCGGGAATGATCCGGAGCGCGTCCCCGCATTTGATGACGGTGTTGTGATAGGCCACGTCCCCGACGCTGCCGCGGTACAGTTTGAACGGGGAGTAGATGATGTTGTACATGACGTTGCGGATGAAGTACGCGGGGCCGCCGAGCCCCGGCTGGGAACTGAGGCCCACGAACGAGTTGCAGATCCGATTGCGCATGACACGGCAGTTGCCCATCGTGAAATCCGCCTCGATCGCGTCGTCCGCACCGACGGCAATGTCGTTGTTGTAGATGTCGACCGAGACCTGGTTGTAGGCGCCGGCGTCTTCCAGGGTGGAGATCGCGTCGCGAAACCCTTTCACGAAGTTGTAGCAGATGACGTTGCCCGGCCCGGTCAGCTCGATCCCCTCGCCGAGGTTGTCGCCGCTGGCGCCGACCGTCTCGTTCGACCAGCCGGTCGGCCCCAGCACGGTGTTGTCGGCAATGTAGGCCTCGCTCACCCCGCTGCTCATGGAGACAATGCCCGAGTGCGTCGTGTGGATGGTGCACCGCTGCACGACAATCCGATGCGCGTTGTTGAATTTGACCATGCCGTTCACGGTCAGATTCTGGAGCATCACGTGCGAACGGCCGTCGAGCCGGACGTCGCCGTTGACGATCGCGTCGCCCGGCTGCGCCGCGCGGATGACGATCAGCGCGTTGCTCGTGCCGTCCTGCCCGAAAGTGAACCCGCTGTAACTGCCCGCCTCCAGCACGAGTATGTCGCCGGGCTGTGCGGAGGAGGCCGCCGCGGAGAACGTGCCCGGCGTGACCGGCTTCACGGTGCCGCCCGGCGCGGCCGCCGGCACCGCGCGAGTCCGTTGCGTGATCGTGCGCGACGTGGAGCCGCCGTCCGGATCGGAGAGCGTCAGCTCAATCTCGTAAAGCGTGTCGGGCGTGAGATCGAGGATGCTGCCCGAGTGCTTGTTGGTCCAGGCGAACCCCTCGTTGGACCCCGCCGGCACCCGGCGCAGCGGCATGGCGTTGCGCCACGCCGCCGCGCCGGCTTCACGGTAGCGAACGGCCACAACCCCGTTCAGGTTGTCGTCGCCCTCGATGGCCCATTCGACGGACAGATTCTCGAGGGTCGGGTAGGGAGTCGTCACCGTGCCCGGTGCGGTGGCGTCCGCCGCGCGGCATGTCGGAGGCAGGCTCCCCAACAGACACGCGCACAGCCACCATGTGTGAGTCGCCCTCACGGCGCTATTGTACCGCATGCGCGGCGCGAAGCCAGCCCGAAAGCCCGAACCGCCCGCGGGGTAGCGTCGGTATGCGCAGGGCTACTCGTCCCCTTTGATCAAGTTCGGATTGTCCGGCCGATCCCGCATGATTTGCTGCAGGCGCGCGAAGGAGACGGGATAGAAGTCGTTGTTGTCCACGCCGATGTCCCATTGTTTGCCGATCGGGTCGAGTCTGCCGTGGGAAAACTCGTCAGAGTTCCGCCTTTAGGCGGAAGTCACGCTCGCGCTTTAGCGCGAGGGGTGCGCCGTTGGGCTCGACTTGCCGCTTTCGAAAATTCACTCGCCGTCAGTATCAAAGGCCGCACGCGCCGCTAAAGCGGCGCGGAGACTTCCGCCTAAAGGCGGAACTCTGACGTTCTTCTCCTTATCACCTATTCATCGGGCCGTTCAGGGGCTGGGGCACGCAGCTTGGCCAATTCGGCGCGAATGGCCATGGCGAGACCGGGGATCTTCTCCGGAGCCAGGTAGTCGGCAAGCGAATCGGCGACATCCTTGTCCGTGAGTCCCGAGCAGTGGGCGCGCAGAAAGTCGTAGAACGCGCTGACAGATTCTCCGGAAAAACGCTCGCGGTCGGGGACAATCCTCGAGTAGGCGGGCCTCCGCAAGCGTTCCTCAAGCGTCGGCGGGTCAGGGAGTACGCCCATTCTGAGGAAGAACCAGATGTCGTACAGATCCCTGATGAGCCGACGTTCGTTCCACGCCGCCATCTTGTGGGCCAAGGCCACCGAGTAATTCTGGACACGCACGAGGCGAGAAGGGAGCCCGAACGCACGCGCAAGCTCACGAGTCGACAGGATCTCCGCCGCGGCTTCCAGGGCGACCTTGGCCTCCACTTGTACCGTCGCTTCGTCGACTGTCACGATGGCTCTGAGACACTTCGAGTTCAGAGAATGCGTGACCTGGGCGCCCGGTATCTCGCGAAGCGTCCTCACCACATCAGCCACAATGTCCTTCTTTGACCTGAACGGCACGAACACGTAGTCCAGATCGTTCGTGAGGCGCTCGCAGCCCAGTAGTCGAAGGACCATGCCTCCCCGCAGGACGGCCCGCTTATCGAACCGCTCCGCAAACAGGTCTATGATTCGCGCGAGCAGAGCCTGTTCCTTCTCAACCATATCGACAAAGCTCCGTGAAGAAGCTCACGAATGGCGGGCTGTACCGACGCAGATACGCATCGATCCGGTCACGACTCAAGCGCTCCACGTTCACGTCTTCAGCCACGTCAAACGACAGCCGCCTGCCGCGCCACACGTAGTAGCAGGCGTCGAGATACGCCTTCTCCAGAGTCGCGTACCGCACACCGCCATCCTCCGTGAAGCCAAAGAAGAGAGCCGGGCGAATGCTCAGAAATTCGATCGCTCCCAATGCACAGCTGAACACGCGCGGCCGACCCACTCTTATTGCCTGTATCCTGCGCGCGGGCACCGCGCCGATCGCGGCATGGCGAGCCAGGATTGTGCCAAGCGAGACATAGCAATCGGGGACCACTCGGCCGGCGATGGCCGCAAGTGAAGCATCCGGCCGGGCGTAGACACCTCGCTTGACCTTGACCAGGACTTCCGCGTCAATGAAGCGCTGCAGTTTTTTGTAGAGCGCGGCCTCCGTCTGGTCCCCGAAAAGGACCTTGAGATCCGGCATCGTCAGGACCCCGTCCAGTTCCTCGCTCCATCGCTCAAGCATCTTGAGATCGCTCGCCTTCATTGACAACAACTATAAAATGATTATAGTTTTTGTCAACCAAAATCCAGCGCCATGTCGAGCCGGGATCAACGAGCCGGTCTTTCCCGGACGACCCATGACCTATAGAGAGCAGTTCGGCTGGCAGCCAACCGAACTGCTCTTTCTAGGATGACTGTAACAAACCCGCCCGTAATTTGAGCGGATGGCGCACGGCCAGATCCCCTACCGCGCGCCCGGCGTTTCGCCGGAGGCCAATTCGGTCAGCTTTCCGTTGCTGTCTTTGCCGACTCCCCGTGGGACGGGCTTTCCAGCCCGTCTAATGCGGTCGACTCATGACTGCACGGGACGGGCTGGAAAGCCTGTCCTACATCCGGACCCATTTGCCGTAAGCTTTGTCGATTCCCCGTGGGACGGGCTTTCCAGCCCGTCTAATGCGGTCGACTCATGACTGCACGGGACGGGCTGGAAAGCCCGTCCTACATTCGGACCGCTTTGCCGTAAGCTTTGTCGACATGGGAGGGGCTTTCCAGCCCGTCCCCACAGCCTCGTCTTGCGGGGCGTCCCCCACGCCGGGGCTACTCGCTGCTGCAAAGCTCTCCATCCAACCTCCGCCCGCAACCCAACCCGAGCGCTGATGAAACCCGCTCGCCATCACTTCTCCGTTGGGCCGGGCGTCTCCCGGGCACCATGGTCGCGCAGCAGTTGGGCGAGCTCCTCTTGGCCTTTCTCCCGGGCCAATTGCAGAAGCGTTGTCCCATCGTTGTCGGTTGCATTCGCGTCAGCACCCGCCGTGAGCAGTAGGTCGACAATCGCTTTCGCCTTCGCCCCTAGCCCGATGACGTAGAAAAGCGGCGTCCGGCCGTCCCTGTCCTTGGCGTGAACGTCAGCGCCCTTGGCAAGGAGAAGGGAGCAAATCTTGACATCTGCAAGTTTGTACTGATCCAGTAGATGGAGTGGGGTTCTACCATTCTTGTCTTGAGCATTGGCGTCAGCACCATTGGCTAGGAGCAGCTCCGTGATATCCTCTTGCGAGGAACGCACCGCCAGGTGGAGAGGCGTGTGCCCGTCCTCGTCCTTTGCATTGGGATCAGCGGCGTGAGATAGCAGTGTTTGGCTCGCATGCTTCTGCCCATCATCTACTGCCAAATGCAAAGCTGCCTTCCCTTTCTTGTCTTGAGCATTGACGTCAGCGCCTTTGGTGAGCAGGAGTTCATATGTCTCAACACACGGCGCATCTCCTGGACGGAAAGCTAAGAGCAATGGCGTCTTGCCGTCTTCGTCTTTGGCGTTTGTATCGCCACCATTCTTGATAAGGAATTCGCACGCTCCGTGATTGCACTGCTGGGCCGCCCAGTGCAGCGGCACCCGTCCCCTAGCGTCTCGGACATTGACGTCTACTCCCGCTGCAATGAGCAGCTCACATATCTCCGGGCGGCGACGACGAGCGGCCCAATGCAGCAGACTTCCTCCCCTCGGGTCACGAGCAGCGAGATTCGCACCTGCGGCGATCAGCAATTCGCAGATGACCGGGTTAGAGTAATGGTCCGAAGCGGCCAATTCCAATGCCGTTTGGCCCCGAGCACCCCTGGCCCTGGCGTCAACGTCCGCTCCTTTGGCAATAAGCAGTCTGACGACCTCTTCTTTATGCCCCAACACCGCTCGGTGCAGGGGCGTCATCCCGGCGTCGAACCCGCGGTTTCGGCGGTCGATATCCGCACCTCTGGCGATGAGCAACTCACACACCTCCTTCTGGCCGCTGTGGGCAGCCGTCCACAGGGGAGTCGCACCCCAACAGGTCCCTTCAGCGTTGACGTCCGCCCCCTGATCTAGCAAACCCTTCACCCGTTCGACTTCACCCCATGCTGCTGCGTCGTGAAGATCGGCTACGACCTCACTCTTGCGTTGGGCCGAGTGACTCACGCAGCCCGCCAGGAAAAAGCAAATAGGGAGCACAGCCAAGATCCACCCCCGCCTGATCCACCGGCAGACGAACGGAAAGCTCGGAAACATGCTGTTTTGCGTTGCCGCACCTCTCAATCGTGCTGTTGTGTCCATGCAGTCCGTCCGGATAGCCCATCCCGTAATCAGGGGAAGACTCCGCTTGTTCCAGTGAAACGTACGCGTCATGCTATCGGGCTCCCCAAATGTGCTGCATTTCCGTGGTTCGCCCCCAGTCCCGCCCCCGCTCCCGGAAAGTTCCCGAGCAAGTTGCCGCGGGGTAGCGTCGGTATGCGCGGGGCTACTCGTCCCCTTTGATCAAGTTCGGATTGTCCGGCCGATCCTGCATGATTTGCTGCAGGCGCGTGAAGGAGACGGGATAGAAGTCGTTGTTGTCCACGCCGATGTCCCATTGTTTGCCGATCGGGTCGAGTCTGCCGTGGGAATGGCCGAAGAGCTGCCAGGCGTTGTAGTGCGAGCGCGGCCAGACGCGCATGGCGTAATGGCAGACCACGATGTGCCGGCCTTCGATCGTCGACTCCCAAATCTGGGGCGCGTTCTTGTCAAGCCAGTGGTCGTGACTGCCGCGCAGGAAGATGTGGCTGCCCTTGAGCTCGGCGACATAGACTCGCGCCTCCCGCTTGCCCCTGAACACGAAGTCCCCGGCGTGAATAACCGTGTCCTCATCGCTCACGACCTCGTTGTGACGCCGAATCAGCTCGCTGTCCATCTCTTCGACGGATGCGAACGGGCGCCGGCAGTACCGGATAATGTTCTTGTGTCCGTAGTGTTCGTCTGCTGTGAAGAAGTGCATGATAGGCCGTCAGAGTTCCGCCGTTCCGCCGCGGGCGGAACGGCTGGACTCTGACACGTCTGTCCCCTTCTCGATCACCCAGAAGATCAACGACGCGCCGACGATCACCAGGACGATGGTGATCTGTATTCTGACAACACTTCTGTTGAACAAGGTGTTTCTAACCTCAACCCTGAATCCATTGGCGTTCGACTCCCCGGGCGTTGGCTCGTTGATGGGAGTCAATTGCACGTCCTGGGCGTCAACGGGAACCCAATCCGGGGCTTCGAGAAAAACCAGGATCAGGGTCGATCCGGTCAACCATGAGGCGAGGACGACCAGAAGCCATGATTGCCAGGTGCGACGTTTCCTTTTCATGGGGTTTGTCGGTTCGAGCGAAATAGTAGCAGGATCGCCTGCGTGGAGCGAGTCCTGAGGTCGTGATTCGGAAGTAGGCCCCGGCGGTTCATCCTGAGCGAAGTCGAAGGGCCGGACGGGGCCCAGGTGCGCCAGTCACCTGGTCACGCTGGGTGCCGACGGCCCGGCGGCACCTACTTCTCGCACGCCTCACGGCATTCGGGGCAGCCGGCTTCTGCTCTTTTGTGCCTATTGTGCCTTTTTGCGGCTATTCTCACGCGTGGTTACTCACGCGCCTTGAGAGGGGATCGGGGAGTCGACAAAGCAGTCAGAGGGAGGCCCCGCAGATCAGCAACTGCTCGGCCAGGAGCAGGCAATCGACGGGCCAGAGGGGTTGGGGGCGCGGGTGTTCCACGTCGGGCAGCTCCTCGATGGGGCGGCAGGTGAGGATGCGGTCTTGCCACTGTTGGGGGATGGCGGCGCGGCCGTGGACAGCGCCGAGCAAGGCGCCGGCAATCGCGGCGTTGGTGTCGGTATCGCCGCCGCGCCGGACGGTGTCGATCACGCCGGCGGCGAGCGTGTCGGCGTGCAGGAGCTGGTAGAACGCGTTCTGGAGCGCGATCAGAACCCAGCCGGGTTCGCGCAGGTAATCGGGCGGCGGTTCCACGCGGGCGGCCTGCACAGCCTGCCCCACCTTGGGCCGGAGCTTGTGGGTGCGGACCCAATCGACGGCGAACCGGAACGTCGCTTCGGGCGACGGGTTATTGGCGATCGCCCAGGCAACGGTGACGGTGAAGACGGCGCCGGCGTCCTGACAGATCCGATGCGGGTGGGTGAGCCTGGCGTCGGCGCGCGCCCAGCGCGCGAGGCGGTCGGGCGCGGCGCGCCAGCCGAAGATGCCGAGCGGGCTGATCCGCATCAGCGCGCCGTTCGACTCGCTGGTGGTATCGGCGGCGGCATGCGCGGCGGCGGCGACCGGCTCGCCGTTTTCCGCCGCCGCCATCGCGGCCCAGAGCGCGGTCGAGGTGGTCTCGCCGACGTCGAACGGGTCGGAGTCGTACCACCACGCGTAGGCGCGCGCGACGGCTTCGGGCTCGAAGCGCTGCTCGCGCACGAGCGTGCGGGCTAGGAGCAGAGCGAGTTCCGAGTCGTCGGTCGGCTGGCCGGCGAGCGTGTCCCAGACGCCGCCGTCGATGAGTTTACGCATGCCGTTCGGATACATCTGGGCGATGCGTGCGGGCGGCTGGAACTCGACGAGGCCGCCGAGCGAGTCGCCCGCAAGCTGGCCGAGCAGGCAGCCCTGAGCGCGAGCGAGCACGGCGTTGTTGGCGATCGCGCGGCCGGGCGCCGGCGGCTTGGCGGGCGGATAGCGTTCGTCCGCCAGTTCCGGGCCGGCCAGGACGGCCGCCCAATCGCGTTGGGCCAGTTCGGCGGCAACTTCCGCCGCGCCGCCGAAACAGGCGCCGCTGCAATCGCTTTCGCCGTCAACGGTGTAGCGGACGGGCTCGCCCTGTGCGTCGAGCAGCGCGCCGCCGGCGCCGAGCAGCAAGGCGTGCCCGGCGGCGTAGTCCCAGCCGCGCGGCGCGCTGACGCAGACAGTTGCCGTCCCCTCCCCCGCCGCGACCAAGGCAAGCCGATAGGCGATGCTCGGCAGCGCCCGGAACCGGGCGGGCGCGACGGCTTCGGCGTTTGCAGTCGGGGTCATGTCCGCGGAGGCGGAAAGCAGGACGGTGGAGTCGGGCGTGAGGGATCGTGGGAGCGCGTGTGTGACCGGCTGACCGTTGCGGGTCAGCGGGCCGCAGCCCTCCGCCCAGGCGAGCAGGTCGCCGTTATCGTCGGGCGCGGCAAACGCGTAGACGACGCCGAGCACGGGCTCGCCTGCGCGCAGGAGCGCGATCGAGACCGCGGAGCCACGGTAGCCGGGGAGGAATGTCGACGTGCCGTCGTTGGGATCGACCAGCCAGAGGTGTTCACCCCGATCGCCGGGCCGCTTGCTTTCGCCCAGTTCCTCGCCGCGATAGCCGTAGGAGGGATAGGCGCTGCCCAGGGCGTTGCGGATGCATTCCTCGGTCTCGGCATCGATCGGCGCCTTCTCGCCATGGCCGCGCGGACCGTTGGGGCGATGGAATTCGGCGCGGAGC
This sequence comes from Kiritimatiellia bacterium, assembly GCA_016929905.1. GTDB lineage: Bacteria > Verrucomicrobiota > Kiritimatiellia > JAFGHX01 > JAFGHX01 > JAFGHX01. Next base: position 8,841 of record JAFGHX010000252.1, read on the forward strand.
AGCGCGCCGGCGGATCGGGCGGTCTCGATGGCCAGTTGGAGGTGTTGGTTGTAGATCATCACAGACTCTCTTCCGGCAGAAGGCGGAACGCTGAACGCACTCAGACAACAGCCGCATAGACCGTGCTCTTCCCCGCCCCGCTCCTGGCAATGAGGCCGCAGGCGACGAGGGTCTTGATCTCGCGCAGGGCGGTGTCATGGCTCACCCCCAGGAACGCTGCCGCTTCTGTCCCTGTCGTTTGGCCTTTGGCTTTGATGATCGACTCGCACATATCGCGGCAGATATCGGCGATATCGCGCGCGCCGTGCGCGGCGAGCAGTGCCGGGTGTTCTCTGAGCAGGCCCGCCTTCGTTTCCTCGAGCGTGCGCGATCACCCTTGGGTGCCTCGGCTCGCGAGACGCTCGCCCTCCATCTGTCGCGCTTCTGGACGGCGACCGTCGCGCGAGGCGGGGCACCGTTGGTCGTCGGCCGCGTTCTATCCTAGGGAGGACGGTCGGAAGGCACAAGTCCTTTCTTGTAGAAGCCGGACGTCAGGGTTCCTTCCGAGGTCCTCATGGCGCATTTGGCAGACGGAGGGCTGAAAGAGAGGGGGCTGGGGGATTCCGGTGCCGGGCGATCCGGAGCAGGTGGTCTGGGTGTGGTTCGACGCGCTCATCAACTATCTGAGCGGGTTGGGTTACGGCGCGCGCGAGGACTGGTCAACGTTCGGGAGCGAGCAGACGCACAAGGTACACGTGCTCGGGAAAGATGTCTGGAACTTTCACGCGGTGGAGTGGCCGGCGTTCCTGCTTTCGGCCGGGCGGCGTGGGCCGTTGGGCGAGTGGTTGGCGGGGTTGTATCGGGTGGCGTACTGGCTGCAGCCGTTTCTGCCGGGTACGGCGGCGCGGGTGCTCGCCCTGTTGCGGGGGCCGGTGGTCGAGCGCTGTCCGGCGCTGTTCCCGCGGGTGTGAGGACGGAACGCGCGCCGGATGCAGGTACTTACGGGGCCTGCTCCGCGCTGTCTGTTGCGAGCGAGGAGAGGCCCAGTTCGGCGGGGATGAAGACGGATTCGCGGCGGTTGACAGTGGCTTCGACGAGCAGGCCGCAGGTCTTGAGCCTGCCGAGCGAGGTGGCGGGGAACCGATATTCCGAATCGAGCGCGGCGTCGGCTTCGCGGGAGTACTCGCGCGTGAACGCGGCGTAGTCGAGCCGGCCGCCGGCAGCGCGCGACCGTGCGCGGCCGAGGACGACCGCGCTACTCAGATACTCGCGAATGCGTGCATCCTGATCGGAAAGCTGCCAAGGCAGGACAAGTCCGGCCACTCCTCCCCGAATCGGGCTCGCCGTCCGTTCGGTCTCCCAGATGCAGAGGGACACCGTTTGTCCTACCGGCGATGCTATCCTGTGCGCCACTTCTTCGTGGCCTGTCTTGAAAGATGGGATGGGTGGGGTCCGTCTTAATCTGTATGGGCCTCTGGCCGAAAGTTCTCGAGCAAGTTCTCGAGTAAGTTCTCGAGCAAGTTCCCAAGCAAGCCAGGGAGAAGAGAAGATGAGTGTAGCGGTTGGAAAACGGACGAAAGAGATCCCCGAAACGATCAAGATCCTGCGCCGGATTGCGCTTTCGTTTGAACCCGGTGAGTTGACCGAGTCGACTTTTGTGAAGGCCGTTCTGGCCGAACCGAATGCGCGGGCAGCGGCCGTGCGAGTGACGCCCTACTCCGAGCTCGAACTGCCGGCTCCTACCCCTCTGCCCGCCAATCTTTGCGCGGACAAGCCAAACGCGCGCTGGCCGGCGGCGGTCAGGCCGAAGGACTGGCTGCCGGCCAGGCGCGGGTTGGGCGCGGCGGCCTGGGGCCAGAAGGCCCTGTTGAAGTTCGTGGCGCAGCTCTATCGCGAGACGCCGGAGCCGCTGTGGTACCGCAGGCAGATTGCGGACAGTTTCGACGAACTGCTGGGCAAGGTGAAGGCCGCCGCGCTGCAGTGCGGCATGGCGCTGCCGGCGCAGAAGGAGGCGATCCGCAAGCTGGCCGGCCTGATCCTGGAGCAGGCGGGCCTGGCGCTGGCCGCAGAGGGCGGGGCGCGGCCGATCCCGATCTTCGTGTTCGGCCGGCCCGGGCACGGGATGACGACGGTGCTGCGCACCTTCGCCGCGCAGCTCGGCTGCCGGTTCCTGCCGATCCAGGAGGACGTGACGACGACCGGCGAGCTGCTCAGCGCGCTGGAGAACAGTCCGCCGGCGGTCATCGAGGCGAACGGCTGTCTGTCCTGCATGGGCGGCGCGGTCCACGCGCTGGTGACCTTCTTCCTGCACGGTCAGGCGGCGCGCGAGGACTGCAGGACCGGCGAGTTCGACCTGCACGCCCGCGATTCCGGCATGTTGGACACGGCGATGAAGCGCAGTGTGGTCGTGTTCCCCATCCCGCTGCCCGACCGGCTGGTCGCGGCGGACGAGCACACGCCGGAAGAGCTGGCCACGCTGCTGCACAACGAGCAGCTTGCGGAAGTCGAGCGCAATCCCGGCATCCGCGAGACGCCGAAAGCGACGTGGTCGCTGATCCGGGACCACAACAGCGTGATTTTCGAGACGACCTCCTGCCGGCACCTGGTGCATGTGCTCGACCGCGAGATCAAGCGGCTGCGCCGGTTCTTCCGGGAGAGCGGGTGCCGGCTGGACCTGAGGATCGAGTCGAAGCTGAAGCTGGCGGCGCTGCTCATTCTGGAGCAGGGCTATCCGACCCCGCGCGACGCGCGCGGCGCGGTGACGCATCTGTTGCACGAGATCGCGCAGCGCGTAACGGAAGGCGGCCCCGCCTGTGCGGGGGTGTACCGGCTGCAGATCGAGCAGACGAACGGCGAGCTGCCGCCCCTCCTCGCGCGGCGGGCCAGGCCGACGCGGGCGTGGTTCAACGCGCTGGAACGGCAGGCGCTGCAGTTGACCTACAGCGGGCACCGGCTGACCTACACGCTGCGCGTGGATCGCGAAGCCGGCACGGTCACGATCGGCGGGCTGAGCATGCGCGCGCCCAAAGCGGTGGCGGGCGGCAAGTACCTGATCGCGCGCCCGAAGACGCGGTTCGGCGACGTGATCGGGCTGGACGAGGCGAAGGAGCGGCTGCGCGCGCTGGTCCGCTATTTCCAGAACCCCGACTCGTTCAGGCGGCTGGAGGCCGTGCCGCCGCGCCGTATCCTGCTGACCGGCGCGCCGGGCACGGGCAAGACGCTGCTGGCCCAGGCGTTCGCGGGCGAGGCGGGCCTGCCGTTCTTCTCGATCTCCGCCGCGGAGGTGACCTCGCAGAAGTACGCGGGCCAGGGCGGCACGCTGTTGCGCGAGGTGTTTAATGCGGCGATGACCTACCGGCCGTCGATCATTTTCGTGGATGAGCTGGACTCGATGGGCAAACGCAACGCGCTCGGCGGGGACAGCGAACTGGCCTACGACGCAAAGAGCATACTCAACACCTTCCTCGTCCTGCTGGACGGGGTCGGGACGGCGGAAGACATCGTGGTGATCGGGGCGACGAACCGGCCGGAGGATATCGACCCCGCCCTGCTGCGCCCGAAACGGTTCGGGGTCCGGATCGAAGCGGAACCGCTGAAACCCGAGCAGCGCAAGGCGCTGATCCGGCTGAATCTGAGCGAACGGGTCTGCGCCGGCGCGTACACGGAGCTGGTCGACTATCTCGCGCGGCGCACGGCGGGCCCGTTCACGCCGGCGGAAATCGAGGACATGGTGAACCAGGCAAAGCTGCTGGCGGAGGAGGAAGGCGCGCGGCAGGTGAGCGCGGACGTGCTCGCGCGCGCGATCGACCGGATCGTGCTGGGCAAGAAGTTCCGGGAATTGAGCCCGGAGTACCGCAAGGCATCGGCGTATCACGAGGCCAGTCATGCGGTGGCGTTGCGCGCGCTGTTGCCGGAGAAGAAGATCGAGCGGCTCACGATCGGGGCGCGCAGCGTGACGGCCGGGATGCTGTTGTGGTCGGAGGACGACAGCAAGGCGCACGGGTTGTCGCGGGACGAGCTGCTCGCACTGATGGTGGTGGCGCTGGCCGGCCCGATCGGGGAAGAGCTGCTGAAAGGGCATTGGGACATCGGGGCGGGCGACGATCTGGAACGGGCGACAACACTGGCGGCGTATGCGGTGTCGGATCTCGGGATCGGGCTGGGGATGCGGGGTGCGGTGTTGTGCTATCTGACGCAGAAGGGCGATCCGTGGCCGCAGGCGTTTCAGGAGCACGTGGCCAGGCTGGTGGAGGCGTGTTGCGCGGTGACCCGCGAACTCATGGGGCGACTCCGCTCGCACGTGGATGCGCTGGCCGCCGTGCTGGCGGAGCGGGAGGATATGGGGCAGGACGACGTGGAGCGGATCGTGGGCTGCGTGGAAGTGGACCGCAGCGCGGTGCTGGCGCCGTTGGTTGGCGACCGGACGGGCACGCGCAACGGGAACACGTCCCCTGTCGCCGCTGCCGCAGCGGTTTTTTCGGTACGCGCGGACAGGCTGTGAGCGTTGTCGACTCCCCGTAGGACGGGCTTTCCAGCCCGTCCCCATTTCCCGTCGGCTCACGATCGGGCGGGACGGGCTGGAAAGCCCGTCCTACATTCGGGCCTCTTTCCCGTAAGCTTTGTCGACTCCCCGTGGGACGGGCTTTCCAGCCCGTCCCCATTTCCCGTCGGCTCACGATCGGGCGGGACGGGCTGGAAAGCCCGTCCTACATTC
>JAFGHX010000027.1 GCA_016929905.1 Kiritimatiellia bacterium
CAGCTCAAGAACCCATGGGGCCTGTACCGCGGCGAGATCTGCCTGGCACTCGCGAATATGGAGTTCGAGTGCCGGCTCCGGCCCGAAGACGCCGAATACTGGTACAAGAAGGCCATCGAATGGATGGATAAGGTGGGGCTCGTCGACAGCCGGATCTCGGTCTTCAACGTGCCCGGCCAGGCGATCGGCATCTCCGCCCCGCCCATGCGCATGAAAGAGCAGAAAGCCTGGTTCGGCCCGCCCGACTGGTCAAAGGTGAAGCCCGGCACCATCATCAACCGCCGCACCTGCCACTGGTACCTCAACAAGCTGCGGCTCGACGCGCATGGGAAGCTGGCGCTCATCAAGTTTCTGGGCGGCGACGCGAAAGGCGCGCAGGATGAGATCGGCGCGATCTTGAAGTATGATGAGTATGAACGCGCGCAGCATGACAAGAAACTGCCGAACAGCTACCGGCGGCTGCATTATGAGTTCGGGCGCGGCTCGCTCAGGGCCAAGCCCGAAGAGTTCGCGGCATTCCAGGGCAGGGCCAAGTGTTTGATCGCGATTGCGGACTATTACTACGAGATTGAGGATTGGGGGAGGGCTGAGGCGGCGTGCAACAGAATGGCGCTGCTTCACAGAGCCGGCAAACTGGCCCTCTCCAACTCCGCTCAGGCGTATCTCGCGTACAGTCGAGGGATGTTGCGATACGTGCAGTTTGACTTCGATCGGGCCGCAAAGATCTTTCGAGGATTCGACTCAGCTTTTCGCCGGACTTCGTCGTGGGATCGCGCTAAGTTCGCTCATCGACAGATCCTGATGCAGACGGAAGGATGTGAAGCTGCCGTGCGGGTGCTGAAACAGATCGTCAGAGAGAGGCCGGGGACAGAATCTGAGCGCCTTGCGTGGTATCTGATTGGAGAGCAGTACTACTGTTTTGACCGCTTAGATGCGAGTGAAAAGGCGTTTCGGTTTTACTTGAAGAAGTATCCAGACAGGCCGGAAGCCGCGCAGAGCTATCTGGAGAGTATCGAGAAGCAGCGGAAAGATGCGCGGCAGTCATGAGTGCAGAAAGGAGGCGTGCGATGAGTAGGCTAGGTTCAGTTCGGGTGGGATTCGCGTTGCTGGTGCTGGTTTCTTGTTCCTTTGCGCCTGCGGAGGAGATAAGCGTTGCCGTTCCTTCGTGCACCGGAGGGCAGTTCCAGCAGAAGGCCAAGACTGGTGATCACCTGGCGGTGAACTTGACGGAGGACAGCAACTGGACGATTAAGGAGAACAGGATTGCCGACAAGGGCGGGCTGGCCTGGAGCGCGGGTAGCAAGAAATACTCCTGCTCGATTTCTGACAGCAGCGCTCCAGGCGCGCATACGGCCTCATTCAATGGCACGTGCGAATGGGCGGGAAGTGGCCAGGGCGACGGTTCGGGCGATCCCACGAAGGACTGGGCCTTCAATAGAACGGCCAATGTTATCCCGAAGGTGACCATTACCACCAGCGGCCAACCGAAGGTGCAGCAGCAGAGCGGATCCGAGGAGACTACCATCCATGCAACCGTTGTGCCTGCAGGAAGAGCACTGGATTGGTGCGCCGATAGCCCCGTTTCCCAAATCAGCGTTGTGGAGGAATCGGAGACCAGCGCCAAGGTCAAGTTCCTGCCGGGACAAGGGATGTTGGACATGCCTTCCGATTCGATTACGATCAGGGTGAAGGACTCGGAGTATCCTGAGGCTACCGACACGATAGATGTGACGATCGTGTCGTGTGACCGACCGGGGAGTGTCAAGGGTAAAGGAAAACGTCTCTACTCGTCGGGTACCGGTGCGCAAAGCGGGGATTTCGCTGTCTCCTACGAGGGACATTCCACGTATGGCGACCACCTGACCGCTGTATACACCGCCAACGTCAAAGTCAAAGCCTCGGGCAGCACGAGTGCGAATGTGGATAGGCACTGGTACTACACGCCCAGGGGGAACGCTGAAGCACATGCTGCCGTCATGTCTTCCTTGAACGGCACGGAGCGACACACTGGCGCGGCGGCGGAGGGTTACACGACAACTGCCGGGAGTTCTTCCATTACGCTGACGGTCGGCGGCATAAGTTTTACCCAGAACGTTGTGCAGCAACAGAGCGCGTCGGCGTCCGATGCCCGTTCGCACAGTCAGCTGCAGACAAAGACGTCCAACGGGGACCATGCGCCAAATGCCCCGCTCAGCATAGCTTATGACGCCGACGTGGCCAGCTATGAGCATCAGAGTAACCCGACAGGCACGTGGGTGGTTTCTACTGTCGCAATTGTTCGGGCCACCTACGAGGGCGACGTTGCCGAGATGTTGACTTTTGCGCCGAAATACTAGATGGAGGCAGAAGTGAAACACTGCAGATTCACCCTTTGCCTGGCGCTGAGTTTGCTCCTATCCGCCGCCTGCGCGGGCACAGCTGGCGAACGCCTGTCTGATATCGTTCAGACCGAAATGCAGGGGGCGGAGCCGGCGCAAAGGCACAAGGTCTCCGCCTTTGCGCCAGAGCTCGGCTACGAATGCCCCAGCGCTGAAGAGCGGCTGCTCGTCGACAGGATCAAGGGTGTGGGGTACAAGAGACTCGAACGGTTCGCCAACTTCTACGATGCGCTGTTGACGCTGGTCAACGACGCATGCCCTCTCGATGAACGAGAGCGGCGCAAGTTCTTCACAAGCGTACGCTTGGAACTGCTGCGCGGCGAGCCGCTGCGGAAGTGGCAAGACGGCGACTTGGACGATGCCCTCTCCCCCGACGAAATGCGCAGCCTGCGCGACTCTGTGGTGAGTTGCGTCAAGGCCGAACGAGGCGGGCAGATCAAGACCGAACGCGCGGATTTCCTGCGGCATTGCCGGCAACAGAACACGCTGATGGATGCCTTCCTGCGCGACGTCGAGGTTCTGGCCCTCGACAAAGGCTTTCTCGGCGCTTGGGTCGGGCCCGTTGCGCAATTAGTCGACGTCCAGACGGAATTCACGCGAGACTTCGTCGTCGCACGCGCCCTGCAGCTCGGCAAGCCGGATTTTCAGCGCGCCCTCACGTTCCGAAGGACGAAAACACTGCTGTGCGCCATGAACACGTGGTGGCACTGGGGCAATGAGGCCGAAATCCTGGATTCGATCGATAACAGCTACTTCGGCTGGGAAGCACGACAGCGCCTTCGACGCGCCGGCGCGCCCATGAAACTCGCGGCGCTTCAGGATTTCTTTGCCAAGTGGCGGCAGATCGCTGGAGGAACGCTAGTGCTCAAGGCGAACAACGACATAGGGTTGCTCAATAACCGGCTGTCTTGCCTCTGCGCCGTCAAGGATCAGGATGAGGCGCTCAAGATCGTCGAACAACTCCTCGCTGGGCGCCGGAGACTCATGGAGGACTTCGAGCAGAACCCCGCGAAGTATTCGGTGCTGAAAGATGCGAGTAGCTTGCCCAAGAACGGCCATCTGCCGCACAACGTTTCTCTCGGGAACGGCGCATCCCGGCCCTCAACAAAGAGTACATCGCCGAGGCCGGCATGGAGCCCAAATACGGCCCGCCGCTGAATATTCCCATTCCTCAGGAACCTAACCTGCCGCCTCGGGCCGTCAGAAGCCGTAGTGGGGGTTGGCGCCGGCTGGACGCAGCCCAGCGTGGAGGACGACCGCCGAAACTGGACGCCAAGGCCTTGAAGTGGATCTACTATACGGTGACGATGAAGAATCCGCTAACGAGGGACGCCACGGCATGATGGCGTCTGTTATGAGAAGGTTAATATCCGGGCGTGACATGGACGAGGGGCATCGAGTGCAGTTCGTCGAAAGGGTGGGAGATTGGTGCATTGGCTAACATCTATGGCGAACTTTTGGAAGTGCACGTGAGTTACTCGTGGACCGAAACGGAGACGAGACAGTTGACGGTCGGGATAACGAATAACGGCGACCAGCCGCGCCGTGCGCAGATAGATTTCTACGCCGAAAAGCAGACGTTCAAACTCTATCAGTACCTGGCCGATGAGAGTGGAAATCCGACGGGAGAACCGATAGACTGGGAGTACGAATACGAGCATGTTCTACAGCCCGATGGCCCTCGGTGGATTGAGTGATGGGATACAGTCTGGAGTCTCGGCGATGAATACCAAGCCTCTCAAGATCACGGTCTGCATGTTTGTCGGCACGTGCCTGCCTCTCTTTGCCGCGACGGGCACGCCGCCCGATCGCGACTTCAAAGCGTCCGTGCTTGCCGCCTGCTCAAACGAAGCGAAACCCGGCATGAAGACCTTTATCGCCGGGACGGCAAAACGACTCGAGCAGGAACTGGCCCGAGATTGGGAGTGCACGCTTGATGGGCCGAACCTCGAACACCTGGCCACGTTGGTTTCTGTGACCACCTTGCTCGAGAAACCGAACAGAGGTATCGAGCAGTCGGCATTCGCGGAATTGACGGCTTCAGCCGTTCAGCAGATAGAAGAGCAATCGCGCAAGTCACCGTCGCTTCCTGTTCGGGCCTATCTCGAACTGATGCTCGCGCTTCATCGGCAGCACCAGCGAAGGGCAACTGAGGCCATCACGTCCTACAATCGCGCCATGAAGATCTCCCGCATCAAGCCGAAATCTCAAGTGCGGCGCACGGCGAAGGCTCGGCGAGATGCCTATGTCTCGACATTGAATGCAGCGCCGGAACCTGTGGCTTTCCCGGGTCAGGTGTACGGAATGCTGCCCGCTGGCGTGCCTCTGGACACGGTGGCTCTGGACCTGCACTGGGCTGATAGTTGGAGTTCGCCCGTATACGAGAAGGCGAAGGCGGTAGTTGACAAGACGAAAGGGGCCTATGCGATCCGCGGCGTGCCGCCTGGCGACTATGTGCTCACGTTCAATTGGTCAGATGACGCCAAGCATCAACGGTCGTTTGGCGTCGGGATCGGTGCGAAAGCTGCGCGCTTTGACATCTCCGTTACACCGCCGGAGCCGGCCCCGTTCGGACTTCACCCCGATGGCGACTGCGTCCCCTTCAAGAACGTGGTTTGTCTTTCCTGGGAGTTCAAGGGGAAGGATGCCGCCGATGATCAACGTGCACGGTTCATTGTGGCTGTGATTCCGGATCGCTCGGATGAACCCGTCAAACGCCACTTCCCTGAAATTCACTTCGACGAGCTGCCCGCCAACTACCGAAGTGCCTACAAGACGACAAGCGCCCGCCTGGCGTTGAAAGACCTGCCGAAATCGAAGAACGGAAAGTATCGTTGGCAGGTGTGCCGCGTTTCGGAGAGCCCGAAGGCGTTCGGTGATTTGTTCGTCTCCGCAAGTCAGTTGGCGGATCTCCATCTGCTCGGCGTCGAACGCCAGGCGCGAATGGGGCCTTGACGTTCGGAGAGAGCCTGAAAATCGCGAAGCATGAACTGTGCCCGATCCAACGAGCGGCCCCGGAACCTGTGCCAGTTCGCATTCTTCTTCGCTCTGGCCACTGGCGTATCGGCGACGGGCATTGCCCATGCATCCGATGCCCCGCGCACACCGACCACCAACGACTGGGTAATCTACACCTATCGGGTGGAAGGATGCGTGAGGCAGGACGGAACGGAGGCGTCATGGCGTGTCGCCGGGCGCGTGGCCATCACACACGATCAGAGCTCCGTCCGCCTTTCAGTCGACGAGGCCTCGGTTACGGGGTCGTCCCGCGTGGCGTTCCTGATCGCGTTCGCGGTCAGCCTCGTACTCAGACGCCGCGCGGGTAAACGGAATTGAGACGACCGCGACGCCGACCCCCGCAATCCGCGCAGGGCCGTCGGGCGGCTGTGTGCGGAGCCTGAGGCGCCGGGTCCCGAGTCCGCCCAGTCGGGAGATGAGGCCGAATGGAAACCACAGCACTCACGACCTACAGACCGGCGAGACTGAGACTTCTGCTCTGGTCCGTCTTGCGCGTGGTTGTGATCGTCGCCGGTTTTCGGCTGGGTAAGCTCGTCCTTGGCGATAACCCGTCCGCCGGGCTGCTGAGTCTTCTGGTGGCGCTCGGCGCGGGCATAGCCGCTGACCTCGCGCTGCGATGGCGAGACGCAACCACGGTGTCGGCGCGCGGACTCCACGCCCGGGACGGCGGGCGCGCCACTCTCGCGCTGGCATGGGCGGATACGCAACAGGCGCTTATGCGCGACCGCGGCCGCTCGTGGATACTCGTGGCGAAGGACGGGAGTCGGTATCGCATTCGGCTTGGCTCGCTTGCCCCTAGCCAGCGTGCAGAGGCCGTGCGCACGATCACGGGATGGCTGCAGGCGCATGCCGTGCCCGTTCGCGAGCCGCTCATCCATAAACCCGCGCTTCAGGTCGTCAGGGATCTGTTTCGAACGCCCGCCGTCCTGCTCTGCCTGATCCCCGTGCCGCGCGCCCTCGCCCAGGACATCCGCTACGAGCTTCCCGTCGGCGTGCGCTACCGGTACGAGATCCGGTATGAGGAGCGCTTAGTGGTTTCGTCTTCGAAAACTGCACCGAAAAACAAGAAGTCTTCGGGCCCCAAGAGGTCAGTTGTCAGAAGTCAGATGGGCGACCCGTGTATGCGGAAAGAGCTGCTGACTTCTGACCTCTGACTTCTGACCTCTGGGTTGCGGGCGAAGCCCGCATTGGTACCGAGCTGAGGCTCAGACTCGTCTTCCAGTCGACCGAGGGCTTGTTCCGCGCCGCGTCCGAGCGGCGGAAGATAACCCGCATGCCGGACGGCGAGAAGCCGCAGATGCACGAGATTTGGTTCGAGATCAGCCTGGTTCCGTAAGCCCGGCGGCGGGTTGGTGTCTTCTGAGACGGGCGCGGTTTGGGGGGAGCGACGGCCAGAGTGGGTGGAAGACGCACCAAACCCTCCCCTGCCGCCGCTTCGCGGCGGCTTCCCCTCCGGCGGAGGGGAGGGTTGCTGTTTTGTGAAACGGGAGCGAGCGACGGCCAGAGTTGGTTGAATACGCATCAAACAACGCTTCCCCCAAACTGGCCGGTCTCACAGAACAACAGACCTCCCCTCCGCCGGCCGCGCCCGCCGTAGCCGCTGGGCGAAGGCGGGCTGCGCCCGCCGTAGGCCCCGCGAAGGCGGGAGGGGACAGCCGCCGCGAAGCGGCGGCAGGGGAGGGTTTGGTGCGTCCTCAACCCACTCCGGCCCGAAGCGGCGAGACGCCGCTTCTACTTTCCCTCCCCAAAGGCGTTCGCAGCAACTTTGAGTTGTTTGCGCCGGCTACAACCACCGGCACCGAAGCAGTCAAGCCGGCGCAAACAGTTCAAAGTTGCTGCCGGCTCATGCAACACCGCGCGAGTTGCGCAAAATCTTTTCGCCCTTGCCACGCCGAAGCTTCTGAGCGAAGGCGGGCGCCTTTTTCGCGACTTTTCGCGGGCAAAACAACGAGCATGCAACAGTCTCTCGCCCGCCCGCAGCCCGGACTCGACGCATCGGCCAGAATCCGCTACCATCCCACCATGCTTCACTCCCGCGACAAGCTCGCTATCGCCGTCGGCGCCGCCGCGCTCGGTATCGTCGGGATCGCCGCACTCTGGCCCGCGCGCCGCCCGCCGCCGGTCTGGTCCCGGCACGGCGCGCGCCAGCTCGCGCACGCTGCGCGCATCACGCGTAACGGCGTCTCCTACACCGACGTGCGCATGTTCGCCTACGATCCCGTCTTCGATACCAGCCGCTGCATGCTGCCCGCAACACGCGACGAAGCGCGCAACGACGGGCCCGAAGACGCGCTGCTCTCCGTCACCGCCGCCAATACCCGCGATTGGGTGCTCGCCAACCTCGACCGCAACCTCCGCGCCCGATACGAGACCGAACCCGCCATGTCCAACGCGCTGAACGAGCTCGAGGCCGGCCGCGCGTCGAAGCAAGGGATCCCCTCACGCCTGCACTACAAGTTCACGTTCAACAAGGGCAGCACCTGCTACGCTGTCTTCGTCTGTACCCGGCTCAGCGACGGCGTGGAGGCCCAGCCCGGGCTCATGGTCCACACGTTCGAAGACGAACGCTGGGTCCAGACCGACGATCTGATCGCCGACCCGTTCTGCGCCGGCCTCTACGCGCCACTCAAACAGGCCGGCCCGCCAGCCGGCACCGTCGCCGAAGCCCTCACCGCCGTGCGCCAACTCGCCGCCCAACTCGCCAACTGAAATTCACGTCCCGCAAAACAACAAACCTCCCCTCCGCCGGCTGCGCCCGCCGTAGGCCCCGCGAAGGCGGCAGGGGAGGGTTTGGTGCGTCTTCCACCAACGCGGTCCGGAAGCGGCGAGACGCCGCTTCTACTTTCTCCCCCAAACCACGCCGGTTTTACAGAACAACAGACCTCCCCTCCGCCGGCCGCGCCCG
>JAFGHX010000253.1 GCA_016929905.1 Kiritimatiellia bacterium
CGATCTTTGCGCCCTTTCGCGGCCAACCTGGCCTGCTCTTTGCGATCTTTGCGTTCTTTCGCGGCCAACCTGGCCTGCTCTTTGCGAGCTTTGCGCCCTTTCGCGGCCAACCTGGCCTGCTCTTTGCGAGCTTTGCGCCCTTTCGCGGCCAACCTCTGCTCTCCACTGGGTAGAAAAACATACCCAATTTTCAGGCCTTTTTCGCACTTTCTAAAAAGATAGAGCGGGCGGGTGGCGAGGGGGGCGGCGTGGGTTGTCCGGAGTAGGGCCGAGGCGAAAAAACACCCGCAAAACGGCCCGGAATCGCGCGATTCCAGCGGGGCAAGCACACATTTCCAGGCCCTCTGATTATCTTGCCGGAAGGCGGCGGAATCTCCCGAAAAACGGCGAAAAAGGCACGGAAATTGCTGCAATCAATAGGGTCTGTCTCGCAGCGGATTTTCAACCGGGCACGACTGCGGAGCCGCCGGGATGTTCGGCCAGCCCACAGCCGGGATCGCGGGGAGAGCACGACCTTCCGGGGGTGGGGTCCATCCGCGTTCGGCGTGGATAGCCGCGAAAGGGCGCAAAGGTCGCAAAGGTGCCGGAGGGGGAGGGGATGGGTCGCCCCGAGTTGCCGGGAAGTCGGGGGTCGCAAACGCGGCGGAAGTCAAAGGTCGGAAGGTCAAAGGTCAAAGGTCCCGGCGCGATCGGAGCCGTGATCGGCGCCCGGGACAGATCCAACCTCCAACACCGAACGGGCGGAAGCCGAGGCATGGCGCACTGGTCTGGCCGAGGCGAGCGCGCTGTTTGTCTCTCGCATTTTTCATTCTTCATTTTTCATTCTTCATTGTGCACGTCGCCTGTGGCGACGTGCACTACGTCTCGCCGACCGGCAACAGCGTCGCGCCGTACACGAATTGGGCGGACGCCGCGACGGTGATCCAGGACGCGGTCGATGCGGCGGACGCTGGCGGCACGGTGCTGGTGACGAACGGGGTGTATGACGCGGGGGGGCGGGCGGTACTCAGCAACATGCTGAGCCGGGTGGCGCTCACGAACGGGGTCACGGTGACGAGCGTTGGCGGGCCTGGGGTAACTCACATTGTCGGAGCCGGTCCGGTCGGCAGCAACGCGGTGCGTTGCGCGTATGTGGCCGGTGGCGCTTGGCTCGTCGGTTTCACGCTCACGAACGGGTCCACGCGCACGAGCGGGGACTACGACGTGGAACGGTCAGGTGGCGGTGCCTGGTGCAACGAGAGCGGCAGTCTGAGCAATTGTGTGCTTGCGGGGAATGCGGCCTCAGGTTGCGGCGGCGGCCTGTACGGCGGTGTTCTCACGGATTGCGTGGTGGCCGGCAACGACGCAGGCAGCCGTGGCGGCGGCATCTATCGCGGCGTCGCTGTGGACTGCGTGATAATCGGCAATACGGCGAGCGAGGGTGGCGGCGTGTGCGAAGGGACGGTACGGCGCTCTCGGATCGAGGGGAACTCGGCGGAGATGCAGGGTGGCGGTGCTTCCTACAGTGTCGTGGAGAATTCCGTGCTTATCGGCAACTGGCTGTCCGGGATGTTCGGCGGCGGCGGGGGCGGCACACGGAGCGGCACGAATCGGAACTGCGCGATTGTCGCAAATGCGGCGCCGAACGGGGGGGGCGCGACCTACAGCACGCTTGAGAACTGCACGGTGATCGGCAATTCTGCCTCCGACCGGGCGGGCGGTGTTCTTGGCGGCACGATCAAGAACTCGATCGTGTACTACAACACGGCGACACTGTTTGACGCAAATCACTACGGCGCCGTCTTCCGGTATTCGTGCACGACGCCCGAACCGGACGGCACGGACAACATCACGACCGCGCCCGGGCTTCTTGGCATGAGCAACGCGTGCATTGCCGCGAGTTCGCCGTGCGTCAACGCGGGCAGCAATGTGTACGCACCTGCCGGCACGGATCTCGAGGGCGATCCGCGGGCAGCGGACGGGGTCGTGGATATCGGTTGCGATGAGTTCACGGCGAGCGGCATGACGGGGGAATTGACGGTGGCGGTATCGGCGACCTACACGAATGCCGTTGCGGGGACGCCGCTGGAGTTTCGCGTCGACATCGGAGGCAGGGCCAAGGACTATCAGTGGAACTGGGGCGACGATCTCCTGAGTCCGGGTAGCCTGGTGGCGTGGCACTCCTATGGCGCGGCCGGCGACTACAGTGTGGTCGTTGCTGCCTCCAATGATTCCTGCAGTGTTTCGGCAACGGTCGCCGTGCACATAGTGAGTGCGTTCACCAACTACGTATCACCGACGGGCGGCGACGTGTCGCCCTATACGAGCCCGGGCACGGCGGCAAGGAACGTTCAGAGCGCGGTGGACGCGTGTGTTCCGGGCGGTATCGTCCTCGTGAGTGCGGGCACCTACGCCGTCGGCGGGCGGAGTGGCAGCCGAGTGGCGATCGACAGACCGGTGCGAGTTGAGGCGACGGTCCCCAATCGGGCGCTGACCGTACTTGACGGGGCATCCGCGGTCCGTTGCGCATACGTTGGTCGGGGCGCGACGCTGAAGGGATTCACGCTGACCAACGGATACACCAGCGGCGGCACGACAGGCGGCAGCGGCGCGTTCTGCGAAGTAGAGGGCGTGGTCTCGAACTGTGTGATCGCGAGCAATTCCGGGGTCGGCGTCTATGGCGGGACCGTTGTGGATTGCGAGATTGCCGGCAACAGCGGGCGCGGCACGAGTGAGAGTACCGTTGAGTACTGTACGATCACCGCGAACACGGGCGGCGGCACGCAGGGCGGTGTGGTGCGTCATTCGACGATCACCGGCAATTCGGCGAGTAGTGGCGGTGGAACGAGCGGCGGCATTGTTGAGGATTGCACGATCAGTGGGAACGCCGCCACGACACTCTGGGGGGGCGGCACCTATCAGAGCACGGTCCTGAGCTGCATCATCAGCAACAACATCTCCGACGATGACGGTGGCGGCGTCTATCGTGGGACAGTCAGCAACTCGCTGATCTGCGCGAATTCAGCGACGAACGGGTCGGGCGGCGGCGTGTGCGGGCAGTCTGGTGCACTCATCGTGGGCTGCGAGATCTCGGGAAACCGCGCGAGGTCCGGCGGCGGCGCCTATCGGGGGGAGTTCCTCAATTGCCGGATCACGGACAACACGGCGACACACGGTGGCGGCCTGTCGTTCGCTATTGCCAGGAACTGCGCAATCATGCGGAATACGGCCGAACGGGGCGGTGGCGGCCTTTACAGGACGACGGGTGAGGGGTGCACGATCCTGGCCAACAGTGCGGGCATGCGGGGTGGCGGGACGGATTGCTGCACGGTTTGGAACTCGATTGTCTACAACAACACGTCGCCTTCCGGCGACAACTACAACTTCATCGGCGCGGATGGTTACTCGGGGTGGTACGGCTCCTACGAGTACTGCTGCACGACGCCGTCTCTGGCGGGGGCGGGCAACCTTGTCGGGCCGCCCGGTCTGCTGAACACGAACGATCCCTGGATCGTCGAGAGTTCGCCGTGCGTAGACGCCGGGAACAGCGCCTACGCGACGACGGTGCTGGATATCGACGGTGATCCGCGTGTGGCGGGCGCCCGCGTCGACATCGGGTGTGACGAGTTCGTAGTGGCAAGCATCACGGGCGCGCTGAGCGTGGCCGCCGCGTGCAGCTGTACCACTGCCGCCGTGGATACGGTTGTGCGGTTCCAGGGCAACGTCACCGGCCGAGCCGCCCATTATCAGTGGCAATGGGCCGATGGCGCGGTCGCGGACACGGGGCTCCATGCCGAGCACAGCTACGCGGTCGCCGGCCAGTACGACGTGGTGTTCCTGGCCTGGAACGACGAGACGAGCGCGGCGGCGACGGTGACGGTCCAGATTGTCGAGGCGTCCGTCACGTATGTCTCGCCGTCAGGCTCGCACGCCGCACCGTTTGACTCCTGGCCTACGGCCGCGACGAACATCCAGGCTGCCATCGATGCGGCCCCGACTACGCCCGGCGCGGTCGTGCTGGTCGCGCCCGGCATGTATGACGCGGGCGAATACGCGTATCGGGGACGCAGCCGGATAGGGATCTACAAACCGCTCACCGTGCAGGCCACGAGCAGCGACCCGGCCGATACGGTCATTCGCGGGGCGGGCCCGTTGGGCAGCAATGCTGTGCGTTGCGCGTATGTGGGAGACGGCGCGCGGCTTGTGGGCTTTGCGCTGAGCGGCGGCTACACGGACACGGACCCCGACGACAACGAGAAGTCGAGCGGGGCTGGCGCGTGGTGCGAACCGACCGGCGTCATCTCGAACTGCCGGGTGACGGCGAACGAGGCGTACGTCTGGGCCAGTGGCGTTCACGGCGGGGTGGTCACCGACTCTGTGCTCGATGGGAATGGCGTCTCGGAATTCCCGTTCCAGGGAACGTACGCCGCGGCGTTTGCCAACGTGCGAGACTGCTTGGTGACCGCCAATATGGCGGGGCTCTACCAGTGCCAGGCCGAGCAGTGCACGATCGAGAAGAACACGGACCTCGGCCTGCACAGCAGCTCGGCCCGATCCTGCACGATCGCCGAGAACAGCGGTGGGGGTGCGTACTACAGTCTTCTTGACAGTTGTATGGTCGTGAGCAACTCGGGCGGGTATGGCGCGGGCACGCGCGAGAGTGTGCTGGCCGGCTGTTTCGTCGCGCGCAATGAGGCGAGCGGCGACGGCGGCGGCATGTACAAGGGGATCGCGTACAACTGCACGCTCGTCGACAACACCGCGGATTGCGGCGGCGGCACGTTCATGGGCACGATCCGCAACTCGATCGTGTACTACAATTCGGCGTTCAGCTCGGGCGACAATCACGCGGTCTACCAGGGCACCTACGAGTTCTCGTGCACCGCGCCGATGCCGCCGGGCACGGGCAACATTACGAACCGGCCCGGCCTGCTCAGCATCGACAATCCGCACATCGTGTCGGCCTCCCCCTGCGTGGACGTGGGCGACAACGCCTATGGGGGGGGCGGCCTGGACATGGACGGCGAACTCAGGGGCGCGGACGGCGGCGTGGACATCGGCTGCGACGAGTGGGTTGGCGCCGGGACGGTCGGTCCGTTGACGTGTTCGATCGCGCTCCCATACACGAACGTGGTGGTCGGTGCGGCTGTCCGGGCGGAGGCCCGCGTCACCGGGCGGGCAAGCGGCTACACCTGGTCCTGGGGCGACGGGACAGGTGAGAGCAATCGGTTCCTGACCGAGCACGCGTATTCTGCTGCGGGTCAATACGAGATCGTGTTGACCGTGTGGAACAACGACGGCCAGGCGACCGCCACGGGGTCTGTCTCGATCGTGGCGCTGAGCACGAACTACGTCTGGGGCGCCGGCGGCAACGTCTGGCCGTACCAGAGCTGGGCCACGGCCGCGCACGTCATCCAGGACGCAATCGACGCCGCGCCGGCCGGCGGCGTGGTGCTTGTCAGGCAAGGTACGTACGATAGCGGCAGGTACGGGCATGACGGCGTCACGAACCGTGTCGGGCTTTACAAGCCGCTCACGGTCAGGGCAGAGAGCGCGAACCCGGCCGACACGATCATCAAGGGCGTGCCGACCGGTGCGGACCGGATGCGCTGCGCCTTTCTGGGCGATGACGCCGAATTGAGCGGCTTCACGCTGCGCGAGGGCTACGCGCCGCACGGCGGCGGCACGTGGTGCGAGCGTGGCGGCGTGATCACGAATTGTGTGATCAGGACCAACTCCGCCAGCTATGGCGGCGGAGTGTACGGGGGACTAGTCCTGGACTCCACAATCTCGGAATGCAGCGCCACGTTTGGCGGCGGCGCGTACGGCGGCGTGCTGCGCGGCTGCTCGGTCCAGTGGAATTCGGCCAGTTCCGGCGGCGGTACCCACGGCAGCCAAGTCGACAACTGCACGATTGAGGGCAATTCGGCGGGTGGCCATGGCGGCGGCGTGTGCGAAGGCGGGACCCGGGATTCCACGATCCGGTGGAACACGGTCACGTGGTACGGGGCCGGCGCGTATCACAGCAGTCTCACGAACTGCATTGTCCACGACAACACCGCAGGTTCGCATGGCGGCGGGGTGGACGGCGGCCGAGCCGCGAACTGCGTCATCCGTGACAACTCCGCCTCGTACGGCGCGGGCGCCTACGCCTGCGAGTTGGACAATTGCACCGTGGTCTACAACACAGGGGACGGCGCGTACGGGGGTACGGTGCGGAACTCCATCCTGTACTACAATACGCCCAGCAACTGCGTTGCCTACTGGCTGAGTTGTTCCTACTCCTGCACGACCCCCAATCCGGGCGGTGGCAGTAACATCACCAGCCCGCCTCAGCTGACGTCCGGCTATCGGCCACAGCTCTCGTCACCTTGCGTCGACGCGGGCGCGAATCGGGACTGGATGTACTCGGCCACGGATCGGGACGGAAACCCGCGGATCCTGAACGGCACGGTCGACATGGGCGCCTACGAACTGGCATTCGCGGCCAGTATCCGAGTGTTGCTGCAGGGCGCCTACGACACGAATACCCACGCGATGTCCACGGTTTTGAACGCTGCGGGCGCGATCCCTGCCGCCTCGCCCTACGCAGCGGACCAGCGCACGGTCTCGTCCGTGCCTCCCGATGCGGTGGACTGGGTGCTTCTGGAATTCCGCCAGTCCACCAATGGTCCGGCGGTCTTCTCGCGCAGTATGTTCCTCCGCGCGAACGGGCAGTTGATGACGGACGACGGCAGTACCGCGTTCGTCGTCGACGTCACGTCGGGCGATTCCTATTGGCTGGTGGTCAAACATCGCAACCACCTCTCGGTGATGTCCGCGAGCCCCGTTACGTTCTCTTCCTCCGCTGTGTCGTACGACTTCTCGACCGCGTCGAGCAAGTATTTCGGTGGCTCGCCCGCGGCGGTCGAATTGGAGCCCAACGTATGGGGTATGAGGGCAGGGGACACGGACTCGGACGGTGCGGTGCTGGCGGTAGACGCTCTGATCCACGGCACCCAGACGAATCTGGTCGGCTACCGGCGTGCGGATCTGGATCTCGACGCCGTCGTTTCAGCCGCGGACGCCGACGTCTTTTGGGCGGCCAATCTGGGGGCAGCGACCCGCGTTCCGGACGGCGCGGTTTCGCTCAGTCCGGCCCTCGAAGTCGCGCCCCCGTTCGCGACGCTTCCAGTCGGTCAGACCAGCTTCCTGCACGCGCAGGGAGGGACCGGCGCAATCGCTTGGGCGTTCGTAGAGAACAGGAGCGGCGGCATTCTGACCGCGGTGGACGCTGACACGATCCTTTACGAGGCCGGCCCCACTTCGTCGGTGACCGACATCGTGCAAGGCTGGGACACGAGCAATGCGGTTGGGCGCTCGCTCATCAACGTGATCAGTCCTGAGGAGCTCGGCTCGGCCGGCAAGGCAATGATCGTGGCTGCGCGCAAGAGCGCCGACGACCCGTTATGGCCAAACACGGACTATCTGGCGGACACGGCCTACAACACGCTCCTGTATCGAGGGTATTCGAAGGAAGGCGTTCAGTATCTGAGCGCGGTGACCAATCAGGATGCGGACGGCGACGGCCAACTCGACGACATGGACCTGCCGACGACCTATGCCAACGTGGCCTACTCGTTGACCAATTGGGCGGCGGCCAGCAGCAATCTCTTCCTGTATCTTGTCGATCACGGCAGCGAGTCGGCCGGCGATGCATCGTTCCGGCTCAACCCGTCGGAGATGCTGCCGGCGGCCGATCTCGACGCTTGGCTGGACGCCTTGCAGGACGCCTGGCAGACGAAGGTGGTCGTGTTGATCGACTGCTGCTACGCCGGCAGCCTGTTGGATGAGCTGTCATACTCGGGTGCCGCCGAACGCATCGTGATCGCTTCCTGCGCGACCAATGAACCGGCCTATTTCATCGCCGGCGGCATGGTCAGCTTCTCCGATGCGTTCTTCAACGGTGTCATGCTCGGCTACGATATGGCGGACGCCTACACGACGGCCGAGACGACGATGGGGCTCTACCAACAAGCGGCGTACTACGACAACGGTGGCGGCACGCTTGCGGCGGGGCTCTTCCTGGGCGCGAGCTTCGTGACGAGCAAGGACATACCCCGGATCGGGTCGGTCTGCGGCAACCAGATCCTGAACGGCGCGTCGAAGGCGGTCTTCTGGGCGGACGACATCGCGTCGAAATCGGCGATCGCCCGGGTCTGGTGTCATGTCGTGCCGCCCAGCCACGACCCCGATCCGGCCACGCCCGTCTCGGACGTCCCGGAGGTGGAACTGACCTACGATTCCGTGAGCGGCCGGTACGAGGGGCACTATGAAGGGTTCGCCGAGGAGGGGACCTATAAGGTCATCTATTACGCGCGGGACGCTGCCGCCGGCGTCTCCTTCCCCGAACAGAGATACGTTGTCCAGCAGGGATTCGATGAGCGGGTCGTGCTGCTGAACGCCGGACAGCCCGACTCCCCGCACTGGCAGGCGATGCGCCGCATCGCGACGCGCGCGTATCACACGTTTCTCAGCAGATGGTTCACGCCGGACAGCATCTACCACATCAGTGCGGTCGGCAACGAGGATTTCACCGGCGACGGGCTCAACGACATCGACGCACTGCCAGTCACGACAAATCTGGAGTATGCGATCACCACGTGGGGTGCCTCGGTCCAGAAACTCGTGATCTACGTCATCGGTGAGGAGGTCGACGGTGCGCTGCGATTGAACGCGGCCGAGACATGTACCGCCGCAGCGCTGGATGCCTGGCTGGACTCGGTCCAGCTCACAAACGAGGCGCCCGCTATCGTGATACTCGAATTCGCCGGGGCAGGCGCCTTCATCCCCTATCTCTCGGCGCCGCCCGGCTGCGAGCGCGTCACTATCGCCAGCGCCGCGGCCGGGCGTCGTTGCGTCTGGGGCGCGAATGGCGCCGTCAGCTTCTCCGCCGTGTTCCTCAGTCATATCTTCAACGGCCGCAGCATCGGGCACGCGTTCGAAAAGGCCAAGACCTGCATGCGCAAGGCGACCGGGCATCTCCAACAAATCGCCCAGATCGACGACGACGGGGACGGTGTGCCGAACGAAAAGGACCAGGACGGACTGATTGCGGCGCTGCGCTATATCGGCACGGCTTTCATGACCGGCGACGATAACCCCATGATCGCTACGCCTATGCCCGACGCGCAGATCAACGAGGCGACCAATACGGTGACACTCTGGGCCGCGAATATCACCGATGTCGACGGTGTCTCGAATGTGTGGTGCACCGTTACCGATCCGGACTATGACGGTGAGACCGAGCTGCCGCAGACGAACCTGGTCTGGAACGCGACCGAGAGCCGGCACGAGACCGGTTGGGCCGGGCTCACCAAGATCGGCGATTACGTCGTGACGTTCTTTGCGGAAGATGCCGAAGGCGAGATCTCCGAGCCGAAACAGGCGACCATCACGCGGTTCGAGCAGGATACCGACGCCGACGGCGTGCCGGACTGGTGGGAGCAGGCCTTCTTCGCCGGACCGACGAATGCGGATGCCGAGACGGACGCCGACGGCGACACGTACAGCAACTGGGCCGAATGGCTCTCGGGCAGCGACCCGACGAATCCCGCCTCGCGATTTGAGATCGGCGATACCCGCGTGCCGGCGGCGCAGGGCCACACCATTCTCTACTGGCCCAGCCTCTCGAACCGGGTCTACATGATCGATTTCACGACGAACCTGGTCACCGTGCCGTTCGCGCCGCTGGTGACGAATCTCGTCGCGACGCCGGTGGAGAACGTGTATACCGACGAGGTGCATGCGGGGGAAGGGCAGTTGTATTACCGGGTCAGAGTGGGCAAGGAGTAGCCGCAAAAGAACGCAAAGAACGCAAAGAGCAAAGACGGAGCAGTTCGACGCGGTTGGCCGGTGTTCCGGATGCGGCAACGGACACGCCGAGAAATTGACGTGGGGTGGTTGACGGACCCGGCCATGGCGACACGCTTTAACGAATGACGAATAGCGAATAACGAACAACGAACCCATGACTTTCGACTCTTCGACTTTCGACTTTCGGCCTAGCGCGCCCGCGCGCATGTTCCGCGCTCTGCTCCTGCCATTTTTCATTCTTCATTTTTCATTCTTCATTGTGGATGTCGCCGCAGGCGACATCCACTACGTCTCGCCGTCCGGCGGAAACGTGGCGCCTTACACGAACTGGGCGGATGCCGCGACGGACATCCAGGCGGCGGTGGATGTGGCGAGTGGCGGCGACACGGTGCTGGTGAATGACGGCACGTACGATGCCGGTGGCAAGGCGATAGGGGCGGGCTTCACGAATCGGGTCGCGATCGCCGCCGCCGTGACGGTCGAGAGCGTCAACGGGCCGGCGTCTACGTTCATTCGCGGCCAGGGCCCGGTCGGCCCCGATGCGGTGCGTTGCGCGTATGTGTGTTCCGGCGCGGTTCTCGCCGGTTTCACTCTGACCGATGGGTGTACGCGGAGCGAGTGGGACCCGGATTCGCAAGAGAGCGGCGGGGGCGGCGCGTGGTGCGAGTCGGATGGCGTCATGTCGAATTGCGTTGTGGCGGGCAACACGGCCGGAGTGGACGGCGGCGGGGCGTTTGGCGGTGAGGTCTTCGCGTGCCTGTTCAGCGGCAACACGGCTATGAACGGGCGTGGCGGGGGGTGGTGCAGCGAATCGGGTGGGATTCTGTCGAATTGTACTTTTGTCGACAATACGGCTGAGATGGACGGCGGCGGGGCGTTCGGCGGCCAGGCCTTCTCGTGCGCGTTCAGCAACAACACGACGGAATGGGGATGCGGTGGCGGCTGGTACGGCGCCGGCAGTGGGATTTGGCCGAATTGCAGGTTTGTGGGCAATCACGCGGGGGCGGACGGTGGCGGGTGGTACGGCGAGTCCGGTGGGACGTTGTCGAATTGCACGTTCACAGGCAACACCGCCGGGATGGGCGGCGGGGGTGCCTACGGTGGCGCGGCCCTCTCGTGCGTGTTCCTGGACAACACCGCGGAGTCGGGGGGCGGTTGGTGGGGCGCGGGTGCGGGCGCGCTTGCCAGGGATTGCACGTTCGTGGGCAATTCCGCCGGGATGGACGGCGGGGGGGGATGCGGCGGCCAAGCTGAATCGTGCG
>JAFGHX010000254.1 GCA_016929905.1 Kiritimatiellia bacterium
CGCTCGAACTCGAGGTCAAGCCGGACGACGTGGCGCTGGTCTACGTGAAAGGCGTGCGGTAGCTCTTGGAAACGACCATCAATGGAATCCGCCGCGAGTCCGAACGGCCGCGCCTGGCCGAGGACGGCAACGGCACGAGGAGAATGCGATGAGCCGGTTCAAGTATTCCGTAAATACCAATTCGCTCCGGAAGACCCGGTCGAACAGGGAGATCGTGGACCTGTGCAAACGGCTGGGCGTGGACGGCATCGAATGGGGCCTGCCGCCCGTCGATGAGGCGGGTGCGGCCATCAAGGAAATGGCGAAGCTGACCCTGGACGCCGGCCTCGATGTGGCCGGCTATATCAACGGCGGAAAGCTCTGGAAAGAGGACGAAATGCAGCGCTGGACCGACATCGTCTCGTCGGTGGGCGGGCAGAGCCTTCGCGTTTCGCACCCTTGGATATCGTGTAACTACGACGAGGCCCTGCACCAACGGCATTCGTTCGGCGACATCTTCAAGCTTGCGCGGGACGGCATACCCGGCCTGGTGGAGCTGAGCAAGGCCCGCGGGATTCGGTTCGTGCTCGAAATGCACGGCGGCGCGCTGACCTCGTCCTCGATGGCGGCGGTGAGGCTGTTCGAGGGCGTCGATCCCAAACACATAGGTGTCATTTACGACCCGGCCAACGGCGCGCTCGAGGGCGGGCTCCGGCCGCGCTCGGACGTGGAGATCCTCGGGAAATACCTCGCCTACGTGCATGCCAAGAATGTGATGTGGGCGTGGACTGACGAGATCGACTACGCGCCGGTCCGCCGCCTGATTCCCAAGCGCTTGATCACCATGCCGCAGGCGGGTATCGTCGACTACATGGAAGTCTTTTTTGCGCTGAAGATGCATCGATTCTCCGGGTACATATCCTCCGAAGAATACTTCAACGCCCACACAGAAGAGCGGCTGAGAGACGGCATCGCGTATCTCAAGGAATGCGCGTGTCTCGCACCCGACAAACCCCAGGAACCGCATACAACGTTTAACGATTGATCCGACGCGTGAAATGGGTTGTCTTTGCATGGAAGAGTCCCGCGTTATGCACATGTCTTCGCACTCTCTCTTGCGCTCGCTCAAACCAATGGGGGTAGTCATGGCAACAACGCTGCTGGTGGGAATGGCATTGGGAACGACGCGGCCGGCCGGCGCCGCGGAGTGGCGCGAGGCCATGGCGGCGCTGCCGTTGTCCGACGACGCGTCGAAGGGCTGGCGCATGGAGCCGCCGGGCTCGGTGAGCCTCGAGCCGGTCGAGGACGGCGCGCGGCTGCGCGAGACGGGCCCCGAGCGGACGGGCACGCTGCGGCGCCGGCTGCCGCTCGATGGGGCCGATGGGACGCGCTACCGGTTCCTGCAGGTGGCGGTCGGGCGGATCGAGGATATCGAGCAGGGGCTAACGCTCGTCCTTCGGGCGGAACAGGGGGTCGAAGCGCGAGGGCCCCTGTTGATGGGCACGACCACCGTGGACATGGCGGCGCTGCCCGGCTATGCGGAAAGCCGGACTGTGGACGCGAGCCTCGAGATCGCCGGCCCGCCGGGCGTAGCGCCTGGCGGCTGGCTGGACCTCAAGGACGTGCGGCTGACCGATGCGCCGGCCGACGCCCTGACGATCGCGCTTGCCGACGCGAAGACGCCCGGCGTCGCCGCGGTCGGCGACACGCTGCGCCTGCGGTTGACGGGCGGCGCGCCCGCCGGCGAGCGGCCGCGCGTCGGGTTCTATCTGACGGACGGCATGACGCCGCATCGTTTTTCAACCGCCGACGTGACGCTCGAGCCCGACGGCGACGGCGCCTGGTCGGCCGACGCGCCCATCACGGACGACGCCTGGCGGCTCGATACCGCGCGCGACGAACGACGCGGCGCGCTGCTGGCATCCGTGCGCGTTGGCGGCGCGGCGCGCCACGCGCTGGCCCTCTTCCTCTTCGCCGTCACAACCGCCCATGCGGCGCCCCAGCCAGCGGTCGAGGCCAAGACGCCGCTCGTGCGCCAGCAGCGCGAGCTCTGGCTCGAGCGGACGGCGGGCGAGAACCTGGCGCTGGGCAAGCCGGTCCGGTTCTCCGCCAGGCCGGACTACAATCTGACGAGCAAGGGCGGGACCGACCAGACGGACCTGACGGACGGCAAGCTCTCGTCGCGCCTGGACGACCGCATCTGGTTCGCCTCGGACACCGTCGGCTGGTACAACCAGCCGAGTCCCGTTTACAACCTCCTGATCGACCTCGGCGCGGTGCGGCCGGTGGACCGCGTGGTGGCGCGTTTTCTGGGCGGCAAGGAGCAGCCCGGGCTGATCTTTCCCAAGCGGATCGAGGCGGTGGTCAGCGAGGACGGCACGACTTTCCATCGCGTCAGCGCGCTCGAAAAGCTCATGCCCGGCGAGAAGGACCAGTGCGACTGGCGGACCGCCTACTTTCTCGAGGAGGACGGCGAGCCCTACGTCTATCCGTTTCCGCTGTCGGTCAAGACCAAGGCCCGCTATGTGGGGCTGACGGTGACGGGCGACGGCAGCGCCGTGTTCAGCGACGAGGTGGCGGTCATGGCGGGCGAGTTCGAGGTTGCCGGCGTCTCGTACGCCGGGCTCGAGCCGGTCTCGTTCGTGATGGATGGCCTCATCTTCCGGCCCGCCAAGACGCCGCTGACGATCAGCACGAACATCAACACTCCGAACTTCTTCTACGTCAGCGACTGCCGCAAGGGCGAAGCGCGCAAGCGGCCGGTGACGTATGTCATCGAGATGCCGGCGCAGATCGAGATGGTGCAACCGCGTCCCAAGCCCGAGAGGGGGCGGACGGCCACGCCCTTCGAACGGGACGGCCGGCCGTGGACCCGGTTCGAACTGCGCCTGGACAACTGGCCCGCCCAGGCGAAGAAGACGCCCTTCTTCCTGCAACTCGCCGCGGGGCAGACGCTCCCGGCCGGCGCTAAGGCCGTGTTCTACGCCGAGTGCGAAGGCGTCGAGCCGAACCGGTTCGAAGTCGGGATCTCGACCGTGGAAATGCCGCGCGTGCCGCCGCTCAAGCGCCTGCACGTGAGTCTGGCCTGGATGGGCGAACACTTTCAGATCGGCTGGCCGGGTTTCTGGGAGGCCTGGCCGGCGCTCGGGTTCAACGCCGTGTCCACCTTCCCGCGCTACTGGAAGGATGGCAAGCCGGACCCTTCCCGTGTGAAATTTCTCGACGAAGCGCGCCAGCACGGGTTCAAGGTGGTCTACAACGAGTCGCCGTTCCATGTGATGGAGAACGAGCACAAGAAGGAAAAGGAAATCTACTCGCAGTTCGAAGGCGGCAAGACGGGCGCGCTGTGCCCGTCCTATCGCGGCCGGTTCTACAAGGAAGAAATCGAGCGGGTCGGCGCGCTGTTCGCGGCCAGCCGTGCGGACTATGTCTTCTACGACATCGAGTGCTGGTACAAAGGCGCGCGCGAGGCCGGGCGCTGCCTGCGCTGCCAGGAGGGCCGGAAGCGGAGCGGCAAGCCGATGCCCGACTACCTGCGCGGGCTTGGCGCCGAGATGTGGCGCGACATGCGCGAGGCGATCGCCGCCAAGGCCCGCGCGCTGCGGCTCCCGATGCCGGTGATCGGCTCCTACAACAATTACGCCTCCGGGGGCGCGCACCACGGCGTGATGCATTGCCTGGACGGCTACCCCCGTTGGCTCGACCAATCGCAGCCGAGCCTCTACGTGCGCGGCGACGCGCGCGCCGTGCACAACACGGTCAAGGCCGATTACGCGATTCTCAAGAAGCGCGTCATCCTGCCGTGGCTCAGCGCGGGGACCTACGGCGAGTTTCCGCCGTACAAGCTCGAGTACATGATCCTCGAGGCCCTGCTCAACGGCGCCTGCGGTATCACGTACTACTGCTACACGGATTTCGACACGGCGCTGGACTTCTACTACCACGCCAAGGCGCTGGCGCTGCTGGCGCCCTACGAGAACCTGCTCATGGACGGCGCGCGCTGGGAGGTGAAGGCCGACAACCCGGGGCTCTACTACTCGGCCTGGATGCGGGGCGGCGAGCTGCTCCTGCTCGTCGGCAACTACGACCGCGCGCCGAACGGCAAGACCCGTATCGCGCTGCCGTTCGCGCGCGTGCTCGAGGCGAAGGAGCTGCGCGCGGGCGCGGCCTTGCCGGCCGCGCCCACGCTCGAACTCGAGGTCAAGCCGGACGACGTGGCGCTGGTGTATGTGAAGGGCATGAGATAGGCTGTGCCCGCACGCCGGTCAAGGGCGTGGATATTCCGATTCGGGAGGCATCATAATGGCTCGATTCGTACATGCGGCCGCGGTGCTGTTCGCGACGCGCGCGGAACGCGGCGCGAAGGACGCAGGCCGCATCGTGCTGGCCGAGACCCGCGAGACGCTGGATGGCCTCCGCGGCTACGGGCTGGACCTGATCGTGCTGTCCGAGGGGGTCGAAGCCTACGGTCTGACGATCGAGACGGCCGAGGAGGTCGCGAAGCCGGGCCCGTTCCTCTCGCTCTATCTCGAGTTCGCGGCGCGCGAGCGCTGCACGATCGCCGGCTCCGCGAAGATCCGCGAGGCCGGGCGCGTCTACAACTCGATCGTCTTTGTCACGCCGGCCGGCATCGCCGGCGCCTACCACAAGAGCTTCCTCACGGATGGGGAAATCGCCGATGGGTTGGCCTCGGGCCGGGGCGCCGTGACGGTCGAGACCCCCGCCGGGCGGCTGGGCGGCGCCATCTGTTTCGATCTGAACTTCGGCGCCTTGCTCGACGGCTACCGGGCGAACCGGCCCGAGATCCTGTGCTTCGCCTCGATGTATCACGGCGGGCTCATGCAGGCCCAGTGGGCGTACCAGTGCCGCGCCTATTTCGTCGCCGCCCTGCCCTTCATCGGCGGCGGCATCCTCGACCCGTTCGGGCGGCCGGTCGCGCTGTCCGACTGCTACACGCAGCACCCGTGCGCGCGCATCAACCTGGACTACGTCATGGTGCATCTGGACAAGAACCGCGAGAAGTTCCCGGACATCCGGAGAAAGTACCGGCACGCCGTCAGCGTGGATATCCCGGCGGACATTGGCCCGGCGCTGATCGTGAGCCACACGGAGCAGCGCACGGCGGCCGAAGTGGTCGCCGAGTTCGGGCTCGAACCGCTCGATGACTACCTGGCACGGGCGATCGCGGCGAACGAGAAGAACCGGGCAGAATGCGCAGTGTCGTGGCCCCAATCGGTTTCCGGATAGGCTCTAACCAAGGAGGTCCGTTGTGAACAAGATCGTCAACTCCGGCGACTGGAACCAGGGCGCCATCCGGGTGAGCGCCGGGAACTGGAATCGCGCGATGGACCCGTCCGTCTGGCACAAAGGAGCGGAAGCGTGCCACGAGACCGTCGTATGCGGGAACACCGGCAATGGGGCCGTGGTCCTGGGCTATGGGCATGGCAAGCAACTGGGGCTGCCGGTCACGGATACGAAGTGGTGCGCCGGCAATACGCTCGCGCAGGTATGCGTCGCTCAGACCGGGATGGACACCCGGTACCGGTATACGGGCGATGTCGGCGTGGCCTGGGCGCCCACCCGGGACGAAGTGGGCCCACTGGCAACGAACGACGCCGGCCCCTTGTCCCGGCCTCCCGCGTCCACGAACTCCCAAAGTCGAGCGCCGGCAGGCGCCGCGGCGGGTGCGTTGGCGCCCCCGGTCGCGCCGGAGGAGATGAGGATGGACCGATGAACCGCCGGCTGGCGCGCGCGATGGGGCCTTTCTCGATATGGGCCTGCACCGAACACGGCTTCATCGTGCCGCTGGCCAGTGCGCGAACCGGACGTGGCCCGTTCGGATTGCGCTCGAGGCCGCGCCGGGACAGGTCTTGGCCGACGGCCAGCCGATGGGTGGAGGCGACTTGGCATTTCGATGACGACCGCGGCGGGCTGACCGTCGCGGCCATGAGGGGACCGGTCGAGGCAAACGTGGATGCGTAGCGCCCGGGCGGCGCCGCGCGATGGAGGGTGATCGGCACGTGAAACGAATCCGCTGGGCCGTTGTCGGCTGCGGGATGCTCGCGCAGAAGCAGCACATCCCGAATGTCGCGAAGTCGGAGAGAATGACCTTGCAGGTCTGTTGCGACCTGTCCGACGAGGCGCTGCGCCTGTGCCGGGACGAGTTCGGGGCGCGAGAGGTGGTGACGGACTACCGAAAGGCCGTCGCGCGTCCGGACGTGGACGCGATCTGCCTGGCGACCACGGAGAAGCTGCGCCTGCCCGTGATCGAGGCGGCGGCGGAGGCCGGCAAGCCGGTCTATTGCGAGAAGCCGCTGGCCCGCACGCTCGAGGAGATGTACCGAATCCGGGATGTTGTGCAGCGGGCCGGCATCCCGTTCTGTGTCGGGCACAACCGGCGGTCGGCGCCCGCCATGCTCGAGGCGCACGCGCTCTTTCGCGCGCACATGGAGAACCCCAAACCCTGTCCGTGGCGGTTCGACCGCGAGGGCGCCGCGCGACCGCGGCTGGCCGAGGACGGCCGGGCGGCCATCTCCGTGCGGATCAACGACGACTGGCACAGTTGGAAGGCCTGGGTGTTCGACAAGCAGCAGGCGCCGCACGGGCCGATGCTCTTCGAGATGACCCACTTCACCGACATCTGCAACTGGTTCCTGGCCGCGGAACCGGTCGAGGTGACGGCGATCGAGCAGGGCATGCTGAACCACGGCGTGCTCGTGCGCTACGGGACCGGCGAACTGGCCTCGCTGCTGATGTGCGGGAACGGGACCTTCGGCTACCCCAAGGAGCTGTACGAGGCGTTCGGCAACGGCGGGGCGGTGGTGGTGGACCACATGCTCGAGATCCGCACCGCCGGCCTCGAGGGTGCGCCGGCCGTGAAGACTTTCCCGATGCTCCACGACCGGCATCCCGCGATCGGGACGGAGGGCGGGCTCGCCGGCTGGCTCAAGAAGAAGCAGGCCGCCTGCCGCGAGGCCGCCGCGGCGAGCGACCCGAGCCGCATCTTCACCGCCGAGCCCGACAAGGGCCACGCGCACGCCCTCGAACGGTTCGCCGATCAGATCGAAGGCCGCGGCCCCGTCGTCTGCGGGGTCGAGGATGCCGTGACCGCCACGCGCGTGGCGTTCGCCGCCATCCGGTCCGCCGCCGAGCGCCGGACAATACCGCTGTCCGAAGTATGAGGAGCACGACATGCGAGCGGAATGGAAAGCCGAGAACGGACGCTACTCGTTCATGGCAGGCGGCATCGGCTGGCGCGACCGGGTCTTTGCGCTCGAAGCGAACGGCACGGCGCTGTCGTCGGACAAGGACTATCGGTTCGAAGACGGTGCGATGGTCAGCCGCTTCACGCGCGAACGGATCGTCGTCACGCGACGGACCGATCTCACGATCGCCTGCCGGCGTTCGATCGAAAACGTGACCGCGCAACCGATCCGCATCCGGGACATCCGGGACTTCACCGGCACGACGCCGCTCGTGCTGGGCGGTAGTCCCGGCGACTGGTTCCTCTTCCACGCCGAAGCCATTCACGAGTGGGGCAAGTACCGAATCTGCCTCCACGAGCTCGCGCGCCCGCCGGCGCAGACCCCGTTAAAGGAGGGCGCGCCGCGCGCGGTATTCGGCGCCACGGGCTGGCAGCCGTATACCGGCATCTGTTTTGCGCGGAAGGGCGGCGGCGCACTCGTGGAGGGTGTGTTGAGCCAGGACCGGTTCTACCGCTACTGGGCGCCGCGGCCGGACGGCGCGGTCGAGGCCCTTTTCGGGATGTTCGGGATCGACGAGAAAATCCTGGCGCCCGGCGAGACGCTCGACTGCGAGGAAGTCTACCTCGAGATCCAGCCGCGCTTCGACCCGGCCGATCCGTTTGCCGCTTACAATCGCGCGCTGCGCGAGGTCATCGCTTTCCACGGGCAAGAGATTGGCCACTACAAGGACTTGATCTGGGGCTCCTGGAACGACGGCATCTTCACCCGTGTCACCGACGAACTGGTCCGAGAACGAAGCGGAGGTTGTCTGGGCGCCGCCGGCCGGGGACCGGCCCGGTGAGCTGGTCGATTTCTGGACGGACGAGCCCCTGCGCGTAGAGGGCCGCGTATCGGTGCGGTTGCGGCCGCATGCCTCGCGCCTGTTCCGCGCGCGGCGCATGTCTTGAGAGAAGAGAAAGGCGCATTGGAGATGATGTTGCGGAAGCACGAAGGAAACCCCATCCTGGCGCCGGAGCCGGCCGAGGAGTGCGAGACGAAGGGCGGCTATTCGGGTGGCGGTGTGGTGTTCCCTTGGCACACTGTTCGTCTACTACGGTGGGGCGGACAAGTACGTCTGCGTGGCCACCTGCCCGCTCGACGAACTCGTCGGCGAACTGCGCGACCATCCCTATGGACGGCGTTCAGGCCGTGTGTTGTGAACAAGACCCTATGGGCGACGATTTTCGCGCTTCTCGCGTCTGAAGACGGCGAGAGCGCCGGCCTATTCGAGCAGATCGCCGAAGGGCAGTATCTTGTCGAAAAACCCCGAGATCCGCACGGAGTCGGCCAGATCGCCTTCGTAGATCAGCACCGGCCGGATCGAGCATACCCGCGGCTTCTTGAGCACGGCCATCTTCCGCTGCATCTCGCCAATGACGCCGGCGTCCAGCCGGCCGCGGAATCGGATCTCGCACAGGTAAAGCGTGTTGAACCTGGCCTGGATCATAAGGTCGATCTGGCAACCGCCCTTGTTGGCCCGCGTCGCATTCTGAAAATGCGGGCCGGCACTGACGATCGAGGACAGCTCGATGCCCAGCTTGCGCACCACGGCCGGCAGGTTGTTCAGCACAAGGTTCTCGAACTGGAGCCCCATCATGGCGGGAAAACCGCCCAGCGAATCCAGGCCGCCGAACCGGAACAGCCCCTGCTCGACTTTCGCCTTCACGGGCGCGATGTACTTGAGGTAGAACCGAAGGTAGTTGTCTTTCAAGCGATACCGGCGGATGCGCATTTGCCGCCCGGATACATTGTGGCTGTGCTCCCCGACGACAAAACCCGAGGTCTCCAGATCCGCAAGGTGCTCGCTCAGGTCGCCGTTGAGTGGACGGCGCAGGGCCGCGGCCAGTTCCCGGGCGCTATGCCGGCGTTCGGCCAGCAGGCGCACGATCTCGCGGTAGGCATCGGCGCGCCGGGAGAAGATGCTGTTGAATATCTTGTCGAACTCGCCGCACAGAAAGGCGCCCGGCTCGAAGCAAAGGCGCCGGATGTTGTCCTCCGCCGATTGCTGGACGTGGATTTCCTCCAGGTACCGGGGAATGCCCCCCGTAACCGACAGAAGCCGCAGCTTCTCCATCGGCGCAATCCGAGACTTCGCCTTGCCCCAGAAATCGTTGCAGTGCCGGAGCGGAAGCTCTTGCAGGTCGATCTCGAGGGAAATACGGCCCACGAAATCCGCATCCTTCAGAATGTTCCTGTCGATCCACGAGGAGACCGAGCCGCACAGAACCAACACGAGGCGGTCGTTCTTCTTGAAACGCGTATCCCAGGCGATCTTCAACTTGCCGGCGAAATCGGCGTTCCCGCTCGCCATCCAGGATATCTCGTCAAGAAGAATCAAGACCGATCCGGTGCGCGTCAACGCGGCCAGATGGGAAAAGGCGTCGTGCCAACTCTCGGGCCTTATGGCCGGCACGTCGAACAGCGCGCCCAACTGCTCCCCAAAGTTGCGGCGCTGGTCCGCATCCGCAACGGCCTCCCGCGGCGCAATGCCTTGAAACTCGCAGAACAGATCGAACTTCGAGGCGAACTGCTGGATCAGCGCGCTCTTTCCAATGCGGCGGCGGCCCTTGACCACGACCAGACTGGCCGTGCCCTTTTCCAACAGTTCGTTCAGTCGCCGCAGTTCCTCTTCACGCCCAACGAACATCCCCAACTCCTCCCCATCTTCCGCAAGCCAGCCAAGAGAAAATCGTTTTACAGAGGAATTCTAGGACGTGTAATTGTCTCTGTAAAGAAAGAAGTTGCTTTTTGCAGAGGAGAAATAGGCGGAGAGAAGTCCTCTGTAAAATGCGGGAGCCTGCGAGGAGAGTCTCAAATCCCATGACAGAACGGCGCCTATTCAAAGGAGGCCATCGTGAGTGGAACGGACAACGGTAGCCTGTGCGCCGGTGTGGCCAAGCGCGAGATCACCACGGACCGCGCCGGCGTGGCGGTGCACGATCCGCTCTACGCCAAGGCGCTGGTTCTGGACGATGGCCGGACGCAGGTTGCCATTGTGGCCATGGACACAATCGCGATCGGCGGCCGGGCCATCAGTCGCGGCATCCTGGCCGACGTCGGCGAGGACTTCCTTCCGGCCGTGCGCGGCGAAATCGAGCGGGAGCTGGGCATCGCGGGGTCTCACGTGCTGGTCAACGCCTCGCACACGCATCCACCGGGGCGCCTGCTTTGCGAGGACGACGAGCAGGTCGCGCGCACCGTTGACGCCGTGCGCGAGGCTTTTCGCAATCGCGTTCCGGTCCGGGTCGGCGCGGGGTTCGGCCACGAGGACGGGATCACGGTCAATCGGACGCTGCGCCTCAAGAACGGGCGCGCCTGGACCGTGCGCCACAGTCATCCCTGCCCGCCGGACGACGAGGTGGCCGGCGTCGGGCCGATCGATCCCGAGATCGGCATCCTGCGCGTGGACCGGCTGGATGGCCGGCCACTGGCGTTGGTCTACAACTTCGCCTGCCATCCCCTGTTCGGCAATGCGCAAGGGTCCATCACCGCGAACTTTCCGGGCGTTGCCTCGCGGCTCATCGAGCAGACCCTGGGCCACGGCGCGCTGGCCCTGTTCCTGCAGGGCGCCGGCGGCGACGTCATTGATGTGGGCTTCAAGGACTTCACGCGCCCGCGCGACATCGCGCCGATCGGCGCCCGCCTGGGCCTGAGCGCGCTCGAAGCATTCCGCGAGATTCGCGTCGGCGGCGCGACCCTGAATGTCCGGTCCGCAACGGTCGAATTGCCGCGGCGGACCGACATCCCGGCCCGCGTCGGCGCGCTCGAGCGCGAGCAGGCGGACTTGCTCGAATCGCTGCGCTCGACCAGCTTGAACTTCAAGGCGTTCCTGCCCCTGTACCTGCGCTACGCGCTGGACGCGGAGCATCCGCTCGCGGATTCCTACCGCTACCGCCAGGCCGACGCGACCGGCCAGGCGGAACCGCGGGCCATGGACGCTCTGAACCGGCGCAACATGGACAAGTACCTGGCGGCCATCCGCGCCATGGAGCGGATGGCCGTCATCCGGGAAGACATCGCGACGTTGCGCAAGCACCAGGCGATCAATGCGGAGGCCGGCTCGCCGACGATCGGCGCCGAGGTCCAGGGCATCCGAATCGGGGACTGCGCTCTGCTCGCCGCGCCGCTCGAACTGCTCGTCGAGATCGGGCTGAACATCAAGAAGGCCTCGCCGCACAAGCACACCCTGGTCGCGGGCTTCTCGAACGGCTACCTGCACTATGGCCCGCCGGCGGCGGACTACGAGCGAGGGGGCTACGAGGTCAACGAGTGCCTGCTCGCGCCGGAGTGGCAGGCGGCGTTCGAAGCCGCCGCCGCCGAGGTGCTTCGTGGGCAGTGAAAGGGCGCGTCGACCGCCGACGGCGTGACCGCCGAGCCGGGTTCGATATCCGGTTCGGCGCGGATGCCGCCGCGTGGGCGCAGGTGACGGGCGACCGTAGTCGCGAGGAGGAGAAGGATGAGCGCCCATCTCGGTGAAGTCCTCGGTAGCCTGGCCATCCCGGCGAAGTTCGAGCCGACATTGACGGTGGGTTGGGAAGAGTCTATGGCATCCAGGCCGGAGCGTCTGGCGCTCGTCGCCCCCGATGTCTTCCTCGAGAACCGGGAATACGCCGGGCTGCCGGCCAATGTGGACCCGCCCCTGCGGGCGGCCGCCGAGCGGGTCCGGGCTTCCCCCCATCTCGCCAGTCTGATGTGGCACTACGCTCGCCTCCTCTACGAGGCTTCGGATTACCCCGTCGAGCGCACCAACGAGTGGCCGTTCCCGGAGGACGCTCCGGTCGGCGGCGAGACGTTCCGGCTGCTGCTCGTCCTGGATGCGGTGGCGCGCGCGCGCCGCCTTCACCGGGAGCGGGGCGTGCCCGAGGCCGTCACCCGCGCGACCTGCACCGATGTCGCCATCTGGGTGGCCCACCATCGCCGCACCCACGCCGGCAAGCCCGGCATCGACGCAACCGGGCGGCTCGGCTGGTTCCGCCTGCATGGCCGCGGCGAGGTATTCCGACTCGGCCGGCTGCAGTATGTGCGACTCGGCGCTTCCTTCGGCACCGTGCGGGCGTTTCGGAACCGGGGCACCGGCGAGGTGCTCGCCTTGGCGGAAAAGAACATCCGTTTCAACAGCCGGGGCTTGTTCGACGGCGTGGCCGGGAAACACGATCCGGAAGCCTGGACTTCAACGCTTGAACAGACGCCGGAAGGCGTCGCCGGCTACCCCGTCTCGCCCACGGGCTATGCCGTCCGGCGGCTCGTGCATCTGCCCGCAGCAGAATGGGAATGCGCGTACAGCCCGGATGTCCCCGTTCTGGCCATGCACATACCGGCGGGCGGCGGGATGACCCTCGAGCTCTGCCGCCAGTCCATGCAGGCGGCCGGCGAGTTCTTTCCGCGCTACTACCCGGAACGCACCTTCGCCGCCATCCGCTGCGTCTCCTGGATTTTCAATCCCGAGTTCCCCGCCTTTCTTCCGCCGGACTCGAACCTCGTGCGCTTCCAGCGCGAGCTCCATCTCTTTCCGGTCGGTGGTGGGGGCAAGGCCGGCTTGTGGTTTCTGTTCGACGGCCGGGAAGACATTGACATCAAGACCGCGCCCCGGGACACGAGCCTGCGGCGTGCCTTTCTCGAACGGCTCGAACAGGGCAAGAATCTGGAAGGCGGGGGCATGTTCTACTTGAAAGAGGACTTGGCACGGTTCGGCTCGCAGCCGTACCGTTCGAAGTGGCCGCCGGCCGTTCTTCGCCGGCTCGGCGGAGCATGGTGATGGCGGGTTCGCGAAATCGCAGGGAACGGATGGAGGTGGGTATGACGCGCATTCGAATGTTGTTGGCGGGCCGTGCATCGGCGGCGCTGTTGGTGTTGGCCGTTCTTTGGGCGCATGCGCTCCGGGCGGAGGCGCGGGGCGATGTCCTGACGCCGCTGGCGCGCGAGTACCGCGCGCTGTGGGCGGAGCGGACGGCGGGCGAGAACCTGGCGCTGGGCAAGCCGGTCCGGTTCTCGGCGACGCCCAACTACCATCTGACGGCCAAGGGCGGCACGGACGCGACGGACCTGACGGACGGCAAGCTCTCGGCGCGTCTGGATGACCGCATCTGGTTCGGCGCGGACGCGGTCGCGTGGGGGTACCCCCAGCCGGTCCTCATCTACAATATCCTGATCGATCTCGGCGCGGTTCGGCCGGTCGACCGCGTGGTGGCCCGGTTCCTGGGCGGCAAGGAACAGTCCTGCCTGCCCTTCCCGGCACGGATCGAGGTGGTCGTCAGCGAGGACGGCCGGACATTTCATCGAGCGAGCGCGCTCGAGAAACTGATGCCGGGCGAAAAGGGCCAGTCGAACTGGCGGACATCCTATTTCCTCGAAGAAGACGGCAAGCCCTATGTCTACCCGTTTGCCTTGTCCGTGAAGAACAAGGCCCGCTATGTGGGCGTGACGGTCACGGGCGGCGGCGAGATTGTGTGCGCCGACGAACTGGCGGTCATGGCCGGCGATTTCGACGCGGCGCAAATGTCCTACGCCGGGCTCGAGCAGGTTCCGTTCCTGATGGACGGCGTGGTCTTTCGGCCCGCGAAGACGCCGCTGGC
>JAFGHX010000255.1 GCA_016929905.1 Kiritimatiellia bacterium
CAGGCAGAACGCGATGCTGGCTGAGAAGCCGCTGACCTCTGATCTCCGACCTCTGACCTCTGGGTTGCGGGCGAAGCCCGCGTTGGGAGCCATGATCAAGTCGCCGGAGAAATTCCTGACCTCTGACCTCTGACTTCTGACCTCTGGGTTGCGGGCGAAGCCCGCGTTGGTTGTGGCCGCCGGCCGCCTTGTACCCTGCCACAAACCGCTTGACTTCTTTTTGTATTTTAGCAGATACTAAAACATATGAACAGAGGCAGGGAACCCGATGCCGTCAGGATCTTGCGAGCCTTGTCGGTGGAGACACGTGTCGCGATAATCCGGCTGCTCGGGAAGAGGACGCTTTGTGTGGGAGCGCTCTCGAATCTCCTGCGTATCTCGGCGGGCGCGGTATCTCAGCACCTGCGGATTCTGAAGGACGCGGGCCTGGTTGAGCCCGACCGGCGCGGATACTTCGTGCACTACAGCCTCGCGCCCGACGCCGAACGGCGGTGTCGGGCCATCATGGACGCCCTTTTCGAGAACAAGACAGGATCAGCAGGAGGAGGTGGAAAATGTGTTGCGGAAAAACGAAATGCAAGAGGCCGAAAGCGCTGAAGGGCAAAGCTGAGGAATGCTCGCCCGAGCAGATCAGGCAATGTCATGGGAATGTGAAGATACACCCCTGCGCCGGCAGGAAAAGCGGAGGCAAGTGAGTGCCGGGCAATAGTGGAACCGCGATCGAAGTGAGCGGCCTGGCCAAGCGGTTCGGCGATGTGCAGGCCGTGGCCGGGCTCGACTTCGAGGTGCGCGAAGGCGAGCTCTTCGGTTTTCTCGGCCCCAACGGCGCCGGCAAGACGACCACGATCAACATGTTGACCGGCCTGGCGCGTCCGGATTCCGGCGCCATCCGCATCGCGGGGATCGACTGTTCCAGGGATCCCAAGGCCGCTCAGCATCTGATGGGCATCGTGCCGGATGAGAGCAACCTCTGGCCGGAACTGACCGGTTTCGAGAATCTCGCTTTCTGCGGGGCGCTTTATGGCATGGGACTGCGCGCGCGTGAGGAGCGCGCCGGCAACTTGCTCGCGATGTTCGGATTGACCGACGCCGCGGGGCGGCGTTTCGGCGGCTACTCGAAGGGAATGAAGCGGAAGCTGGCTATCGCCGCCGGGATCATCCATCGGCCGAGCATTCTCTTTCTCGACGAACCGACCACGGGGATCGACGTGGCGAGCGCGCGACAGATACGGCAACTCCTCGGCGGTCTGAACGAAGCCGGGACGACGGTCTTCCTGACGACGCACTACATCGAGGAGGCCGAGCGGCTCTGCGGCCGGATAGGGTTCATTGTCGAGGGGCGTCTCATTCGCGTGGATACCCTGGCGAATCTCGTCAAGGACGTGGAGGGCAAACATATCGTGCAACTGGCGCTGAGCCGCGAGCCGGGGGCGTTGATGCCTCAGTTGGCGGCGGAGTTTCCCGGCGTCGAGTTGGAAGCCATGTCCGGCGGCACGCTCCGCGTTCACACGCTGCAAACGTTGGCCCTGGGGCCGCTCGTCCGCTTCTTCGAAGAGCACGGCGTGGACGTCACCGAGGCGAAGGCGATCCGCCCATCGCTGGAGGATGTGTTCGTGCGGATCACGGGCATCGCGGCGGAGCGGATGCGCAAGGAAAAGGAACAGGGCAAGCCGAAGGGAGGCGGCGCATGAAGGCATGGATTGCGTTCTGGGCCATCCTCAAGAAGGACATGCGCACGTACTACCTGAAGCCCCCCAACCTGAGCTGGGGGATCATCTTCCCGCTGGCGTGGACCCTGATGTTCTTCATCAAGTCCGGGTCCGGCTTCGGGGAGACCCGGGCGATCCTGCCCGGTGTCATGGCTCTGTCCATCCTTTTCGGCACGACGTCCATGTTGGCCGTGACGGTCACCTTCGAGAAGAAGGGCCGGTCATTCGAGCGGTTGCTTCTCGCACCCATGCCGCTGGAGACGCTGATGCTGGCCAAGACCGCCGGCGCGATCCTCATGGGCGCGATCAATGCCGTCGTTCCGGTGGTCATGGCGGCGTTCTTCGTGCATCTCGGCAGCGTGGCATGGTGGCAGGCCGCGAGCGCCGTCGTGCTCATCGCGATCAGCTCCACATTCATGGGCCTGTTTATCGCCGTGTCCGTGAGCGAGGTCTTCGAGGCCCAGACGTTCTCCAACTTCTTCCGGTTTCCGATGGTCTTCCTGTGCGGGCTGTTCTTCCCCGTTTCGACACTGCCCTTCTTCCTGCGTCCGTTCTCCTATGCGCTCCCACTGACCTACGGCGCGGATCTGCTGCACGGCGCGGTGAATCACACCGCACGGATGCCGGTCGCGCTCGATTTGGCGGTGCTCGCCGGGTTCTGCGTCGTGCTGTTTCTCATCAGCCTGCGGAACATCCAGCGGAAATGGATCGCGTAGGCGAAGCCAGGCACAGAAGGCGGCCGTCTCGCATTCAACGCCGAACGCCAGGCCGGCAGCAGCAGCTGCGCTCGCAGTAGACACACGGCTTCTCATAGCCCGGCGGTGGCAAAGGCCGTTTGGCTTCCGGGCGCCTGTGCCGCGCAAACGAGGCGCAGCCCGAAGCGACCGCGCACAGCGCGGTGATGAGCGGCATGGCAATGACCCGGAACCACAGGCTAGTCGTGCTCGCTTGACGTTCCTGCATCATCTCTCCCGTTTTGGCC
This sequence comes from Kiritimatiellia bacterium, assembly GCA_016929905.1. Classification (GTDB taxonomy): domain Bacteria; phylum Verrucomicrobiota; class Kiritimatiellia; order JAFGHX01; family JAFGHX01; genus JAFGHX01. The sequence goes on from JAFGHX010000255.1 coordinate 2,692, forward strand.
TTATCCTTCAGACGGTGGGCGCTTCATCCAGTCGTTACTTGCGCCGCGACTGGCGTCGCAAGGGGCGGAACACATGGCCGAGGCTCAGAGTTGCCATGCTCTGCACGCCATCGTCGCCCAGGACATGGGTGTAGGCGGCTTCGAGCTTGATGCCGGGCCAGCGGTATCCCGCGAACACGACGCCGTACAGGCCGCCGTCAACGTCCACCTCTTCCGTAGGGGAATCGCGGCAATTGGGGATCTTGCGTGTGAGATCGATGAAAAGCGTTCCCAAGCCCAATCCGGCATACACCTGTGGGCGGGGGAATCGGTGGCGATAGTCCACCTCGAGAAACGCGGATAGGCCTTGTACTTCCGATTCCTCTTCCCACACTTCATCACCGTAGTCGTACAGGTAGGTGACAGTCTCGGTGAAGGAATCGTTGTCTTCGGCCTGGACCAACCCGAGGCCGGTCTTGATGATGAGCCGTTCTCCATAGCCGATCCCGAACTCGCCGCCGGCCGCGTATCCGGTCTCGGCGATTCCTCCGCGCTCGGCCGCGTCGGCATTGAACATGACGTACGAGAGGAACGCGTTGACTTCGCAACGCCAATCGCCCGGCTCGCCGGAATAAGCGCAGACGACAAGTGTCAACAGCACCAGAACGACAATGACCCAGCTACGCTCGTGCATCGCAGGACTCCTTGGTTCTTCCCTTCCCATAGTGTGAAGTGTGGCGGCCGGCGCCCGTGCGCCTGCACAGGAGAAACCGCACCTCGGCAGGCATGCCGGAGCGGGCGCTGAGACGGGCGAAAGAAACGATCTCGAAAGATGACGCATCGGCCGCCTCCGGTAGGGTGGAGAATGCCGCTGAAAACGTTTGCTTCCCTGGAAATGTCCTTGCATACCCTAGCAGGAATTGACCGTGCGGGGAAGGCAATTGTGGAGACGGGGTCGAACCACAGAAATGGAAAGAAAACACCGGTTCTTGACCACATGTAGTGGTTCGGCAGGCAACGGAAACGACGAAGTGAAAAAGACGAGGGCGGAAGCCAACGTTCAACATTCAACGCTCAACATTCAAGCGCAGATGCTGAAGCGAAGTTGGACGTTGAACGTTGAACGTTGGACGTTGAGCGTTGAACGTTGGGCCCAAGAACAGGGAGCCGAACCAAGCACCACGGTATCGGCGCTACCCGCGACGTCCCGTGAGCGCTCCCGAGGGCGAGCGCGTGCCCTGCCGAAGCCTCTTGGCGAAGGCGGGGCCCCGCGAGCCGGGTGCGGCCATACGCTCCTGAACGCCGAGCCTGCCTGAGATTAACGGTTGCCGACAATCGGCGCCAAGAAGCGATCAACCACAGTATGTACTCAGAAATCGCCGAGTTTGCTCCATCTCTGAGCCGCGGCTCTGAGCCGCGGGGTCGGACCATAAGGCGGGGTGAGTTCCTTAGGAAACTCGTCGATTTGACCCCTAGATCAGAGGCTTAGAAGCAATTTTCGGGGGGCGTTTTTTGGCTCTAA
>JAFGHX010000256.1 GCA_016929905.1 Kiritimatiellia bacterium
CAGGCAGAACGCGATGCTGGCTGAGAAGCCGCTGACCTCTGATCTCCGACCTCTGACCTCTGGGTTGCGGGCGAAGCCCGCATTGGGCGCTTGGCGCGCGGGCCGGCCGAGCTAGCGTACCGGCCGCTTGACCTCGACGAGCTCGGTATTCCCGATCAGGTACGGATCCGCGATGACAAGCCCGCAGTCGGGAATGGAAGGGAAGTTGACGTGCAAACTCACGAGCCAGTCGGCGTCGTCGCGGGTGATGTCCTTGAGCGGGATCGAGACGAGCTGCCAGGTCTCGGCCAGCTCGTCCACCGTCACGAAGCCGCGCTTGTTCCGATCCTGCCGGTCGCGTGCGGTGCGCAGATGGATCCGGACCCAATCGCCCTTCTTCTCCGGGCCGGTGTCGGTTTCCGACGTCCGGAAGAAGCACCAGAGGTGGTTGCGCTGCGCGCCCTGCGTGCCGGTGCTGTTCACATAGAAGCGGAGATACCCGCCCTGGCTCACGTAGGGTCGCACGTTGACCGGGGGAAACGTCACCGTGCGCCCGGCCCACCGGCGCTTGGGATCGGCAAAGACCAGCGTTTTGTGCCCGGGCGTGCGGACGATTCGGTCAGTGAACTCCAGTGCGCAGTCCGAGGAAGAACCCGTCTCGACGCCACCGCGCCGCAGCAGGTAGACGGCATTCTCCAGATTGGCTGCCGCATCCACCTGCTCCAGGGCAATGCCCTGTGCCAGGGCATGAAGTCGATCCAGTTGCGGGCGTTCCGCTTCGATCATCCTGCGCAGCGTGGCCTCGCTCTCCCACGGCCAGTTCTTGGGGCCGCCGAGGATCTCTGAGGTGCGTTCGATCAAGCGCAGGCTTTGCGGGATCCGCGCGACGCCCGTTTGCGCGAACTGCTCGGCCTCGGCGTAGCGCTTCAGCTTGATCGTTTCCGCTGCCGTCACTCTGGGCGCCCGTACGGCGGCGACGGCGCGGACGGCGGCAACGTAGCTGAGCACGAACCGGAAATGCTCCAGTTGCCATTCATCGAGGACGACTTCCTTTGTCTCCAGCATGTCCTGGACCTTCATGAGCGCGGCCAAGCCGCGGCGCGAGTTCTCCGCCTGGTACCGCATGAGGGCCGCAAGCGCGTCCAGCCCTTCGATCACCGTCGCCTCCCAGCCGGGGATATCCGATTCGCGGCCCGCGAGCCGGTCCCGCGCGGACTTGGCGGCGGTGGCGGGGTCTTTTGTGAATTGCCAGCTCAGATCGCTGCGCGCCGCTTCGGCGACGAGCGGGCCGGCCTTGGGCCCGAAGAACCGGATGCAGATGGCATCGAGCAACTCGCCTGCGACCTCCGGCGGCTCCCGTCCGTCGACGACGGGGTCATGATTGTACCCGCGGTGCATGCAGGCGCCGGGCGCGTCGGTGTTCCAGGCGAAATGGCCGGCCGTGACGGCGGTCAGTTCCCAGTCGTCCCCGCCGGTGGCGACGTAGAGCATGTCGCGCGGGTCGTCGAAGTCAAAGGTCTTCATGACGCGTGGCGACGTGGTGAAAAACGGTGTCCAGCCGGTGTGGTAACAGGTCTCGATGTAGAAGTAGACCGGGTGCCGCGCGTAGGCCTTCTTGAAGGCGGCCTCGTTCTCGCGCCGGTTCTCGCGCACACAGATGAAGAAATCCGGGGGTAACCGCCGGTCGACCTCATGCCAGTAGGCCAGGACCTCCTTCTTCATCTTCTCGTCCGTGGTCGTCGCCACGCTCGCGCCGTACGGAATCAGAACGGAGCAGATCATGGTGTCGGGCTTCACCTTGCGGATCTCTTCGGCAAACAGTTTCATCACGTGCACGTCGGCTTCCGCGCGCTGCTCGTCGCGCCAGCGTGCGCGGCAATGCGCCGAGCGCCCGGGCCAGCCCGCGTAGCGCCCGGGTTGCCAGACGTCCGGGGAATGCAGATAGATCATGCGTACGCCGGTGTCCCGCGCGAATTCGCCGATCTCGCGGCCGCGCGCCCGAATCAGATCGTCGTGCGACCACGAGTACCGGGCGCCACGCACACTCACCAGGCCCTCGATCTTCGAGGCCGGGCCGTCTTGCCCCACGTCAATCGCGCTGTGTTCGGTCATTTCGAAAAAGACCCCGCGCCTGGCCGCGTAGTCGGATATCCGCTTCAATGCGGCCCGATCGTTCGGACCGATGTGATGCACCGCCTTGTACATGGTTCCGCCGAAGCGCGGCCCATAGCGCAGACTGATCCAGTTGATCTTGTAGCGCATACAGAAATCAACGTAGTCGCATTCGGCCTTGACGTAGTCGTCGATGGTCTTCGCCGTCTTCGCGCGACGCCGCACACACGCGCTCGCGAACCGGTTGATCATCCGGTGCCGGAGATCCGGCCAGTCGCGGACGTTCGCTGCGTCGATCACGATGCCGGCCGCCTCGCGCCGCAGCATCTGGCTGAAGGTCACGCACGCATACATGGCGCCTTGCGCGTCACGGCCGGCCAGGAGCACACGGGTTTGCTTGCCGTTCGGAAGGAATCGGATCACGTAGCCCTGCGGGCCCGGCTGCTCGGCGTCGAGTCTGACACGGTCCTCGTTGAGCAGTCGCGCCACCAGCGGCGAGCCGGCCGGCGTGCCCACAATCAGCGCCAGCGGCGCGGAGGCCGGAACGGACTTCGCGCGCGGGGGCGGCGCGTCGCCAAGCTTCCCGACGACCCTGTCCAGCTCGGCAAGCCCCGCCCGTATCATGGGGCTGTCTTCCTCCGCGCAGACAACCGTGGACCCCGCCGGCCACGGGACGGCGCGGCCGAGCGCTTCGACCTGCTGAGGCAGCGGCACCAGGTTCGGCCGCGGTACGGCTGCGTCAAGTTGAAGGGCACCCAGCGCACAGAGCGTCCAGCGGCCGACTAGCGATACGCAGCGCATGCATTCTCCTTTTCTAAGCGTGTTAAACGCTTAAGCATAGAGATGAGCTGAGCGGCTTGTCAATAGGCAAGGTCTAGGAAGGCGCCGGTCATCCGGATCCGCCATTCGGGGAACGTCAGGAGCTACAGGGCAGCGGGCGGATCCGAGCGCACGATGAGAACCGGCCCGGGTTCAGGCACGGCGGATGGAACGCCATCTCATACGCGGCCGTGAATGTTTCACGCGTCGCCGGCATGCGTTCGTCTCCTCGCTCCCGGTCCAACGCGGCATGCCCTCGAGCAGGTTCTGCAAATTCTCGCGGCAGTCTGGCCATCCGCGGGCGAGGCACGATACCGTGTATGCGGGGGTTTGGCAGGCCCGGCTCGTTTGTTATTCTCAGGGGGGATTCGGGTTTTCGGCATGAGTCAGACGGACGAACAATTGATGCACGCCGTCGGCACGGGTGACGCGGCGGCCTTCGCCAAGCTCGTACACCGCCATCAGCGCACGGCGTGGAACGTCGCCTACCGTTTTCTCGGTCAGGCACAGGAAGCCGAAGATGTCGTTCAGGACGCATTCCTGAAGCTGTTGAAAGCGGCGCCGCGCTACCGTCCGACGGCCCTGTTCCGGACGTACCTCACACGGGTCGTGTCGCGCCTGTGCATGGACCGTACGCGCAAGAAAGCCCCTCTGTACGTGGATCGTCTGCCGGAGTCCGCGGTCTCCGGCAACACGGCCGTCGACCGGCTGCTGGAGGAGGAACGCGCCGAAGCCGTCCGCTTGGCAGTCACGATGTTGCCCCCGGCGCAGCGAATGGCGGTCGTACTGCGCTACTACGAGGAGCTGGGTTATGCGGGCATCGCCGCGGCGCTTGGCACAACGGCCAAGGGCGCGGAACGGCTGCTGGCCAGAGGGCGTGCGACGCTCCGGAAGGCGCTTGGCGACCGGCTGACGGGCGAAACGGCCGCGCCGGGCGCACCCGGGAGAGATACCAGAAGCGAGGGGTCCGGTTCCCGGCCAGCCGGCGATCGGAGGGCTGGTGCGGTGTGACAGCCGGAGCCCATGTGAAGAGTGCGGGGGTTCCGACCGTCTGGCCCGTTTGTATGGGGTGAGGAGAGGAACGGAACATGCGTTGCGCCAGGATTGAAGAATATCTGCACGCGTACATGGACGGCGAACTGCCACCCATGCCGCGGCGGCAAGTCGAGGAACACATGAAGGCCTGCGCGGCGTGCCGCGCGCACGTACAGGCGCTGTGGGCGCTGGACGCCACGCTGCGTGCCGTACCGTTGCCCGAAGCGTCTGACGCCCTGACCGCTCGCATCCTGGCGGCCGCTTCGGAATACCGGGCCGGTCGCGCAGCGCGCCGTCCGATGGCGCGCTGGTGGGGCGGCCGCTGGAAGCCATGGGCGCTGCGCATGGCGGTCGCAGCCGTTGTTCTCTTGGGCTTGGGCCTGGGCGGCTGGCTCGGCACCCATACGATTGAGGAACATCGGCGTCAGAAGCATCTGGCTATTGAGGCGGTCGATGACACGCTGGACGCCTTTGCCGACGCGCCGGCCGGCTCCCTGGCCGGCGCGTATCTGGCCCTGACCGCCGAGACCGACCGAAGGACTCCATGACATGAAACGGATTCTCGCGTTTCTCGCGCTCTCGCTTTCCCTGGCCATGAATGTCGGGTTCATTGCCGTCTGGGCGATTCAACGCTATGGCGCACGCCGGCCCGCCCAAGACGAACCGGAATCCCCCGGCGGATTGGGCCGGCTGCGCCGGGACATCGGGGTCACGGACGAGCAGTGGCAGGAGATCGGGCCGCGTGTCGTGGCCTTCGAAGACGAGGTGGGCGCTATCCGCGAATCGCTGGATGCGGCGCGCGAAGCGCTGATCGCGCAGGTGGCCGCACCCACACCCGACCGCGAGGCCATTCGCGCCCACCAGCTGGCGATTGTGGAGGGCCAGCGCAGAATGCAGAATCTGGTGATCGAGCATCTCCTGCGCGAGAAGGAGGCGCTCACGCCCGCTCAACGCCAGAAGCTGTTTCAGTTGCTGCGCGGGCGAGCCGGACACGACCCCATGATGCGGGGTGCGGGCGAAGGCCGGCAGCGCCGGCGCCGGCGCGGAGCGGAGGCACGCGAGGCGCCATGACACGCCACCCGCCACACGAACCACGCGCCGGCGTGCCGCTGACGGTGATTGTGCCGGCTTACAACGAGGCGGCCCACGTGGCCGAGACCGTCCGCAGCATTCTCGGCCAATCCGTGGCGGTCGCCGAGGTGCTGGTCGTGGATGACGGCTCGACGGACGAGACCGGTGCGCAGGCCCGCGCGGCCGGCGCCACCGTGCTGCGACCGCCGAAGAACACAGGGTCGAAAGCCGGGGCGCAGAATTACGCACTGCCGCACGTGAAGACGCCGCTGACCATGGCCATCGATGCCGATACCACACTGGACCGGCACGCCATCCGCAACCTTCTCCCGGCGCTGGACGAGCCCCGCGTCGCCGCCGCCTGCGGATTCGTCGTGCCGCGCTACATCCGCACCCTCTGGGAACGCGGCCGCCACGTCGAATATCTGTTTGCCTTCGGCTTCTACAAATCGATCCAGGACTATTTCGGCCGCCCGCTCATCGCCTCCGGCTGCTTCTCCGTCTACCGCACCGCCGTCCTGCGCGCCGCCGGCGGCTGGCCGACCCGCACCTTGACGGAAGACATGGACCTGACCTGGTCGCTCTACCGGCAGGGGCATGGCGTACGTTTCCTCCCGCAGGCCGTCTGCTATCCGGTCGAACCGCATGATTTCGCGTTCATGCGCCGCCAGCTCCGGCGCTGGTCGCACGGCTTCGTGCAGAACGTGCGTCTGCATGCACGGGCCCTGCTGCACATCCCGTACCTGCGCACATTTGTCGGCGCAGCCCTGTGGGATGCGGCCGTGGCCTCCGTCATGTATGTGCTGTTGTTGCCGCTCATGGCCGTATGGGTGTCGCCCTTGTTCCTGCTCGGCTATGTGGTCGATGCCGCCGTCGTCATGGTGCCGGTGGCCGTCAGCGCCTGGCAACGCCATGAACTCCGCCGGGCGGTGGCGGGAATGCCCGGCTTCTTCGTGTTGCGGGCCGTCAACGCCTGGTTCATGCTGGAAGCGCTGTGGACCGAACTCATCGCACGACGGCCGCTGACGAAGTACGAGAAAGGACACTGACAATGACGGCCGGCGTACCGGGGCTCGGATTGGGCGGTTTGCTCTACATGCTGCTCGGCGGATGGATGCTGCTGCGGGAAGGAGGCAGGATGCTGTTGGGCCGAGGCGGCGGGGCCCGACTGCGCACCGCTCTGAAACATGCAGCGTTGGCCGGCGGGATGGTCCTGGCCTTGTGGGCCAGCCTGCGGGCTCTGCGGTTCGGACTCCGGTACCTGGGAGAAGACACCCCCCTTCCGGACTCCTGCCTCCCGCCGGGTTGGGCAGCCGGACTGCCGCTCACCTTCGGCTGTGGCCTGTGCCTTCTGGGCGGCCTCCTTCTCACGCTGCACCTGCTGCGGCGCGCCCTGCCCCTGCCCGATCGGGAATAGCGTCCCGGAATCTCGCGGGACCCCGTAGCCGGGCCGCGAGTTCGATCCCTCGAACCTGGCCGATGCGATGGGCTTCAACCAGTCGATCGAGAACATCACGTTCGACTGCAACGGGCGCGGGCAATGCCGGCGCGGTCAAGAGGAAGGCACACGCCCAGATCCGCGAGTGGGACTCGCGGATTTGGATGGTGGGATGGTGGCTGGTTCATGCTTCGCCAAGCCGGGGCGAACACGTTAACCATCAACCATGCCGATCCGCGGATTCTGATCCGCGAATCGGGGCGGCGGGCACTCAGAACACGTCTTCCACCGCCGCCTCGAAGTCGGCGTGATGGCGCAGGTCGGCCTTGTCGAAGTGTCCCGAGATGCGTCCGTCGCGCAGGACGAATACGCGGTCCGCGAGGCGGCGGGTCTGACCGAGACTGTGCGAGACGGCAAGGATCGTATAGCGCGCCTTGAGACGCTGCAGCAGCGCCTCGATGCGGCGCACGGCCCGGAAATCGAGGTTGGCGGTCGGTTCGTCCAACAGCAGAATGCTCGGTTCGAGCGCCAGCGCGCGTGCGAGGCAGAGCCGCTGCTGTTGGCCGCCGGAGAGCGTGTCCGCCTTCTCGTGCAGGCGTGTTCGGACCTCGCCAAGCAAATCCACCTGGTCCAGGGCGTTCACGACACGCTGACGAAGTGCGGCGAGGGGCTCGCGATAGTGCGCCTTGAGCGGGATGAGAAGGTTCCTCTCGATGCTGACCGGCAACACGTTCGGCGTCTGGAAGACCATGGCGACCCGTCGTCTCAGGGCGGGCAGCGAGACGGCCCGATCATAGACGTCGAGAGGCGCGGCGTCGAACCGGATCGTCACGCGACCTTCCGTCGTGCAGTTTTCGAAGCATTCGTTCAGGCGGTTCAGCGTCCGGAGGAGCGTGGTCTTGCCGGACCCGGAGGGGCCGATCAGAAGCGTAATGCCCTCACGAGGCACGTCCATGTCGACGCGGTGGAGGACGGTCTTCCGGTCGAAGGCGACCGAAAGCGCGCGGATAGTGACGGCGTCATCCGCGTCGGGCTTGTTCATCGGCCGGCCTCCCATCGTCGTTCCAATCCGGCATGCAGGCGGTGTGCCAGGGCGAACATGACGGCGGTAAACGCCAGCAGGACGGCGGCGGCCCCGAAGGCGCGTTGCAGTTGCGCCTCGGTCCGGTACTGTGCCGAAAGATAGTAGATGGTAAACGGAAGCGCCTCGAACTTGTCAAGCAGGCTGTGCGGGAGTCCGGCGCTCGCGACGGCGCCGGTGAGCAGAATGACGGCGGTGTCTTCTGCCGCGCGGCCCATGCTCATGATCACGCCGCTCAGAATCCCGCGCGAGGCGGCGGGCAGTCGAATCCGCAGGAGCGTCTGCGCGTCGGACAGCCCCAGGCTCGGCCCCAGCAGGCGAAGGGATGCCGGCAGGCCGTTCAGCGCCGTTTCGGTGGCGCGGATGAGGAAGGGGAGTACGAGTGCGGCGATGCAGAGCATGGCCAGCAGCAGGCAGGTATTGGCGTTGGGCAGCAGGGTGCGCCGGAGGAAGAGAATGAGTCCGAACCCGAACAGGCCCATGATGATCGACGGGACCCCCGCCAACAGGTCGACCGTGAACTCGAGCGCGCGTTTCAGGCGGCCGTCTGCAAACTCGGCCAGGTAGACACCGGCCGCGACGCCCGTGGGGATGGCCACCGCGGAGGCCCCGATGACGAGCGAGAGGGTACCGACCAGCGCCGGCCACAGCCCGTCGAAGACGGGTTCCTTGCCCAGCACGGCGGCCCACCAGCGCGTCTTGCCGAACAGCAAAGCGGGGCCCAGGGCCGGTCCGCTGCGGGTCAACACAAACCCCACCACCGCGGCCACGCCGAGGAACACGGCCGTCGCGCTGGCCCAGGCGAAAAACGCGAGACATCGTTCGCGTGTTCGATTCATGAAAGCTCGCTGCTTGGGTGAACGTGACAGATGCGGCGGATCGCCAGGCTCAAACAGGCCGTTAGCAGGAACAGCACGAGCCCGGCGGCTGCCAGCGACCGGAACTCGGGGCTGTGCCAATCCGTGGCGAGCACGAGCGCGACGTGCGCGGTCAGGGCGCGAACGGAGCGGAACAGCCCGGTCGGAAATTGGGGGGCATTGCCCGCGAGCATCAAGGCGACCAAGGTATCCCCGACGGCGCGGCAGAAACCGAGCACGGCAGCGGCGACGAGCGCCTTGCGCGAGATCGGGAGCAGCACGCGGACGACCGATTCCAGCCGCGACATGCCGAGCGATGCGCACGTCAGCGTCAGCCGCGCGCCGGCCTGCCGCATGTACGCATGCAACAGCAGGACGAGAGTTGGCAGGATCAGCAGCGCCAGGACCGGCATGGCCGAGAGCAGACAGAAACCGGATCCGTATGCGAACCGGGCCCGCACGAACGGGACGAGCACGCACATACCGGCGAACGCGTAGACCACCGTCGGAATGCCCGTCATGAAATGGACCAGGCCCAGGACGAATCGGGCAAGCCGGGGCGGCGCGGTTCCGTGCGCAAAAAGGCACACGCCGATGGCCAGCGGCAGGGCCAGGACGACCGCGCCGAGCGAGAGCGCCAGCGACGTGAGCACCATGGGCAGGATCCCGTATCGGGCCGGCTCGCCGGACGGGCGCCAAACCGGTCCGAACGCCTCGGCCAAATTCCCTTCCCGCAGAAGCGGCGCGGCGGAGACGAAGACGAACAGAACGATCGCCAGAACGGTCATGGCCGAGACGGCCATGGCCGCTGCCGTCAGCGTGCGTGTCCAGTTGCGAATGCCGGGTTTCATGGGCCAAAAGGCACGGGCGCCGCTACGGAGCGGAGACCGGAATGTAACCCGCCGCGGCCACGATCTGCCGGCCGGCCGGGCCAAAGAGGTAGTCGATGAACGCCTGCGCAAGCGGCGCAGGCTTCCCCTTCGTGTTCATGTACAGTTGGCGGACGACCGGGTACTTGCCCGCCGCGGCGTTGGCCTGGCTCGGCGCAACACCGTCCAGCGTCGGGGCTTTGACCGATTCGTCGAGGTGACCGATGCTCACGTAGCCGATCGCACGCGGATCTCTCGAAACCGCCACCTTCATGGCGCCGTTGGAGGGGACCACGTTGGCCTTGTCCGCAATCGCACCCTTCGCCAGGCATTGCGTCCAGAACACCGCCCGCGTGCCGCTCGCCTCGTCGCGCGTGTAGAGGTCGATCGAGCCGGCCTTGCCGCCGACCTCCTTCCAATCCGTAATCTTGCCGGCAAAAATGTCCCGGACCGTGTCGGAATCCAGGTTCGCGACGGGGTTGCCCGGGTGGATAACGGCGGCGACCCCGTCGATCGCAAACGCGAACGAGACAAGATTGTACTGCTTCTGCTCGGCCTCGGTTACGGCCCGACCCGTATTGCCGATTTCCACAAGACCCTCGCCGACCATCTTGACTCCGACCCCGGAGCCGCCGCCCGCGATCGAGATCCGGATGGCCGGATAGGCTTTAATGATGCGCTCGGCGGCTTCTTTCATTACCGGAATATGCGCTGTGCCGCCGGCAATGCGGAGTGTGCCCGCCTTGTCCTTGAATGCATCGAGTTCGCCGGCGCGCACCGTTGCGCTCGTTGCCAGCAGTGCCGCCGTGCATGCGGCTATCCTGATTCGTCCCTTCACCGTGGACCTTCCTTCCGTGTGTTCAATGGCCGAGACAATTCGCCAAACAGATGCTGTCCGTTGATCGTCGCCCTACGCACCTCCTTTCCCCGCGGGCCGGAGCGGCGTCGGGCCGCGAGAATACGGTTCAGAGGCGGCGACCCGAAGGACGCGATAGCGAGAGCGTTGTGCATGGAACGAAGGCGCAGGTATGCGCGAAGGAAGGTGTTCTGAGTGGATGGGCATGATGTGTGTCCTCCGCACGGTTCGCTACCAGACCGGTCTCGAACCCGCAGCGTCGTTCGGCTTCAGTTGCGTCTCCTGTTTCGCTGTTCGCACAGAGTGGCCTGATCGACAAGCCTCTTTGTAGCAGGAATCAACCGCCGCGGTCAAACGGGAAATCGCGTGCATGGCGCCGTTTCCCGCGGGGCGCGGGCGACACCAGCCGGTTCGAGGTCCGGAAGGAAAACGGGCGATGAGTCCTCTCTGCGCTTCCTGCCTGAGCGCGGCGGCCCGCGTTTGCGTTGCCGCCATCCTCGTCCGGCTGAGTTCGATACCGAGTGCCGACACTCTGGCCGCCGACCCGTCGGGCGTCGTTCAGCCGCCGCGCGGGACTGGACCGGAGATCTGATAGGGAACGGCCAGCGCGAACGCCCGGTCGAAAACTGGCGCGCGCGGCGTGCATCGAAGAAGTTGCCGAGCAGCACTCCGACCTGCGCGGCCCCCTCGTGCTCGATCCTGCTCCCCTCTTGACGGCACCCGATCCACGCGCTATAGTTAGCTACTAGCGTTTTCTAGCTAACAATCAGCAAACTAATGCCATGAGTAAGTTGGACGAGGTCACGGGTGCGTTGGTGCGGAGGGTGCGGGACGGCGGGCTGGCGAAGGGCGCGCGGCTGCCGACCATGCGCACCCTTGCGGCGGAGAACGGGGTTTCGGTCTACGTAGCGAAGAAGGCGATGGATCGCCTGATTGAGGCGGGCGTTGTCGAGTCACGGGTGGGAGACGGGTGTTACATCACGGACGTCTCGGGCGGCGCGTTGCAGAGACTCTCACGCGAAGTCGACGCTCGGCTGGCCAGCGAGGAGCGCCGGCAATTGGCGCGCCGGGCCCCGGCGCCGGCCCCGTCGGTCGCCGTTCTGATCTCGGAGACACGCAGTTCGTTCACCGGCGCGTTTCTGAACGGAATCACATCGGTCCTGACGCGTGAATCGTATCGATGCGTTCTGGCCCTGAGCGGCTGGTCGGCGCAGCGCGAGGCGCTGCACGTGCAGTCGTTTCTCGCCGATCCCGGCATTCGCGGGATCATCGTCGATGCGGTCAACAAGCGCGAAGCTCCGTTCTGGCTGCCGGACGTGCGGCGCACGCGCACGCCGACGGTGGTGATTGGCGACGCCTACTACCCCGAGGGGACGTGCTTGGACGTGATTCGAAACGACAGCCGCGCGGGTATGCGCATGGCGATGAAGCATGTCCTCTCGTTGGGGCATCGGCGGATCGCGTACTTGGAATTCTCCATGGTGGACGCGGCGGCCAGCCAAGTCCGTTATGAGACCTATTGCGCCTGCCTGCGGGAGCGGGGGCTGGAACCGATGCCGCGCGTCGCCTTGTCCGGCGGCGCGGAAAGCGAGCGCATGGCGGTGTTGGAGCCGCTCTTTTCCGCGGCGCGCTCTCGCCCCTCCGCGCTCGTGAGTTTCGACGATACGCTGGTGCTTTGGGCCATTCACGCGCTGGCCGCTTTGGGGCTGCGCGTGCCGGACGACGTGAGCGTGTGCGGTTACGACGACCGCGAGATGGTGGACGCGATGACCCCGGCCCTCACAACGGTCCACTATCCCCGCGAGGAGATCGGCAAACTCGCCGCCGAACGGGTGCTGGGCAAGGTGGCCGGCACGATTCCCATCGATGATGTCCAGGAGATAGAGATCGAGCCGCGCCTCGTGGTCCGCGAAAGCTGTGTGGCATTGCGTCACCCTGACAAATCAGACGAATAGCCGGCCTGTGAACCGAACCCACAAGGTGGTCCTGGAAGGAGCTGCTCATCCGTCCCGGACGCCTCAACCGTGCGGGGAGCGAAGTAGCCGGCGGCGCCAGCCGGTGGATGGCGCACCGCATCCACGCTCTCGCGCCTTCAACAGGACAAGGGCAAACACGGTTGCCCGAAACGGATTCTCAGAAGGAGAGACGGCATGAGAAAACACCGGAGATTCTTCAGGAATTCTGGAGCGGGTCAGAAGGCCGGCCACGCCCTGCTGCTCGCGGGCCTGGCGGTAACAGCGGCCACGTGGTGCAACACGGTGTGGAGCGCCATTCCGGCGGCGGCGAAGGCGGACCCGCGTTTCGCGCTGGGGTACGTGGTGGTGACGCATTACCCGGGCGTGCGCGCGGACGGCACGGGCGACGCGACCGCCGGGCTCCAGGCGGCGATCGAGGACGCCTACGACGCGGGGCTGGCCGTTCTGTTTGCCGCGGGAACGTATCGGATAAGCGACACGCTCAAGTGCTACGAATGGAACATGTGGGACGCGAAGCGGGGCAAGGCCCGGAATCCGGACCGGCGCAACCATATCCTGGTCGGATCGACCCTGGGCGCGAATCGGCCGCTCATCAAGCTGGCGCGCAACGCGCCGCGGTTTGGCGACCCGGCGAACCCGCGCCCGATGCTCGCCTATCGCGTCTTCTCCGCGACGTCGGCGCAGGGCACGGAATGCGTGGAGCCGGACGACCCGCTGCTCGGCGCACCGCCGAATTTCAAGGATCAACCGAACATTCTGTTCCACTCGGAATTGCGCGGTATCGATTTCGATTGCGGCGGCAATCCGGGCGCGGTCGGAGTAGCGTTCCGTGCGGCGCAGGTCTCGTCGATCGAAGACGTCACGGTGCGCGCGACCGGTGCGAGCGCCGGGTTCCGCGGGATTCCCGGGCGCAACGGCGGGGCGGCGAACATTGCGGTCGAAGGCGGGCGTTACGGGATCGACCTGATCGACGGCGGGCTGGCCGGCACGATCGCGGTCGGTGTCCACCTGACCGGTCAGACGGAACAGGCAATCCGGACCTGCGACTTTGGTGTGTTCACGATGGTCGGTTTCCACATTGCCAAGGCGGCGGGTCCGGTGGCTGTCGTGCAGGACCGCATGCCGTACAATCCGAACGCGGCGGGTACGCTGTGCCTGATCGACGGCGAGATCGAGCTCGAGAGGGGCGGCGTGGCGTTTGACAACGCGAAGGCCGCGAAGTCGATTTACCTGCGCAACGTGTACGTGAAAGGCACGCGCGAGCTGGTCAAGAGCGGCGAGCAGCCGACGGTCGCCGGCGCCGACGGCTGGAGCCGGATCGTCGAATACGCCTATACCGACCCGCGCACCCCCCCGGGCGACGAGCCCTATGCCAACGCGTCGCGGCAGAATCGCATGCTCAATGTGCGTGTGTTCAGCGTGATCGATGGAGAAGCCAGACGTGAACCGGAGCCGGTGCGCGCAATCGAGCCAAACGCGGCGCCGCCCCCGGCCGATCTGGTGCGTCGGCATGTGTGGACGTCTCTGCCGTCCTGCGAAGGTCAAAACAACGGAACCAAGGTGGTAACGCGCCCGCCCTACAATGCCGTGGCCAACGACGACAAGGACGACCGGGCGGCGATCCAGGCGGCGATCGACGATGCGGAAGCCGCGGGACACGGGCGTGTGTTCTTGCCTGCGGGCACGTTTGAGATTGGCGGCACGCTGACGCTGCGGGCCAAGACGAAACTCTTCGGCGTCGGCCGTCAGGCCACGGTGATCGCCTGCCATGAGAGTTGGTGTCCCGCGACCGGGGAGCCGGCCATGGTGCGAACCGTCAACGATGCGGAGGCGCAGACAACACTGGCGTTCCTGACGCTGAACGCCCGGACCATCGGGGGCGGGACCAACGCGCTGGGCGCGCATGCCTGCGACCGGTTCAATCCCGTGCACTGGCGTGCCGGGCGCCGCTCCTCGATCATTGCCATCAACGTGAGCAAGGAATGGCACCGCATGGCCAAGGAGAAGTACACCGCGAATCCGCACGACTACTACAAGTTCACGGACCACGGCGGCGGCCGGCACTACTTCCTGGCGCCGTCCTGGCGGTGGCTGGGCCGGAATCCGGACTGCCGCGCCGTGCGTATCGCGGGCACGCGCGAGCCGCTGTCGATCTACGGGCTGAACCTCGAATTCACCGCCGGCAACGAGGAAAACCGGCCGCGCGCGGAGGTTGAGATGACGAACGCGGCGAATGTGCGCATCTACAGCATCAAGCGGGAGATGCGCTCGCCGACCCTCGTCGCGCGCGATTGCCGCAACATCGGGGTCTTTGGACACGGCCGCATGGGGCGCCCCTTCGAGGGCTCGGGCGGCCAGTTCCAGTTCTATGGGAACAGCACGGACCTCACGATCGGATTCGCCGTCCAGGACAGTGCGCACCGCCCGCCGAACGGGGAACCGCTGCTGCGCGAACACCTGGCGGGCGGCAAGCCGGTCGAACTCCTCTGTCCCGATGCGCTGTCAGTCTACAAGCGCGGCGAGCTGGACGATGCGGCGATGTGGTAGCGCGCGCCCGCAACGGAGCGCGCAAAGGGTTCCGGTCGGATGGGTCGGCACGCCGGGCACTGTTACGTGAACGAAGGGAGGCCGCGATGACCATAATACGGAATTGGGAGCGGATCAGGATCACGATGGCCGCGCTTCTCCTGGGCGCGGCCCCGCTCGGCACGGTGGCGCAGAAGCCGGCGAACGCGCCGGTGGCCGAGGACAAGAGCCTGACGAGCGCGGGGAACGCCGTGCTCTTCCACGTGCGCGGGCGGGGCGGGAAGCCGCCGCTGAGTGTGGAACTGGTATCAACGCCGGCGCAGGGCACGGCCGAGGTCAAGTGGGTGCGCGGCTCGATGCTCTACAGGCCGAAGAAGGGCTATGTGGGCACCGATTCGTTCACGTTCCGCTGGGTGGACGCTGCAGGCGTTGCCTCGGCGCCCGGCACCGTGACGGTGACGGTCCTGGACCCCGGCGAGGGCCGCTACGTCCAGGGCCCGCGCTTCACGCCGCCGCCGCATCTCGAGAAGACCGGTGCGGCAACGAATCGGCTGGTCAAGCTCGGCTATCTGGACGTGACCGCATACGACGGGTGGGAGGGGCATCCGGTGGACCCAACCGGCGCGAAGGACTCGACCGACGCTTTGCAAAAGGCGATCGACGACGCCTACGATTATCAGCTCGCGGTCTTCTTTCCGGCTGGCGTCTATACGATCTCCGATACACTGCGGGTCGTCAAGAAGCGCAGCCGGTTCGCCGGCTGGCACGGTACGACGGTTGTCGGCTCGCGCAAGGGCACGCGGCCGGTCATTCGCCTGGAAGCCAAGGCGCCGGGCTTCGGCAATCCGGAGAAGCCGAAACCGATGATGTGGTTCTGGTGCAACAGCGAGGACCACAACCGCCCGTTCGGCGCGGCGGGCCGCGAGTTCGATCCCGGCAACCTGCAGGACAACATGGGGTTCAACCAGTCGATCGAGAACATCACGTTCGACTGCAACGGGCCCGCGGGCAACGCGGGCGCGATCGGGCTGCATTTCGGCGGCGCGCAAGGCTCGAGCATCTGCGATGTGAACGTCATCGCGACCGGTGCCTATGCCGGGTTCCGGGATATCCCGAGCCGGTCGTCGGCCGGCGCGGCGAACATCGCGGTCGAAGGCGGCCGCTACGGGCTGTATCTGAAGGAAGGGGCCGGCTCGTTCATTGCGGGCGCCGCGCTCCGCAACCAGACGGAAGCGGCGCTGTACAGCACGCAATTCGTGCCCATCGCCGTGGCGGGTTTCCACATCGTGAAAGAGAGGGGCCCGGCGATCAGCCTGGCCGACATGTCGTGGGGCACATCGGGCGGTTCGATCAGCCTGATGGACGGAATCATCGAAATCGGCCATGGCGGCGGGCCGGCCCTGGACAACACGGCCGGCCGGAATTTCTACGCGCGCAACGTCTTCGTGAAGGGCACGGACGAACTGGTCCGCTCGCCCGCGGGCGTGGTGAAAGGGACGGGCGCGTGGAAACGGCTCGCCGAATACGCATGGGCGAGTCAACACGCGCCGGCCCAAAAGGAGGATTGGAAACGGAACGACCCGAACGTGCCCGGCTTCACGCTGGTGGACGGGGCGATTGGCCGTGACGAGATGGCGAAGGTCGTCTCGGACGCTCAGCCGCCGGCGCCGGACCTCGTGCGCCGGCATGTGTGGGCCCGGCTCCCCTCGTTCGAGGACCCGGATTGCGTGGTGCTGACGGACGTCAGCGCCGCGGACGGCGCCGACGACGCCGACGATTGGGCCGAGATCCAGAAGACGATCGACGCGCACGCCAAGGTATTCGTCCCGAAGGGCCTGTTCCGGGTCGGGCGCGCATTGACGCTGGGGCCAAACACAACGTTCTTCGGCGCCGGGTTGCCCCTCTCGCGCATCGTCCCGCACCCAGACTGGAAGCCGACCGGCCCGGCACCGGTCGTCCAGACGGTCGACGACGCCGGTGCGACGACGTATCTTGGCCGGCTGACGATCGGCTATCCCTACGGCGATCCGAAGCACGACTGGTTCTGCCCGCTTCTCTGGCGGGCGGGCCGGCGTTCGATGGTGATGGGCGTGAGCGAGCGCGGCGCGCAGGAAGGCTGGAGCGAACGGAGCAAGCTGGGCAAGGACATGCAGTTGAAGACGAATCCGCGCGCTCTGTTTACGGTCACCGGCAACGGGGGCGGGCGCTGGTATTTCTTCGGTGTGGACCGGCCAACGGGCCGGATGGCCTCCACGCACCCGGCCTATCGGCTGCTGCTGATCGACGGCACGCGCGAGCCGCTCTGGCTCTACGGCTGCAATCTCGAGCACCCGACCTGCGACACCATGGCCGAGTTGCGCCACGCGCGCAACGTGCGGATCCTGAGCGTGAAGGTCGAGACGCACGTGCCCGTGATCCGCATCCACGATTCGGAGAACGTCGCCCTGCACGGCAGCGGGCAGATTGCCGAGCACCTGAAGGACGGCAAGCCCTATTTCGCCGTTACGGGCAAGAGCAACCATATCCTGCTGAGCAATCTAAATCCAAGGGCGCCGGGCGGCGGGAGAGGCTCATGGACCCTGCTCGAGGACGGCGCCTGTGGCCGGGTGGGCATCCCCTACCCCGGCATGGTCGCGCTCTACAAGCGCGGCGAACTGGACGACGCGGCGATGTGGCGGAAAGGGCGATGAGAGAGTGAAGCCAAAAATAACAACATATATCCCATTGGTGCCGTTTATCTGAAGCATGCCGGATGTCTACGATATTCCCAATATCAACAACTGCCAAAGAGGAGAATGGCATGCCTCGACCGAATATCCTGATCTTTCTCGTCGACGAAGTACAGCGCGACGTGACGATGCCGGAGCATCCGTGCCGGATGCCGAACGTGCGGAAACTGGCGGATTCCGGCGTCACGTTCACCAACACGTTCTGTCCGTCGCCGCATTGCTGTCCGTCCCGAGCCACGATCATGACGGGCCTGTACCCGACGCGGCATGGCGTCTGGAACAACTTCCACACGCGGACAGCGTTCCAGCAGGGCTGGAATCCGGACGTACACCTGTTCTCGGAGTACCTGAAAGGGGCCGGCTATCACATGGCCTACTCCGGCAAGTGGCACGTGAGCAACGAGGAGACTCCCGCGGATCGCGGTTGGGAGGAACTGACCGGCTACAAGAAGCATCAGTTCCACCCGAGGCTTGAAGACTGGGATCAACGTGCGGCGCAACCCGAACCGCCCGATGAGCCGCGTCCTGACGGCGTCTTTCTTCGCCCCGGCTGGGGGCACCAGGCCGCATACGGCCCCGTCCTGGAGGAGCCGGACGCCTACGAGAACCTGCATTGGTACAAGACCGGCGTGCGGCCGGCGGTCGACGCGCTGCCTGAACTGGCCGGGCGTGAAGGGCCTTGGTGCCTGTGCATCAGCACGGACCTCGACCACCACAACCCGGTCCCCAAGGAATTCGCGGATCTGTACGATCCGGACAAGGTCCCGTTGCCGCCGAGTTTCGGCGATCTGATGCACGACAAGCCGCACGTCTACCAGCGCATGCGGCACCAGATCTGGGGCCAGCTCAGCGAGGACGAGGTCCGTAAAGGCATCGCGCACTACTGGGCATTGTGCTCCTTGCAGGACCGGTTCTTCGGCGAGGTGCTCGACACGCTCGACAAGACCGGCCAGGCCGACAACACGCTCGTGCTCTTTCTCGGCGATCACGGCGACTACGGCTATGCGCACGGTCTCGCGAACATGGGGATCCCCGCGTTCCGCGAGGCCTACCACGTGCCGTGCATCGCGCGGTGGCCCGCGGGCATCAGGAACCCGGGCCGCGTCGTCGAGGCATTCGTCTCATCCGCCGACCTGGCCCCGACTTTCGTGGAGCTGGGCGAGGCGAAGGCCGAGCAACGCTTCACCGGCAGCAGCCTCGCCCCGTTCCTGCGCGATGAGTCAACCCCGTCCGACTGGCCGGACGCCTGGTATTCGCAGACGAAAGGCAACGAAGTCTACTACACGCAGCGCATCGTTCAGACGCGAAAATGGAAGTACGTCGCGAACTGGTTCGACTTCGACGAACTCTACGACCTGGAGAACGACCCGCACGAGATGACGAACCTCGCGGTCCCGACGTCGGACGCGCTTGCGCAGTCGAACCGGGGCGAACAGGGCACGACCGGCGCCTTCACGCCCTGGCCGCCGCTGCCGCCGGAACTCGAAGAGGTCCGGCACGCGATGCTTGGCAAGATGTGGCGCTTCGCGCGGCGCGAGGAGGACATCGTCTTTAACCCCTTCCCGCCGGTCGCGCTGGCGGCCTACGGGCCGCTGGTGGGGTTACGGCAGGAAAAGGGTTGAGAGGCGGCGCCTCCGCTTGACAAGGCCTCCGCGCGACGCCACTGCGATCAGGAGAAGATTCGGGCAAGTCCACGTCCAGTTTCTTATTGCTATCCGCGGGAAATAGGTCTATAGTCATAGACCATGGACCTGTTTATGGAGGGGGCTATGAGCATGCTTACGGTTTCGAAGTCCGTCTTCAAGACCAAGGCTTTCGCCTATCTTCGCCGAGTCGAGAATGGCGATCGGGTTTGCATCACCGACCACGGGCGTCCGGTGGTGGATCTTGTGCCGCACAGGGAGGCACAGGACAGGGAGCTGAAAGAACTGCGAGGCTTGGTGCTGAAGTACGATAGGCCAATGGATCCGGTCGACGAGAAGTGGGAGGCCGACACGTGATCGTGCTGGACACCCATGCCTGGATCTGGTTCATCAATTCTCCTGAAATGCTGGGCAAGCGGGCGGGCAAATTGATCGAAAGCGCCCGCGTTCGGGAGGAACCCATCCATGTCTCGTGCATCAGTACGTGGGAAGTCCACATGCTGGCAGCCAAGGGCCGTCTCTCTCTGGCCGTGTCCGCGGAGGTATGGGTGGCACGTTGTGAGCGGCTCAGCCTCCTCCGCTTTGAACCGGTCAATAACGATATCGCCCGACTCGCGGTCAACGACTGCGCGTCGTTGCCCGGCGACCCGGCTGACCGCATCATCGCGGCGACAGCTCTGTACCTCGGGGCATCGCTCATCACGCGCGACGAGAAGATCCGCGACGCCGGCATGGTGAAGTGTGTATGGTAAAGGGTAGGGTATCAGATCTGGAAGTGAATGCCATATCCAAAAGGATGGTTAGGGCCGGAAGGAGCCGCACATGCATAAGTCCGCATTCCTGGGATGCGGTCCGCGCGCGCCTGCGCGTTCGTCGAGAAGGACAAGCCGGTGGCCGCCTGCGATCTGGACGAGGGCCGGCTCGGCAAGTTCGCGGAGGAATTCGGGCTCGCGCATCGCTACACCGATCTCCACGAGAGGCTCGAGAAGGAGAAGCCGGACCTGCTCCACATCGTGACGGCGCCCGCGCTGCGTGTGCCGCTGATGACGATCGCCTCGGAACATGCCGTGCCCCCGGCGCTGGGACAGCCCTTGTCTCCGGCACTATCCCATGGTGAAGCCGCAAGCTTGCCTGTCAGCCGGTCTGAGCGAGAATTCCGCGATTGTTGACGAGAATTTTGCATTTGTGGATGAAACGGCGGCAGGGGGCGGCTAGTCTGAACAGAGAGGATCGGAGACTCGCGTCATGGGCAACAGCACGAGCCGCGCCACGCAATGGGACATCATGGAACTGGCCTTCGAGGCCGAGCAGGACCCTGCCTGGTGGGAGACTCCCCTGCGGGTCGAATTCCGGAATGGCGACACCGTCCTCGATCTGGCGGGGTATTGGGACGGCGGCAAGATCTGGACGGTCCGCTTCGCGCCGACCGTGCCCGGCATCTGGCGCTGGAATGCGCGGTCCGCCGACGCCGGGCTGAACGGGCGGCGCGGCACGATCGAGTGCGCGCCGGCAACGGAGTCGGACATTGCGCGGAACGCGAACTACCGGGGGCACATCGGCCTCAGCGCGAACGGCCGGTATTTTCAGTATGCCGACGGCACGCCGTTCTTTCTGCTCGCCAACACCGTTTGGGCGGTGAACACGGCGCGTTGCGGGTTGGGCAGCAACGGCGACGGCCCGTTCCACACGCTCCTGAACGATTGCCGGGCGAAGCGGTTCACGGCGATACTCATGCAATGCATGCGCGGGTTCGGCGACACCACGACCGAGCCGGCCGGGCAGCGCAACGAAGGCGGGTATCCCTTCGCGGATGACGACGTGCGGAAGCTGAATCCGGCGTATTTCCAGTGGCTGGACCGCCGCATGCGGGCCATCTGGGACGCC
Source organism: Kiritimatiellia bacterium (assembly GCA_016929905.1). GTDB lineage: Bacteria > Verrucomicrobiota > Kiritimatiellia > JAFGHX01 > JAFGHX01 > JAFGHX01. The sequence continues at coordinate 20,876 of JAFGHX010000256.1, forward strand.
GGCATGATTCTGGCCGTGCCCCCCACGTGGTGGGGCAAGACGGGCAACTGCTTCTTCAGCCACGACTGGGCCAAACGGATCAGCGTCCACCTCGCGCGCCGCTGCGGCGCGTATAACGCGATCTGGAGTGTGTCCGGCGAATACTCCGGCGCCATGCGTGACTGCGGATGGACGAAGGCGGACATCGACGATCTGGGCCGCACCGTGCGGGCGGACAACCCGTACGGGCACCCGCTCTCCATTCATCCCGGCGGCGGCGGACAGTCGCCGCCGCCCTACGCGTATGCCGGCCCCACGCCGAGCAGCCTGCCGGACGGGAACCACGCCTCACCGACGCACAAGGTCCAGTCCTCTCGGCCCTTTCACGTCTCCGGCTGGCTCGATCACAATTGGCTGCAGACGGGGCATGCTCCGGATCGGCTGCACAACGTGGTGGGGCGAATCGGCGAGAACCGGGCACTGGCCCCCACGCGGCCCGTATTCCTGTCGGAAGCGTTCTACGAAGGCAACCAGGGCGCGTCGTCCTATCAGGTACGCTGGCAGGCGTGGTGCGCGTTTCTCGAGGGCGCGGCCGGATACGGGTACGGGGCGTTCGGCCTGTGGCAGTTCTTTGACCCCGACGACCCGGAAGGCGAGACGGGGAAAAACGTGCGCGCGCCGCTGCGCTGGCGCGAGGCCATGGCGCTCGAGGGCTCGGGTATGATGCGGCATGTTCGCGCGTTCTTCGAGAGATGCGAATGGTGGCGGCTCGAACCGCATCGGAACTGGCTGACCGTCGACGGCCGTCCGAACGGTCTGCCGACCGCGGACGACATCAGCCCTCCCGCTTGCGCGGCGGTTCCGGAAGCGCTTTGTGTGGTGTACGTGCCGCGCGGCAATGCACGGACGGCCATTGAGCTCGTCGGCTTGCCGCGGCAGCCCCGCCAAGCCAGATGGTACGATCCGAGGACGGGCGACTCTCTCGCCGCCGACACCCCGCCCCCGGACGCGACACAATGGCGCCTGCCGGCCCGGCCGACCGACGAGGACTGGGTGCTGTGCGTGGAGCGGGCGGGGTAGCGCCCGGCCCGGGACGCAACACGAAGACCACGGCAAGATCGGCATGAATGGGCCGCTTCCAACACCGGATGGCCGGCTTCCTCGCCGTCCCCTCTCGACTGGCAGGTCATCATGCGAATTGCACAAAATGCTGGACAGGACACGACCGTTCTCGCAACATCCGGCGCAGCAGGGCGAGACAGGATGAGTCCATGCCAAGACGCGGCTCACGAGGATTGCCCTCCGCCAGGCCTTCGGGGGACAGGCTGTTCGCCCTGCATGAACGGCAGACGTAGTACAGGTGGCGAACGTCCCCGCGAGCCGGGTTGATGGCGTGGACACGCGCGATGGTGGGTGGCTTCGTTTTCGAAAACCGCAACGAAGAACGGGAAGTTTTCGGCGCCCAAGAGGGCGGATGTCAGAAGTCAGAGGTCAGTTGGGCGGCCCGTGTATGCGGGAAGAACCGCTGACCTCTGATCTCCGACCTCTGACCTGTCGGTTGCGGGCGAAGCCCGCACGAGATCCGAAGGAGACACACATGCGCAAGTCGGCATTCCTGGGATGCGGCGCGCGCGCGCGCGCGCACGCGCGCGCCTACGCGTTCGTGGAGAAGGGCAAGCCCGCGGCCGCGTGCGATCTGGACGAGGAGCGGCTCGGCAAGTTCGCGGACGAATTCGGGCTCGCGCATCGCTACACGGATATCCACGAGATGATCGAGAAGGAGAAGCCGGACCTGCTCCACATCGTGACGGCGCCCACGCGGCGCGTGCCGCTGATGACGATCGCTTCGGAACATGCCGTGCCCGTGGCGCTGGTCGAGAAACCGATCGCCTTGCAGGGCGAGGATTGGCGCGCGCTCACGCAGCTCGAGCAGACCACCAAGACAAAGTTCATTGTCAACACGCAGCTCCACTTTCACGCCCGCAACCTGGAATTCAAGCGCGACGTGGCGGAAGGCCGGATCGGCGAGGTCCGGTTCATCGACATCAGCTGCGCCTCCACCATGCCGGACCAGGGCGTGCACATCCTCGAGTTGGCCCACTCCTACAACGGGTTCAGCAGCCCGACCCGGGTATTCGCCGCCGTTGCCGGGGCCGATGCGCTGTCCGCGACGGCCCCATCGCCGGATACGGCCCAGGCCGCCATCGCCTTCGAGAACGGGGTCCGCGCCCAGATGACGACCGGGCCCTACGCCCCGAGAATCCCGGGCCGGGAAAGCGTGTACCATCACAAGCGGATCGCCGTCCATGGTACTGAAGGCTTCGTGCATTGGACCATGGTCGGCTGGGAACGGTTCACGCGGAGCGGCGGCTACGAACGCGGCGAGCACGACTACACGGAAGAAGACGACAAGGCCCAGGCACGGTTGACCGATTCGGCGTTCGATCTGCGCGCGGATCCCTCAATCCCGCACGGAACACGGCTCGCGCTCGCGCTCCGCCAGTTCAACGTGATTCTCGGCGCCTACATGAGCGCGCTTGAACGACGGCCCGTGGAGCTGCCCTGCGCGCCGAGCGACGGATTGCTCGACGCGCTCCGCGCGGCGTTGGGATAGTGCGTGTATCCTGAAGATCCCCTACGTACGAGACTAGCCCAGTCCTGCAAGAAACGAAGATTTCCGCGAAGACCAAAGCAACTGCGGCGGAAGCAGGAGGCGCACATGTCGACGGCGTGGCCGAAGAGACATATTCCGAACCGGATCGCCGGGCTCAAGGGTTCGCGCAGAAACTAGTTCACAGGCTGTTCAGCATGGGCTGGAACTGAACGGGGCAGACGTGATGCGGCGCGTGCACCATCCGTCACACGAGCTGGGTTTTCACGGAGGCGGAAGGGTTTCTTGCGCGTTACGTGGCGCCGGGCGAAAAGGTGACGGAGGGGCAATGCGTGGCCGAGATCTGGGAGCCGCGCACGTTTCGCGTGGGCCGGCGGACCCGCGCGCCATTTGACGGCTACCTGAATAGTCTCGGTCGCAACCCGATCGCCCGGGGCGATCCGGAACAGGAGATCATGAACATCGGAGAGCGGGTCGCCGGGTTCGTCAAGCCGGCACAAGCGGTGTCGCCGCGCAAGCGGCTGGAAGTTGAGCCGGGGCGGGCATGCTCTTGAGCCGCCGACCGATCTTTTTGTCCGGGAACGGGGTTGGGCGGACATCCTTAACTATGGAGAGGGCAGCGTATGGCGGCGAAACAGCAGGCGCGCGAGCCGGACGATGGGCGGCTTCTCGCCGAGTTCGATGCGACCGGCGCCGAGCAGGCGTTTCGGGCGCTGGTCGAGCGGCACACGGCGATGGTCTACGGGATCTGCCGGCGCGGCATGCCGCGCCCCGCCGTGGCCGCCGAACTCGGCTGTTCGCAAGCCGCGCTCGACAAGCGCATCGCGCGCTCGCTCGGCACGCTCAGGACGCGCCTGAGCCGGTACGGAGCGACCGTCTCGGCCGGCGCGCTGGCTCTGCATCTGGGCGAATGCGCCGCGGAAGCCGCGCCCGCGGACCTGGCGGCCGCCTGCCAGACCGCCGCGTTGGGCGCGGCGGCCGGCAGCGCCGCGCCCGGCACGGCCGGCCTCATGGCCAAGGGCGCGTTGCGGATGATGACCGTGGCGAAGGCCAAGGCAGCCGCGGCGGTGGCCGGCGCCGTTCTCGCGACTTCGGCCGCCGGCGTGGGGGGCGTGAAGTACGCCATGTCGCCGCAACCCGCGCCGGCCCCGCCCGCGGACAGCGCGCAGAGCCAACCCCACATGAAACGTGTCGGCCCGAACCTGATCCCGAACCCCGCGGTCACGGGCATGACCGGGTGGCGGCTGGCCGGCGACGCCGCCTACGAGCCGGCTCTGTCGCGAAACGCCGGGTCCGGCTGCTTCCGGCTCACCTCACCCTACCGCTGGACAAAGGACGGGGCGGACCCCAAGACATCGAAAGCCACGGCGGACCTGGTCCCGGTCACGCCGAACCGAACCTACACGTTCGCGCTCTACATGCGTTCGACGCACGTCGCGCGCTGGCTCACGCTGCGCATAGACCATTTTGACCGGGCCAAACGCCAAATGAAGACGGCCAAGGGGCACTACAGATTCGAACAGCAGCACTGCGGGAACAGCGTGCCGCAACGCTGGGAAGAGACGGCCATGGAGTTCCGGACCGCTTCCGCGACGCACTACGTGCAAATCAAGCTCTTGCCCTGGAACTCGGAGGACAACACCGGGCACATCTGGGTGGACGATTTCTACTTCGGGGAAGGGTTGGGTTTCGAGCAGCCGCCCTCGCGCAAGACGCCGTTTGCCGGTTCGCTCGTCCGCGTGGATGCGCTCGGCAATTACGAGGTTAACCGCGACGGCCAATGGGTCCCGTTCTTCCTGTGGGGTGTATTCAAGGACAATGCGCGCGGAGACTGGTCCATCTACTCGGACCAGGGCTGGAACTGCATCATGGACTGCACGAGCGTCACGTATCTGGAGAAGTGCCGGGCCGCCAAATCCGTTTTCAATCCCGACGGCGTGTTCGGGTGTTTCTCCGTCAGCTCGTACGTCAATCCGAAAGGCTGGGCGTACGGCAACTGGAAGGGGCTGTCGGCCGACCTCCAGGCGATCAAGGACGCCGGCCTGATGGACCGCGTATTCACCTATTTCTGGGACAACGAGAACTCGTGGGACGTCTGGCAGCCGAATCTGGACGCGGTAGCCCTCATCCGAAAGGCCGATACCGACGCGGCCGGCCGCCGCATGCACCCGATAACAGTCCTTCAAGGCACATACAACACGGCCCGCGCCTATGCGAAGGCCGGGCTGAGCGATGCGGTTGGATCCTATGTCGGGACCGGCAGACCCGGCGCGGACGGCGGCTGGGAGTTCGGCACGGCACTGCTCGACAACATCGAAGGCCAGATCAGTCTCGTCTCCTTTGCCAACATCACCGAAACGGGCCCGCTCAGCGCCGGCGCGTTTCGGGCCAAGGTCTACAATGCCATCCTGGCCGGCGCGAAAGGGATCACGTACTGGCGCGATTGCTTCAACGAGCGTTCCAGGAAAGAATTTCCGAACAACCTGCCGATCGACGAACAGCCCTGGTGGCCGGAATTCCCGACGATCCGGCGCGAGGTCGATAGGCTGCTGCCGCTCATCCGCCGGCCGCATTGGACCGCGTGGCGGGTGACCGCCTCGACCAACCAGCTCCGGTTCGGCACCCGCGATTTTCAGCGGCACGGCTACATCGTCATCCAGAACCCGGGTTCCAAGCCCATCAACGCCGAGTTCAGAATCGACGGTCTGCCATACAAGCCGGCGGTCGTGAAGGATTTCCTGACCGGCGCCACGCTCGCGCCCGCAACGGCCAACACGTTCCACCTGGACCTGGCGGGCTACCAGACGCGGGTCTGCCGGCTCGAATGAAAGCATTGAACGGGCCAGAGACATCATCAACCCGCCTGCAGCGACTGGGTCGCAGAGACCGCGGGCAGGTCGTCTACCGTTCGCGTCGCCGCACTCGTCAACCGAGAGGGACAAGAAAGATCGCTGTCAGCTTTGACGGAACGCCCTTCACGGTCACGCTGGCCGGGCGCCAGACAGATGTTTATCGCCTGGTGAATCGCGATGGCCTGGGCAAACCGGTGGTGGAAATGCGGCCATGATTTCCGATACGACCGAAAGACGCATCCCGACGGTCCGCAAGACGTTGCGGGAGAAGGAGCGAGTTGGCATGAGAACATCAACGATAGTGGCGCTGGCGGGAATCGGCATGACGCTGCATGTGCGGGCGGGGGAACTGACCCTGGTCAAGGACGGCCGGCCGAACGCGCGGATCGTCGTGGGCGCGGATGTCTGCAAGGTCGCGCGGTTCGCCGCGCGCGAGTTGCAGGCCTACATCGAGAAGGCCACGGGGGCCACGCTGCCGATCGAGCGCGAACTCGGAAACGACGGGCGGCCGGATATCGTGGTCGGGGCCGGCTCGATCGCGGCCGCGCTCGGGGTCACGACCGAGGGGCTCGGCCGCGACGCGTACGTCATTCGCACGGCCGGCAACCGGCTCGTGATTCTCGGCCGGGACGACCCGAAGAAGGACCTCGCCGCCGCGTTGTCGTCCGCGGGCGGAGGCTGGCACGACTTCGAGCACGCCACGGTGTTCGGGGTCTACGAGTTCCTCGAACGGTTCCTCGGCGTGCGCTGGTACCTGCCGATCGAACTGGGCGAAGTCGTGCCGAAACGCACCACCCTGGTCATACCGCCGGCTGACCTGCGGGACGGGCCGGCCAAGATCAGCCGGCACATCCACACCCATTACGGCGCCGACGACCGCGACGACCCGCCGCCCAAGAAGCGGAACGGCGCCTGGCGCGGGGGCTACCGGCCCGGTTTCGAAGGCGAGGCGGACAAAGCGTTCAACCGCCGCCGCAACCTGCATTTCGTGCGGCTCCGCCACGAGACGGTCCAGATCGCGAGCAACCACTCCCTGAGCCGGCTCATTCCCGCCAAGCGCTTCAAGGCCACACATCCGGAATTCTACGCGCTCTACGCAAACGGCAAGCGCGGGTTCGGGCCCGGGCACGACCTGCAGCATTGCCACTCGTGCGAGGGCTTGATCCAAGTGCTGATCGAGGACGCGAAGGCCTATTTCCGCGGCGAGGACGCCAAAGCGCGCGGGATCGAATGGGGCACATGGGGCGGCATCGGCTGGGAGTCGCCGCGCGGGAAGGTGTTCAACATCCTGCAGAACGACGGGTATCGGCCCTGCACCTGCGAGAACTGCCGGAAGTGGCGGGGCGAGGACGGGCCGGCGGAGAAGCGGCGAAGCGAAGCCGACCTGGTCTGGAATCTCGTGTTCCGGATCGCGGAGGCCGTGAAGGACGAGTTCCCGGACTGCTACGTCTCGGGCACGGCCTATGGCCCGATGGCCAAGCCGCCCAGACGGAAGTTCCTGCCGAACATGCTCGTCTCGCGGCTGGCCGTCGCCGGGCCCTACACGGAGTTCAGTCCGCGCGGCACCAAAGGCGAAGACGACCGGATCAAGGCCTGGACCGATATCGTCGGCAAGCAGGGGCTCGCGTTCTATCACTACGCGAACAAGGGCGGCTGGGAAAGCGGTCACTACTATTCGCACCGCTCGATCTGCGGGAGCGTCCCGCGCGCGTATGCCGGCTGGTACTCGCGCAACAAGGACATCGGGATCGGCACGTACATGTATCAGCTCTCGCATCGCTACGCCTACGATCATCTCAGCACCTACGTCTTCTACAAATATCACTGGGACCCGAACCGCGACATTGACGCGCTGCTCGATGAATACTTCACGCTCTTCTATGGGCCGGCGGCCGGGCCCATGGGGAAGTATTGGGAAGAGGTCGAGCAGCAGTTCCGCAAGACGCTGGCGGAAATCGTCGAGACACCGCTCGGGCCCCAGGCCAAGACGCCCGACGAGCATGACGTGTGGGGCATCATCTACGGCGAACCGGTCATGCGGCGGTGGGCCGGTTACTTCGAAGAGGCGGCCAGGCTGGCAGCCCGCGCCGCGGACCCGATCTACGCGGAGCGCGTGGCCTACATGAAGCGCAACGTGTTCGATACGCAGATGGAGGGCCGCGCCGAATTCGAACGGCTCGTCGCCGACGTCGAGAAAATCCGGCTCAAGGTCAAGCGCACCGCCATGCCGCCGAAGCTGGACGGCACGCTCGACGATCCGGCCTGGCAGGCGGCGACGCCGGCCGGCTTTGTGGTCATGGACACCCGCGAGAAACCCGAGCACCCGACAACCGTACGCGCGCTGTGGGACGACGCGAACCTGTACATGGCCATCGAGTGCATCGAGCCCGAACTCGACGCGATGCTGGCCGACGAGACCGTCAACGACCGCTCCTCGGTCTGGCGCAACAACGGCGTCGAACTGTTCTGGGACCCGGCCAACACCGGCCGCTCGCACTACCAACTGATCCTCAACAGCAAGGGGACTTGGTTCGACGGCGGCAAGGGGCTCTCGCACAAGAACTGGAACTCGAACTTCAAGGGCACGGTCAAGGAGCATCCCGACCGGTACATCGTCGAGATCGCCGTGCCGTTCGCCAGTTTTTCGAATCCCCCGCCAAAAGCCGGTCAGACTTGGGCGGGCAGCATCCTCCGCAAGCGCGTCAAGAAAGGTCAGACGATGGGCCAGGCCGCCTATCAGACCTGGAGCCCGTACGTCAGCACCGAGATCGGATTCCACCGCGGGCTTGTTTTCGGGAAACTCGATTTCGTGGACTAGCGCGGCTCAGTCCCGGCTGGGACCACGCATCAACGACCCTTGAACTGGTCATGGCCGAGGGCCCGAGACCGCTCGACGCGACGGCTCAGATGTTCAGCAACCGCTGCGGCGTGGCACACGATGCTAATGACGGCGGACAACTCCGTGTTCTCAAATGGCTGCCCGGCGACCCGAAGCACAAGACACTCGATTCAGCGTTCGCTTGGCGCATGGGAGAAGGGATCCATCACGATCACACCGTCCAGATCCTGGCCGTCTTGAAGATCTTCGGTGAGAAGGTACCGGCAGCCAAGTGCCTGGGCCGCGGCAACAATCAACGAATCCCACCACGCGAATTGGAATCGTTGCTGTACCGCGCGCCCCCGCACCAGCAGGTCCTCGTCGATGGGCTGCGGTTTCCAGGCAAGGAACGCCTGCATGTCGCTCCACGCCTCGTCCCGCGACATGCCCGGAGTCAACTTGTGTGTTACGGTGACGTAGAACTCGTTCAATACCTGGACACTGAGCCGGCCTTTCCGCGCCGCCCACAAGTACGCAAGCCATTCCCGCGCCCTGGGCTGCTTGCCGGGCTCGGACGCATCGCGCCAGTACACCAGCAGGTTGCTGTCAACGAAATGTGTCTCGGTCATGCAATTCATCACGGCTCGGGTAGGCCGTGCCCCGCGATTTGAGCCGTTTGGGTTCGCGACTCAAGAACGAATTCATCGCCGTCTCATAGCCCTCTTCGCGTTGCATCTGGAGTCCAAGCATTTCGGCGATCATGCGCGACAGGCTTCGTTCATGTTGCGCCGCCCAAACGCGCGCCCACTTCGCGACATCTTCCGGCAACGTTATGGTCACATTTTTCATGCTACACGATTTTAGTGTTACACGGATTTTGTGTCAAGGGTCAAAGACGAGTGGGTGGCAATCCGCATTATGATCAGCCATTCGAGAGGGGACGGCGTGGAAGCCGTCCCTCCAGTGTCCAAGGCGGCCCATTTCGATCCCGTGTGGAGGGTTGGGTTCCACCCCGACCACGAAGGTGATCTCAAAATGAGAACTGCTGTGATGCTGGCGCGTGGCAGCGGGAGCCGGACAAGGCTGACTTGGGATCAGGCGAACACAACCTGTCACCGGTACTCATGCGCGCCGATGTCGGGGGCCGTGCCGGCATAGGGGAAGCTCACGCCCTGGCCTTGGCGCCACGCAGCAGACGGCGGCGAGCGCGGATGCGGCACGACACAAAACGATCAGGGTGAGGGCCGGCAATCCCTTCATCGATATCTCCTTGCGTTTCAGCGTGGCGCTGTCAGCTCCACAACCGTCCCGTCACGCTTCCCGACGATGACACCCATGCCCGCCGGTCCCGGCGCCAACGTCACGACCGGCGCGCCGCGCAGCTCGGCGCAACCCTTGTCCGCGCCCGTGGCCAGGTCCAGCCAGTACAGGTCGCCGGTTTCGGTCCCCACCACCACGTCGCCCTTGCCGTCCTTGTCGAGATCCGTGCACAGCACGCGGGCCGGCTGCGACGGCAGGGTCCGGTACCACAACCGATCGGTGCGGATGGAACGGCCCTTCGGGTACGGGCGATACGCGGCCACGCCGTACGCCTCGTTGGCGACAACCAGAATCGTTGCGTTCGTCGGGGACGGCTGCCAGTGCGACAGGGTCAGGCATGGGCTATCGATCTGGCCGGCGCCGGCCCGTTCCGTCTTGTGGTCCTGGTCCGCCAGGAAGAGGGCCAGCTTGCCCTTGGACAGGCAGACGAGCTGCTTCGATTCGCCGCCCGATCCGAACAGGTCCAGGATCGCGCACTCGCGCGGCGGCGCGACGTAGAACCCGGCATGCATGTGTTCGAGGAAACTGCGCGGCGCCACGATCGTGCCGCGGTGGTCCATGGCGCGCATGACGCTGTAGCTGGTCAGGAACCCGACCAGCACCTCCTTCTTGCCGTCACCGTCGATGTCCGCGACGTCCACGCACGTCGCGTCGCCGCTGATGCGGCCGCGCCCGAACTTCATGTACTGTTCCCAGCGCAGGCGCCCGTCATGGTTGAGGACATGCACCCAGTTCCCGATCGCGACCACCTCCTGCTTGCCGTCATGGTCCAGGTCGGCGATCCGCACGGCGTCCACCAGCGGCGGCGCGTGCCTGCCCGGGGCGGACTCTTTGCACGCGTAGTCCCACATCAATTGGCCGTCAGAAGCAACCACGCGCACCTTCCGGTCGTCGGACCCGAACGCGATCTCCAGGCGCCCATCCCCGTTCAGGTCGCCCACGTCCATGGCGCGTACCCTGGCGCCCGCCGGCGCCAGCCAGCGGCGCGTGCCGCTCGCGTCGTACAGGGCCAGGCCGTCGGACTCGCCGGCCAGCCATTCCGGTCGGCCGTCGCCGTCCAGGTCGCACACGCGCAACGCATCCAGCGCGGCGCCCAATTTGCGCTGCCGGGGTATCAGGCCCCGGATCGTGCCCTGACCGGACTGCGCGCCCGATGGGGCGCGTCCCGCCGACCCGGCCCCGCTCGTGGCCACGGCCAGAATGCGGGCCGCCGCCCCCGCGTCCAGCCCCGTGCCGGGCGCGTGCACGTACCCGGGCGCCACGACGAAAATCTCCGCATCCTTGTCCGTGCCGGGGACACGCCCTGTCCCGAACAGCACGGATTCGCCGCGGTCCGTCACGCGCGCACACGTATGGGACACGGGAGTCATCGTTACAGCGCCCGCTTCCGATTCGGGCCCGTACGCGTAGAGCAGGTTCATGAACGTGACGGATTCGCCGCCCTTCAGCGTTCGAACCTTGTCCTGGCGGAAGAACTTCGCCACCGGCTCCGCATGCGGATACTCGCGCGGCCAGCCGCCGCTGTTCTGGAACTCTTCGCGCTCGACCAGCAATCGCGCGCTCCCATCCGAGACGATACGGCAAAACGCGCCCTTCTGGCTCAGACGCAGCTCCCGGCCGACCAGCTCGTCCTCGCCCAGCCCCTTGAACGAACAGCGCGCCACGTAGTCGCCGTCCTTGCTCGCCGCCGTCTCGTCCAGCACCAGGAAGTACCGGCCCTTCTTCCAGAAGATCGAGCGTGTCCAGCCGCCCAGCCGGGTTTTCGACAGGCCGTATTCCCGGCCGTCCTCGCGCGCCAGCAGCCTGGCGAGCGCGCGTTCGGGATGCGTGCTCGCGCCTTCGCGCAGCAGCTCGACGCCGCTATGCTCCTGAAACGCGCGCGCTTCGTACGTGTGATCGACCAGCCACATCCGGCCCTCGTCCGTGAAGTTGATGATCGCGTTGACGTCGTTATGCTTGTGACCGTGCGGGCCCGGCGCGTCGCCCCACACACCCGCGCCGTCGAGCAGCAGGTACTGTCCGGACTCGGCCCAGTTCTCGCGGAACACGATCTTATTGAACAGGTCCGGCGCCACTTCCTCTTTGGGCGCGAACACCTTCGTCATGCTCCTGCGTTCTTTGCCGAGCGGGTTCTCATAGAGCGGGATGCTCTGGACTCCGGTCCACTCGACCGGTTCCTTCGGCTCCACGTCCAGGTCGAACACCATATGATTCGAGAATACGCGGCCGCCGGTCGATCTTGGCAGCTTGCGCCGCACGATCCAGCTCAGGTACGGGCACCGGTGGAACCAGGCGACGGGGGCCAGGTATTCGTACGCCGCCCAGATCGTCAGGCCGGGCGAGTCGCCGAACCCGGCGCTCAAGCCCAGGTTGTTGATGCACGCCATCGCCATGCTCTTGGCGTGATGGTACGCCACGCCCCGGGTCAGGTAGGTCAGGTCCCCGCTCTCGAACGCGTATTGCACCGTCGAGTGCGGCGCGTACCACAGGTAGCCGGCCGCGTCTTCCAGAATCTGGAACGTGCTCGCCTGCGCGGAGAAGACGGCATCGGCGCATTTCATCCAGTATTCCGTGTCCGGGCGCCGGTAGTACTTGTGGAAGTAGTGGTTGCCCGCGTACGAACGCTGCGCGGAGAACGTGCCGTGGTTCTCCTCGAGCTTCTGAACGTACCCTTCCTTGACCGCGTGCTGGAATCCACACCGCTCATGGCCGGCCAGCGCGTCGGTCAACAGCGCGTTGGCCACCGCGAGCCGTTCGTCGTCCGTCCAGATCGGCAGTTCCTCGACCAGGTCCCACCCGTGCACGTGCGTGGCCGTGCGCGCGCTCATGTTCTTGTGTTCCGGGATCACGACGCGGTTCAGCGCCGCCCGGTACTTGTCCATGCGGTAGCGCATCAGCTCGAGCAGCTTCTGCTCGCCCGTCCGGAAATAGGTCTCGCCGATACTGTTGAGGAAACCGGTGACGGAACCGGAGGTCCCGTTCGTCTTGGCCGGCACGGCCGGGTCCAGCGGGTACTCTTCCATGTACGCCTCGACGGTCCGGTACTGGTGCTGACGCTTGGAATAGCTCGCTTTCGTCTCATCGGGAAAGAACGGATACGCCTTCTTCTCGAAGACCACGTCGACGACCGGCTGTTTCAGGACCAGGTCCCGGCCCGAGCCGGAGAAGTGCCGGTCCAGCAGCACCGAGATCGCCTTCTTCACGCCCGCCGCATCGGACCCGGCCAGCACCAGCACGTTCACACCCGTCGCCCACGGGTCGTGCACCGTCCGCACCACGTGGCCGCCGGCCCCCGGATAGATGGAGTCCGCTGCGACGTAGTCCTCCCCGTAGAGCCGCGCGAGAACCGGGTTGTTGTTCACGTTCCCGAGCGCCACGATCGTGCGGCCGTCGATCCGCTTGTGGTCGACCGTCCAGTTCGCATCCACGATCGCGCCGGCGCGCTCGATCGGGAGCGCGGCGCCGGACCGCCGCCGGACGGCGGCCTGCAGTTCCCGCGCGATCCCCAGGAACGCCGTGTCGGAAGGGATGGCGACGAATGCGCGCGCCCGCCCGTCAACCACGACCGGCGTCGCCGGATAGAGCGGTTTCAGCTTCGTGATCAGCGGCTTGACCGGCACGCTAGCCTCGTCGGCGCCCGACGCGGCGACGGACCACGCCGCCAGCAGCGCAACCGCGACTGTCTTCAGTGCTCTCACGTGTCGCCTCCCTCACACTCACGATAGCGGACGCATCCACAACATGTAATTCAACACGAAGGGCGCGCGCCAACGGGTGTTGAACACCAATAAGCGAGACCGCGTGTGGAGCGCCGTGCCCTCACCGTCTCTAATAGCGACACCGCACCGGGACGCGCAATGGACGTTCTTGGCAACACATGTAATATTCACGCGCAATATCCGCGTCAACCATGCGGCATGGCGACTTTTCCGCGGACAACGAGCGGGGAACGGCGCGATACTCTTGGGGTGGGTGCGCCGAGCGGCGATGCGCCGGGCGATTGTCCGGCCGCCTTGGCGGCTCTCGCCATCCGATGTCAAACACGTTCTGCGCGGCCGTCGCGCCCACCGGAGATGAAGCGTCGAGGGGTGGCCGTGCCGGATGGACTTCTCGCGCGCCGCTTCGGCATTGATGTCATCCAGCGGCAACGCCACTTCGATCAGTTTTTTCGGATAGTCCATACTCAACACCTTGTTTTCCATCGTGCCGGAGTCGCGGCGAGCTCTTGACGACGCACAATTGCCATGCGACTCTCTCCCTGAGCCTGCCCCATCTGAAACATGACTCCATGTCGTTGAGGGGTATCCCTCTCAGGATGACGGTGGGTTCCTGAAACGGAAAAAGGTTCCGCTCCGATGACAAGAGCCCATGGGGCTCTCCCGTGAGGGTAGTCGGAGCGGTCATTCTTCCGGGTAGGCATCTGGGCAACGGTTGTCGCCGGCGGACGAATCCCGAGAAGTGTCGGACGTTTTTCGGATGAATCCGGCAGTGCCCTCCGTCGGACGTTTACGGGAAACCATCGGACGAATATCGGACGATTAGTCGGCATCTGATGCCCCCTTCGTGCACGGTTCATATCGGGTCGTCCGGCCGCCACCCCGCCTGACGACAAGCCGGAGATCCACAAGTTCCCGAAGGAGGCGACTGGCCGTATCGTGCCCGACTCCGAGGTTACTCATGCACCAAGCCCGAGTCACACTGCCTGTCGCAGCCGCCTCGGCGAGGATGGCCTTGTGCTTCTCTGTCAGTTGCTCTTCGATGCTCGCCGGCACCACGGCCGTCTGTTGCCCCGGGCGAAGCTGCTTGATGTTGTCGCCAGGGCCACGCAGCACGACGGTGAAATACCCATCACGCAGACCGTATTCGGGGGCATCCAGACCGTGGTCAAGCATGGCGTCATGCATCCGGCGCATTCCGCTGCCGCGTTGTTCCATGAGGCGCAGATGGCCGAGATACTGCGCCAGCGTCGGATTCCTCGAACAAGGCTCATAGCGGCCCTTGAGCAGCTTGTTGACGGTCAAAGGCGGCAGCAGGTCACCGGGACTCAGAATCTCGACGCGATCGAAAAACACCTTCACGTAAATCGGGCGCGCAGCGTCTTCGTAGTCGCGGTGCGCTATCGCGTTGACAATCGCCTCGCGGATAACTTCACGGGGATACTCGTCCAATTTGACGCGCCGAATTCCCACGACCCGGATGGGGTGGCGGGTGTTCTGCATGACGAAGTCCACCACGCGTTCGACGGTGGTGGGAGCAGGAGAGGATAGCGTATCCTGGTCCCGGGGATTCGCATCCGGTTCAGTACCCGAGTATGCGTCGGCCAGCACGCGGCACTGGGGGAACATGGACGCGGGGTCCTTCCCAAGGAAGAGCAGACCCGAGGCCATGGCCTGGTAGCCGTGCTTCTGTTCCTTTCGGACGAGCCCCTTTTCGCGGAGCATGTTGAGGAGCGTCGGCTTCGCGGGATTCTCTCCCTCACCGATCTCCTTTATTGCGGTCAGCCACTGTTGCCCCACGTCAAGGGCCAGGGCGTCGGCTGCAACATTGAGCACCTGTTGTTCGAAAGAAGAGGCTTTCCCAATCTCCTCGGCCCGCTTGGCCGCGTCACGCTTGATCCCGATGTCGAAAGATTCTTCGAGAATACGTTCAAGACCACGCGTCACTTCAGGCAGGAGGTCAACTCTATCGTGGAAGCGCTTGTACGTGTTGTTGTCCTTCTTGATCTCGGCGAAGAACTTCTGCGTCTCCTTCTCGCGCTCCTTGTCCTTGTCGCGCTGTCCTCGCACGAAGACCATAACGGGCATGTTTCGCTTCACCGCATGCCGGTATTCTTCATGCGTGGCGGAGAGAGCGCCCGCCGGGCCTCCTGAATACTGCCTGTCCATGAGCAGCAGATATATCTGGCATGATTCAAGACACTCCAGATACGGCGTTGCGACGCGCCGACCGGACAGAGGTTCCTTTTCGTACAGGACGATCTCGCAGAAATCGCCGAGCAGACGGTCAGCCGACACAGACGCGGCTATCGCTACGCGCTCGACCTCCAGTTCCTTCTGAACAGAGCTAACGAATACTCTCAGCTTCATTGCTTTTCGCGTGCTTTCGCGTGTTTCGCGGGCGTTTCTGCCCGTGTGAGAAGTTCTTTCAGGTTGAAATTGATGCTGGTGACACCGAATCCCGGCTCCTGGTCAAAGGGTTGCCGTATGGACCGCAGCGTTTCGGCGGCATCGCCGTCCACGAGCACGACCGCCAGAACGAATCGCTCGGGTTGGTTCAAGGCGGCGAGTTTGAAATCGGCGCCGGGACTGTCGAAGCTCCAAGGGCGGCCTTTCTCGACCGTTTCGAGACTCGCCTCGTCAGTACGGAACAGCATCCGCTCCGCCAGTTTGCCGTGGGCATCGCGATAGTACACGGTCAGGGCGTCGTCGCCGATGCTCTCCACCGTGACAATCTTGACGACTGTTCCCGGGGCAATGCCCTGAAGAACGCTGTCCTTCCTGATGTCCTCAAGTCGAACCATTCGGGTCGTCCTCTGCCTCATCGTCCGGTCCGCTCGCGCCGCCGGACCGTATCCATTTGTCCACTTCGTCTCTTCTGAACTTCCAGAGCCTTCCGACCTTGTGGGCGGGGAGCCCCTTCCTGGCAATCTACCTGTAGACAGTCTCCTGCTTCACGCCAATATGGGCTGCGATTTCGTGCGCCGACAGCCAGCGGTCATCATGCGAGATGGTCGTCACCTCAATGGCTCGTGAAACCGAGCGTAGGACCAAGAATGGGTAGCAGAAAAGGAAGGGAAACACAAGGAAAGAGCCGCACTGAGCGCCAGAAACCCGGCGGATCGCGCCGCGCCGGCACCGCAAAGCACGGCCTCCTGCCGACTGCCACGCCCGCGCAAGCGACGGCGCCTGACAGAGCCGGCCTTAGTCCGTCAACCAGACGCGGGCGCGGTAGCAGCAAGTTCCGGTCTCTACGGTGTTGGTATGGCGGAATGGGGCGCCGGTCCCTGCGATATCGGCGTAACCGCCGCCGCGCCAGGCCGTTGGCGGCGTTGAAGCCTCGGCCGTGCCCTTTCGAAATCGCCATGCGGAGCCGGCCGCCACAAGCGTCTGCGTTGCGGTTGGCGTGTAGCCTCGCAACATAAGGGCGTTGGCGTACGGGTAGAAGGCCTGCCCGGCATCCCGCTTCAGGGTCAGGACAAGGTCCGAGCCCGGTACAGGCTGGATAGCCTTGAATCGGCTGACAAGTCCGCCGATGGCGTTCCAGCCGGCGTTGTAGACCGCCGTATCGGCCGGCGCCGCGTTGGTCTCGATGCGGACACCGCTGCCGGCCGCGTTGACGAAGGCCGCGGCGTTGGAGAGTGTGCTGTAGTGATAGCGCGCGTTCGCATCGATGTAGGAGGCGCCCGCGCGGTCGCTGTACAGGACCAGTTCGTAGAGCAGGTCCGCTGCAAGGCCTGAGAACCGCAGCACCAGGTCGTGCTCGTCATACGAAATCACACCGGCACAATCGACGATGCCGTCGAATACCGTGTGCGCGTCCGTGCCCAGGGCCGGGTGCGCACCCTGATCCGCCTGGATGCCGCCGCCGCCTTCAACGGACAGCGTGGCGGCAAGAGGAGACCCGGTCAGAAAGTCCACGAGTGGGCCGTGGTTGGTCTGCGTTCCGGCGCTCGGCGTGGTGTAGGCCGTTATCCTCGCGTTCGGTTGCCCCGCAAACCAGGCCAGATCGTTACAGGCCACAGACCGGGTACCGGCCGCAAACACGTGGACGCGCGCCGGCTCCGAGACAGCCTGCCTCCCTTGCTCATCCGTGGCGACCGCCCAGACCGCGTGCCGGCCCTCAGCCGAGCAATCCCATACCGCTTCGAACGGAACCTGGGTCGCCTCCCCGATCTTCGAAGAACCGCCGAAGAACTCCACGCGCGCAACCTCGCTGCCGTTTGTGCCCGCCGCGTCGGCATGCAGCAGAATGTGCGCCGACGCCACCAGTGCGACGCCGTCAGCCGGCGCCGTCAGCGCCAGCGTCGGCGAGCCGGCATCCGTATGCTGCCTGGCCAGCTTCAGGATGTCACCCGTTTCCGCGGGGATCCAATCCTCATTGCAGCCCAGCCCGAAATAGAAATCGCCGTCATGCCGCTCGAAGGATCGGGCGAAGGTCGGAGTATGGAAACAGAACAGTTCCTCCCACGTCTCGAGATCGCCGGATCGCAGGACGGTGTTCGTGTAGGCCCCGCTCCCGGGGCCGCCCGCCGGCTCGAGCGAGGTCAGGATATAACAGAACCCATCCTCGACCAGGATATCCCAGGGCAGGCCCGCATTGGGCAAGGTGACCTTTTGCGCCTGGTCGACCCGCGCCGCCGTGAACAAACCAAACGGTACCCACTGGTGGTCGTTTACCCTGTCGCCTCCGATGTAGACGAGTCGGCCCAGGAATTTCCGCGAACGGGTCACCAGCGGAATCGAGTGCGACCCACTGTCAGGAAAGAAGTTGATTCCGCTGCACTGCGTGAAGGCCGTGCCGTTGTACTCGTAGATACGATTGTAGTAGCTGCATGCATAAAGCGACGAGCCGAGCTCGAACAGCGAGAACGCGCGGCTGCTGCCCGCCGAGAGACTTGTCCACGTGTCGCCATCGTCGGCGGAGCGGCCCACCCTGGCGCCACTCTCCGTGCCCAGCGCGGTCCACAACCGGTTGCTCCAGCCGTAGATGTCGTAGCAGTGGATCGCATTGGGAATCGTGCGATGCTGGCGCCACCCGTTGGTTTCGAGACGGTAGAAGTTGCCGTAGTCCCAGGATTCGAGCGGATCATGGCCGGGAATGTGGAGCATGCCCCCGATGGGCCGGAACACATCAAGCTGTTCTTCCCGGACCAGGTACTCGGAGGCGAACCCGAATTCGGCCGGATCGTACACCCACAGGTCGATGGGGCCGCCGTGCGGGGCCGGCCCGACATTGGAGCTGTTGCCGTGGCCAAGATAGACGCGGCCGCCGAAGACCTGCATGTCCCACACATTGCGGCGATAGACCGCGTCGCCGGCCCGATACCGCATCGCGAACGGGTTGCCCAGCCGCTCGATGAGAGCCGTCACATCGCGCTGGGCAACCGACGCGCCTGCCGTCGCCCACGTCAGCAACAGGGCAGCCGCATGCCGTCGAAACGCTAAGGGCCCACGCAAAAATAACTTCACATTTTGGACGCCGATGCATCGCGGCTGGCGGCGTTGCGAAAACGCAAAATATCGGGAATATTCCTTCGTTTTCGCGCCTTGCCAGCCACGCGCCTCGACGCCCAAAATGCGAATCTATTTCTGCGCGAACCCTAAGCCGGAGCGGAAGGCGCCTCGACACGAATCTGAGCTTCCCCCTGCGTTACGTTCTCTCATCTGCCTTCACTCCACATCGCCGCATCGTCCAGCTCGCCGCGTTTGCAGACCGCCGCGTGGCTGTCGTGTTCGAAGTGTTGGCCGGCATAGTCCTCGCGGATCAGGCAGAGAGACCCAGGTCTGCGTCTTCGGCCCGAGAATCTTGACGGCGTGGCGCACCCGATGCAGACGTCGTCGCTATCCACCAGATGCACCGCCTGGTTGTCCGCCTGGTAGACGCCGAAGAAGATGTTCTTCGAGTTCACGACGCGCACCGAGTAGGGCTTGTGTTCCGTCGTGGTGTTGAAGATGCGGACATTGCGGGCATCGCGCAGCTCGCTCATGGGGTCGACCGCGACGCGCTCGATGTCGTGCATGTAGATCGTCAGCGGCTCCCGCGTGCCGTGCGCAAGAAAGACACGGTAGGCCGGATGCGAGGAACGCTGATGTTCGCCCAGGGTCTGCACGCCGTACCAGCGCCCGCCGCCGTGGTGGCTGACCAGGACGCTGCGGCAATCGTGCGCGGGGGCGGCGGCGCCTTTGGGAATCCAGCCGATCGGTTTGATACTGACGGCATGCACGACGGAGGCGCGGCCGGCGCGCCAGTGCAGGCAGTTCCATGCGCCCTCGCCGGCCGCGATCGGCGCGGCGAGCGTCAGGCCGGAAAGCACCGTGCGGGCGCCGGCCTCGTTCGCCGTGCGCACGAGGGTCTGTTCGGTCGGCGCTTTCCATACGGCGGAGTCCGGCTGGATAACGCTGCGTTGCAGGGCAACCCCGAACAGCGTGGTCCGCGGCCCCAGTTCCAAGGTGCGCCGTATGACATACGTCCCCTTCGGCACGAAGATCTTCTGGTGCCGCGCGATGGCCGCTTCGAAGACCGCCGTGTCGTCGGTCGTGCCGTCGCCCTTGGCGCCGAGCGCTCGAAGATTCACCGCGTCGGGGTCCTCGAAGGACGGCGGCCGAAAGACGTGGCGCGCAACCAGGTCCGGCGGCGGTTCGGCCTTCTCACTCTGGAACACGGTCTTCGGGGTCGGTCTTCCGTCGATACGGCTCAGGGAATTCTCCGCGTTGACGGCATATTCGCGGATGCGGAGCCAGCCGGCGCCGCCCGCCTCGGACTCGGCGCCGCTCTCGACGAGGGTGGCAGCCCCTTTCACGTAGACGTTGCGCAGGTAGGCGGTGCACCGCTCCGCGTTCCGGAATGCCGTTTCGCCCGCCCGCATCTCGATGATGCCGTCATAGAGCATCATTGAGCCGCGCCCGTCACCCCAGATGCCGCGGCCCGTATCGATCGCCACACCCGAGTCTTTGACGATATGGAAGCCCACGACCGCGGTGCCCCAGCCGGCGCGGCTGTAGATCGCAGCCTCGTCCTGTCCGATCAGACGCACCCCCGCCAACATGCTGTTGAAAGTCTGTTGTGCCAGGTGGATGCCGTATCGGCCGCCGCGCACCTCGATGTCCGCGCTGTACCCGCCGTAGCCCGGCGGGCTCGACACGCCGGCGAACGAACCGCGCGCGTCAATGGCCGTGTTCTCGATCAGGGAGCCCTGGCAGGACCAATGCGCGATCCCGATCGCGCCGGGATTCCCGCCGGTCGAGATATCGATGCCCCGGAAGATCTGGTTGAAGGAAATGTCGCCCTGCTGGTGTTTCGGGTTGTCCGAGCCGCCGGGGCCAAGATAGGGCCGCCCGTCACCCTGACTGAAGATACGGACCACCGGCTTGGGCGCTTGCGGGTCCGCAAAGCCCGGCGCGCTCGGCGCCAGCCGCAGCAGCGGCCGCTTGCCGCGTGTCGAGCCGATCAGCATGTGCCCCCATGGGCCATGCGCGGACCGGTGCGGCCCTCTTCCCTCCGGATGACCGCCATCCTTCCTCTTCGGGCCGTCCGCCCGATAGTTGGTGTTCGAGTAGACATGCCGCATGCCCGTGATGGTGTCCGACACGAGGTACTCGCCGGCCGGGAAGAAACACACCAGATGATGGCGATAGGCGGTGTCCACCGCCTTCTGAATCGCCGCGGTTGCGTCGGCGCGTCCCGTGGGGTCGGCCCCGTAGAGCGTGACATCGAGGTAGCCGGCCTGGGCCGGCGCGTTGTCCGCCGGAATGTCGCCGGGCAGCGTCGTGATCAGGCGGTTGCGCCGGCCTTCCCTGCCGTAGACCAGGTCGGCATAGCGCGTGGGCGTGGCCCAGGGATTCGCGTTCTGGCCCGAGCAACGGGCCGGCGTCACGATCGCGCCCAGCATAAGCGCGGCCGCCACCGCCGCAAGGTCTCTCACCAGCGATACACGCATCTTCCCCTCCTCGCGTTTCGGCTCAGGGCCACGCCTCTCAAGCCAGCCTGGTCATCGTAGCCCGTGTCGCGCCGCCTGTCCATGGACGAAAGAGGCGGTGATGGACGATCGTGCGTAATGTGCAATGGAGGTTCTTGGCGGCATATGCAATACTCTCGCACAACATATTGTCAACATGGGCAGGAGGTCCGTTATGAAGATGCGACGGGTTGAGCGGTTGTTCGCGATAACGGTTCTGACGGTGCTGATTGTGACCGGGTTGCCCGTGACCTCTTCGTTTCGCTTCGTCGGCGATTGCCGCGCGAGCGCGGGAGCCGCGCTTGAAGGTGGCGACACGAGCGTGACACGAAACGCAACGGCGCCCCCCAAGAACAACGCGCCTTTTCCGGGCGCCAGATTGCTTTTCAACTCCGGTTTTGAGCCTGGGACCCGCGTCGTCAATATGGATCAGAAAAGGGACAAGATCATCGGAATCGATCATTCAGTTTCGCCCCCCAATGACTGGGACAAACTTCCGGGAAGTTTGATTGCCTATGAGGTCGGCATGTCGGAGGATATTCGCGGACGGATCATCAAGGAGCCGGGAACGGACAACCATGTTTTGTCCTTTTATGCCAGGAAAAGCCTGGCTCACAAGACACGCGTGCAAGTGAATGTGGCAGACGGAATTGTCGGGTCTGAGTTCACCTATCGAATCAAAATGTGGATTCATCCCGATTTCAATCTGTTGAAAGACTATGAAGAGGCTTTCAACTGGCTGACCATCGCGGAATTCTGGAACAACGAGCCGTGGGGGAATACCAGGTACCCTTTTCGGGTAACGGCCGGAATCAGAAAGACGGCGGCGGGAAAGGTTGATGAATTCTATTTCAGCGCCAATGCGCAAGACATGGAAGTGGATTCCCGGGGATATCCCACGGCAAGAACAAGAATGAAAAAGACCACCCTGTGGCGGCAGACTTCGACGGTTCCCGTTCCGATCGGGGAATGGTTCGAACTGGAATACTATTTGAAGGAAGGTAATGAGAAGACCGGGCGTTTTGTGCTCTCCATGACCCGTCAGGGCGGCCCGGGGCAAGCAGTTCTCGACGTCACCGACTGGACGCAGCATACCCGGGCTACGTATACGGACGGTTTCCAGGCCATTGATCCGTTGAAGATGTATACCGACAATCGCTTGACTGACCACATACGAGATCGCGGCGGCGCTCTTCAGTTCTATTGGGATGATCTGCAATTGTTTGCCGGAGACGCGCGAGCCGGCCTCAACGCGGACAGGATGCCGAAATGAACCCTTCGGGATATGCCCAAAACGGGAGGGAACGGCTGGGCGCCGACGATCGTGTTGCAGCGCCTGCAGCTCGTGCAGTGGCCGCCGTTCCAGCCCTCAAATAAGCGAGGATTCCTAGGGCACGGGGAAGACGCTTACCGCGCCTGCCGTCATCAAGACCAAGGATGAACTACTGGAAGAAGAGCTGGCGAAGTTCGTTTCGATCCACAAACCCGACGCGGATCACATCGGCGTCATCCGCCAGTTTTTCAAGGCATACGTCACGGACGGGAGTGTTCGCGCTATTGTCGACTCACGAGAGTTCGGCCGGCTGGCCGACAATCCCAAGGTCTCGCTCGGCGACCTGAAGGCGCTCGATCAGTGGCGCGACGTGATACCCGAGTACGTCAAGGATTACGTCTCACTGAATCAGTTTGCGGCATAGGGGCGCCTGTTCGCCCCAAACCCGTCGAATTCGACGGGTTTCTCAGGTGAAGGGAAGAGAAGTATGGGAAAAGCACGCAAAGCAACGGTCACAGTCCAAGGGACGCCTGTCACGGTCATGGCCCAACGAGAGGAGGACTACATCTCTCTGACGGATATGGCGCGACATCGGGACCCAGAGCGAACCGACTACATCATCCAGAACTGGCTGCGCAATCGTAATACCATAGAGTTTCTCGGGACGTGGGAGCGCCTGAACAACCCCGATTTTAAACCCATCGAATTCGAGGGGTTTAGAAACCGGGCCGGCCTGAACAGCTTTGTTCTGACGCCGCGCCAATGGGTGCAGGTTACCGGCGCGGTCGGTTTGCTTTCGAAACCCGGCCGTTACGGTGGCACCTTTGCCCACAAGGACATTGCCTTCGAGTTTGCGGCAGATTGCCTAGTCGCACATGGCCCATCTACGCTTCCTCGAACCCGAACGTGTCGAAGCGCAGCGTGCGGCAGTTCTCGGTGACGTCACGAATTGTCTTCTCTGTCGCCCCGTCCGGCAGCTCGGCCTGGATTTCCAACGTCACCTCGACATTGGCTCCGACATGCTTCGACAGATGCTGAATGACTTCGTCGGCGATGCGGCTGGCATCCCGGCCGACTCGCAGCGAGTCAAGCTGTACCGCCCCGTGGAACCGTCGGTAGCTGGCTGCGACCGGATGCGGAGGCGTCCCCGTATCGGTTCCACCCGTTGTATCCGTCCCAGTCGTCTCTCCCTGTTCCCCGGTGCGCTCGGTTCCCGCGCCCGTTTCTGAGCCGTCTCCGGCCCTCGCCTTGGCAGCTTCGGCGTCGTGACGTTGCTGCGCGGCTGCCAAGTCCGGCTTCACGACAAGCGACCCGCCCTCACACTGAACGGCGGCCGCGCCGCCACCCACGAGCCCCAGATAACGGCCGTCGGCATCCTTGGACTGCGCATAGGCAAATGTCTCCGATTGCCATGTCAACAGCGTTACCCCTTCCCGAATGGCTGCGATCAGGACATCCGAATCGCGCAAGCGGGGAAGGTACAGATAGGTTGCGAAGTCCTCGACAAGTTGCTTCACGGGTACGTCGTTTCCGCGCCATAGCGGCACCCGGTCGAGCTCAAGGCGCAGTCGCACTCCGCCCATCTGGACGAGAAGCATCTCCTCGCCTTTCAGTTTCTTCGAGGCACGCAGCGCCAGGGAGTCCGAGCCCTGTAACCGGATTTCAGTCCATTCGAGCGATCCCTTGGGGTCCGGCTGATTCGGCACAAGAAGCCATTGATAGGACTCCGGTATGCGAACGCTTACCGTGTCGTCCGCGTTCTTGCGCTTCGTATCCGCTTGCTTCGACTGGAACGGATCAAGATTGAGTTGTTCCCGCTCGTCCCAGATGGACTTCCATGACAGGAACTGCCGGATGGCGGTCTGGAGGTCCTTGAGGCGACTCGCGTCACCCGCCAGGAACACCAGTGTGTTCTTGTACGACCGGGGGCTGTTGCCACGATGATCGAGGATGGCCTGCGCCTCCGTCCTCGCGGCGCTGTCTGCCTGGCTCTTGCTGTGGGCGTGCTCCGGCCCGAGAACAACCAGGCGGGCCTCGTGCTCGTCGGGGATGTCGCTGGCGGTCACGCAGGCATGCACGCGCTGAAAATCGCCTCGGCTCCGTGCTTCATCCCGCAGTCGGCGAACGATCTCATCCTGCACATCGTGCTCCTGGAGCTGGTTCGCCCGGTCCTCGGCCAAGCGCGTGACCGTGGGCTGGGTCGAATACCAGTACCGGCTGCCATCGACGTACAAGTAGGTCGCCCGGTCCGTGAGCCGCCGGATCGCGTCGCCGAACGTCGCCACGGTCTCGCCCGGCTGCACGCAGCCCAGCTTGACCTGCCGGTCGTCGATGCCTCGGTTGGCGGCCCGTTGGGTGGGGGCGGACCCCACGTAGATCGTTCGCGCCACGCGGCGGCAGGCCGAATAGCGACCGAGATTGGGTGCATCCCGGTCGAGCCTGAGCGGCAGGGAGTGTTCCCCGTCCACGTCCTTGGCGATCACCGGCGTCCACTGATCGTCGAGATAGCGGGTCAGCTCGAACTGAACCCCCGGGTCGTCGATGGGAATCGTCGCCGGCATGATGAGCAGGTTGCCGTCGTTGCGCTCCCACAGGGAATGGATCACCGCCGCCATCAGCCGTAGCACGCCGCGCGTGCGCTGGAACTTGTCCAACGTGGACCAGTCGTTGTACAGGCGGTCGAAGAGTTCCGGGTGGATCGGATAGGCCAGCTTGATCCGCCGTTCGTACTCGGCCTCGCGGCATTCGGAGGGAAACTCATTGTGCTGCGAACCGTACATCTCCACGAAGGCGCGGGCGACGGCGTCACGCGCCACGAAGGCCTGCTTGTCGAGTAGCGGTTCGAACAGACGGCGGCGCACGATTTCGAATCCCTCGTCCGGGCTTGCCGGACGCCAGCTCGATTCGACGCGGCCGATGGCGTTCTTGAGCCGGGCCAGGGCGCGTTGGCCCCATTCGCCGCCGATCTCGTTGTCCGACGCTGGGATGCTGACCACCAGCAACGTCTTCTTGGCCGCCTTGGCCGCCTCGCTGAGGGCTTGGGCAAACGTGAACTGCGTGTCAAAGGTCCCAGCCGGAAGCACGCTGCCCTCGTGAAGCTGCCGGGCATAGGCCACCCATTCGTCGATCAGGACCAGGCAGGGCGAGAACTTGTTGAAAAGTTCCTTCATCTTGTCGCCGGGGTTCGTGGCCTTCTCGTCGTCGGCGCGGACCATCTCGTAACCGGCCTTGCCGCCCAGTTGCCAGGCGATCTCACCCCAGATCGTGCGGATGACCGTTCCGTCGTCCTTGGTGCTCGGGTTGCCCGGCGACACCTTGGTGCCAACCACGATGGCCCGGTTGACGTTCTGCGCCACCGCGCACCCAGCGTCCTTCAGCACCTGTTCGGCGCCCGGGAGTTCCGATGTAGACGTGCCGGAGAAGAGGTGATAGAGCGCCAGCATGCTGTGCGTCTTGCCGCCGCCGAAATTCGTCTGCAGCTCGACCACCGGGTCGCCGCCCTGGCCGCCGATGCGACGCACGCCGTTGCTCAGGAGTTTCTGCAGCCCCTCGGTGATGAAGGTGCGACGGAAGAATTCGGTGGGATGCTGGTATTCCGATGCCGCTTCCTTCAAGTAGACCTGCCAGAGGTCCGCCGCAAACTCGGCCTGCTGGTACTTGCCGCTCGCCACGTCGCGGTGCGGGGTAACGACCTCGCGCCAGGGCTTGAGGCCGGCCTGCGGGTTGCCCTCGGTCGGAGCTACGGCATGTTTGCGCATTTCTCCCCGGCGCTGCTCGTCGAATCGGACGCGCAGGAGCGCCATCTTCTGCTCTTGCAGTTCTTTGGCCTCGGGGGCAGAGATGGCGGTGAGCAGGCGGCCGATGCTGTCCAGCGCCCGGTAGGCATCGTCGCTGCTGAAGGGCGTCTGGTGCGCCCAGCGGTTGCGCACATCCCGCAGTTCGCTCACCAGCGACCGTTCGGTATGCCCAAGCGTGTTGCGGAAGACCGCGTTCCACTGATCCCACATCACCGTCAGGAGATTGTGGGTGTCCCAGTTGAGTTCGCCTTTCTTGGCCGCCTTCACCCCGCCGCCTGCCTGTCCGCGGGACGCAGGCAGGCGATCCTCGCGGAGGGTCTTGGCGACCTCGTCCTGCCACTGGTCCCCGTGAACGGCCTGCATCTCCCGCTCCACGAAGGGACACAGGCCCTTGTTGAGAAGCTCCAGCGCCTCTCCGACTCTGCCGTGATTGCTCTTAGCCATGATTTTCCTCGCTTGATGCCATTTTGGCGCCGGCGTAACCGCACGGATTTAGTTTGTTGCAGCGCTTGTCCTGACAACAACTTGCAAGCCTATCACAAACTAAACCAGCCATCGCCAAGCTCATTTCTGCTCCCGGTTAGTTTGTGGGCGGCGGATGCTCCAACGGGCTCCCTTGCCGCGGGCACTGCCGGTGTTCTGAATCAGCCCGCGCCTGTGCGCCAGGTCGAAGGTCAGGTTCCGAATCTTCGCCCGTTTCTGTTCATCCGTCAGCACATCCGGCAACTTCTCCATGAACAGTTCATTGATCACTTCCGGCGAGACGGGGCCATGCTCCCGGATCAACTCCAACAGCAGATCGCGGTAGTACCGGTTGTCGAACCCTCGTTTTCGAATGTGTTGCGCCTGGTCTCCTGTCACGGCTGCGATCTTGCCGGAAACCACGAGGTTGGGAAAACGCCCTTCGATCAATCCGGCTCGCCGCAGGCGCACGGCGTCGTCTTTCTCGATCCGGATGCCCTTCTGAATCTTATCCAACAGCACCACCGACATCAGGTCCAGATCGGCCCTCTCCATGAGAAGCCGGGTGTAGCGCTCGTCCAGGATTCTACCGCGAATGGTCACGACGACACGGCCGGGGTCGCTCAGATCATAGTCCGGCATGGGAAAGAAACGCTTGGCCTGCGTGGTAAACATCCTCTTGATGCCTCCGCCTTGCGTGTCAATCATGTTCAGGTTCACCATCGCTTCGGCCAGGAAAGGGTTTCTGTAGACCTCGGGCGGCGAGTCCTGGAGGATAACCGACTCAACCGATCCGGGCAGAAAGGATCCCTGGTTGGTGAACACCAGCCGATCGGGGAACTCCACCACATTGATCCGGGCGTTCATGCCGTAGTCTTGATGGGCGATACAGTTGTGGAGTGCCTCGCGGAGCACCCAGGTGTCATATTGCAACAGTTCCACCGGGAACAGCGTGCCGCTTGGCAAGGCGCGAACCGTCAGATTGCGGACCTTTCCCGCCAGGTTCCCGGCCCACAGGATCGCTGGCGGTCCGAAGTGCTCGTAGTCCTGTTCCCGGTTGCCCGCATCCTTCAGGAACCAGGAAAGGCGGGAAACCGCCGGCGACAGCAGGGGCGACGACTCGTCCTTGCCCAGCAGGATCAACGCTGCATGGGTGATCTGCCCGCGAATCGTTACCTTCGCTTTGTTAAGAAACGTGGCATCGTCCCACCCTTCCAGATCGGCGGCCTTCGCCGGAAACTTGACCTTGTACTCCCGCCGTGCTTTTTCGATGGCCGCCGGATCGAGGTCATCCAGTGTCGCCCGTTCGCATAACTGCGCCGTCCAGTCGGCGCGTCTTGACCAGATAGCGCGTTCCTTCTCGGGATGTTTGGATAGTGCGGTCTTGCTGGAGCCGACCCGGATAAACGCTTCCCCGTAGAACTTGACAGGTCTGTCGAAGGCGGGATTGACGGTGAACAAGACGACATGCTTGCCGCCGACCGTGCCGACAAAATGCTCGAACCCCACGTTCGGCTGCAGCCCCACCGCCAGCCAGATAAGCAATGGCTGGTTGCCCTTCGCCTTGGCATGCTCAGGGTTGAAATCAGTCCCAACCACGGCATGTGTTACATCTTGGATGCCGAACACCAGATATCCCTTCGGCTTACCGTGAACCGCCGCCGCGTTCGCCAGTGCCGAAAGATACTCCCCGATCTCCTGCGGCTCATAACGGTTGGCCTTGAACTCAAGCCATTCCGTCTCCTGCGGTTCTGCCCGCAGCCGTTCGATCAGGGCATGGAGCTCCGGTCCCGTCATAACAATTCTCCCTGCGTCACGCTCGGCGCGGCCTGCGCCAGGCGTGTCAACTCCGGCCAGGCCAAGACGAGGCTGTTGTAAGCGAGCGCCTCGCCTGACCAGCCCTTCTTCTCACAGACCTTGTGAAGGCGGTAAGACAGTTCCCGTGCCGTCTCGCCGAGTCCGCCGCTGAGCTTTCGGAGCAGTGCCGCCGCACCGCTTTCGCCGTGCTGATCGAGAGCGCGGATCAGGTGCTGGGTTGCCTCCCAGACGGTCCTGCGGTCGTCCGTCAATGGGTCCCAATCCTCGGGCAGTTCCGTGCGCTTCATCAGCCGGACTTTGCCGCCGCGTGCCGCCACGATGCCCGCCTGGACGAGTCCGTTGACAGCGGTGTTCTTCGCCCGTGAGAGAGTCTCCGCAACGCCGAACTCGCCATCCTCCATGCCGTACTGGTCGAACCACGCCAGTGCCCAGCGGGTGTCGGCGTCGAACTCCGCCTCCTGTTCGGCCAGCACCTCGTCGAGTGTCTGGTTGATCAGTGCCAATGCGGTGCGCACCGACATGGCGTTGGCCCCAGGAGGAGAAGGGTATGTAGGTGGTGAGTGCGCGTATGTGCTGGAAGAAGGTTTCGCGCGTGGGCAAGGTAGCCCGGATGAGCCGATAGGCGTCGTCGCAGAAGGTCAGGAAGCTGTGGAAGAGGAAGGCCAGGATGTTGAGGGTGGCCAGCACGGATGAAAGGTGCTGCTTGCCGTGGCCGAAGTTGTGCTTCAGATGGCAGCCCCGCCTCTTGAGCGTGTTGTTGTTTTCATTCTCAATCTTCCATCGGGCGCGTCCGGCAGCGACGATGCCGGCCACGTTGTTGTCGGTAATGTTCCAATCGGTGATTGTATCCCGACGGGAAGCCCGAGCGTCGCGAGTTCGACGAGCCCGCGGTGCTGATCCCCGACCTGGTTGAGCAATGGCTGAAGGACAAGCTGCCCAACGTGTTTGACCGGGACCGGGCGCATCGACAGGAACGCCCCGCCTTGCCGTTCGAGATGATCCGGGAGGCCGTGGCGAACGCCCTCATCCATCGGGACTACGATATTGACGGAGCCAAGTGCCAGATCGTGGTCACGGGCGACACCGTGACGGTTCAGAGCCCCGGCGGACCTCCGCCGCCCATCACCTTGAAGCAGCTCCAGGATTTCAGTGCGCCCATGCTGAGCCGGAACCCCGAACTCCATTTCGTGTTTGCGCGTATGGGCATGGCGGAAGAGCAGGGCCTCGGTCTTGCTTCGCTGAAGAATCGGGCCAAAGAACTGGGGCTTCCTCCTCCACGTTATAGCTGGAAGGAGCCCTACCTCTCGCTGACGTTGTACCTGTCTATGGAGGCTACCGTTCGGACTCTGGACGAAGAGACTCTGGATTCGTTGAACAAGTCGGAACGAAGGGGATGGGAATGGGTTGCTGCGGCACACGGCCCTGTAGGCTCGCAGGAATATGCAGAAGCGATGGGTGTTTCCAAACGGACGGCGCAGTACCATCTCACGCATTTCGCCAAGCTCGGATTGGTGACGCCGTTGGAAACCGGACCGGCAACGCGATATGAGATGGCTCGGAGGTGAAGGTGACTGATGACCATATTGCGCGAAAAACTGGCCTCCTGAACCAGGAAGAGACCATCACGCAGTCTATCGCGCCGAAATTGCGCGATAGTGCTGGCTCGCACATCGTTTTTCGCTTATCGCGCAATCCATCGCGCAATTCTTGCGCGATAGAGCAGGCTGTTCGAGCAACTGCCTCCAAAATGGCCCAATTCTGCGAACCAGCCCTCACCGGAAACCGTATCAGGCCAGGAATCCGGCCATTTTGGCCGGATAAAGGCGATCCACAAGAGGATTCCTGCCCATCCCGCCAAGAATCCCGCCATTTTGGCGGGATAGTGGTCGGACGCGCCGCCTCCTTGGCGGCCCCGTCACGAATCGCGACACTTTTCGCGACATTGTGTCGCGAGCGGCGATCCCGCAACGATTGCGGGATCGCGGGCTTTTCACCGGCTCTACCCGGACACGGATCCGGACATCATGTCCGGGTAACAGGCGATTCTGAGGGGTGGGCATGAAGACAATCAAGGACATGCCGCCGCACAGCCGGCCACGCGAGAAACTCAAAGAGAGGGGGCCATCCGCCCTGACAGACGAGGAACTCGTGGCCGCGATCCTGGGCATGGGGACGGCCGGAGTCGATGTGCGCACGATTTCCAGGCAGGTCGCCGCTCTGATCCGCGAACACAAGGACGACCTGAGTCTCGACCACCTGCTTGCCGTGCCCGGCATAGGCCTAGCCAAAGCCGGGCAGATCCTCTCGGCCTTTGAACTGGCGCGCCGGCATCTGCTCAAGGAAACCGTCCGCATTGCCACTGCCGAAGACGTGCTGCCGCTTGTCGCGGACATAGCAGGCAAGCCGCAGGAGCACTTCGTTTGCCTGTCGCTCAACGGCGCGAACGAGCTTATCGAGAAGCGGATCGTTACCATCGGGCTGGTCGATAAGAGCCCCGTGCATCCGCGCGAGGTCTTCGCGGACGCCATCGCGGATCGAGCGGCATCCGTGATTTTTGCCCACAACCATCCAGCGGGGGACCCGAATCCGAGCGATGCGGATTTGCGGATGCACGAGCAGTTGACCGAAGCCGCGAAGATACTTGGCCTTCGCGTTCTGGATCACGTGATCGTGACTCGCAACCGGCACTTCAGTTTCCAGGCCGCTGGCCTCATCAAAGCGTGAGCCGGAACAGCGCCCGGCGCCAATTCCGCCCGGAATTCTTCGAGTCCCTTCTCGATCGCTCGGCGCCCCGCCGCCTTGTCGCCCGAGATCAGATAGACCAACGCGCTACTCGTCTCGGAGCCGCCATGACGCCACGTCGACAGTGGGGGAATCACTCGTCCGTTCGCTTCCCGGGGCGCCGGACACGAGCGTCGTGGCCGCCGTTCCTTCGCGCGTCGAGGCCTCAAGGCGTGCGCGGCCGGCTGCCGATCGAGAAATCGTCGAACCAGAAGGCGTCGCCTTCCCTGGCGTGCCCGCGGGTATGCATGCCGGGCGCGTTCCCGAACTCGAAGGCGCGCAGATACTTGATGCCGGGGTACGCCTTTCGGATGACCCGCGCGTCTACCGTCAGCGTATGCCAGCAGTCGTCGTCAATCAGCTTGCAGGATCCCGCGCCTGCCGGCGCCAGGCTCGCCATCGCCGGCGAGCCGCCGATGCATGCGTGGGCGGGCAGCGGCCGTTTCACCAGCTCGAACGGACGCAGCCATAGTCCGACGGCCACGCCGGGCGGCACGCGGTAGGCGAACGAGACATAGGGGTAGGCATCGAGTTCCCACAGGTGCGCCGGGGTGTCGAGCGAGAGGCTGGCGCCGGCGGCGAGCGCCCTGACCTTGATCGAGTAGCGGCCGCTTGCCGCCGTTGAATCGTCGCGGTCGCTTATCGTCTTGTAGCGGCGCTCGACGTTCCACATGTGGCCCCACTCCTCGACCGTCGCGTCCTCGAAATCGCTCGTGAGCAGGGCATCCGGCGGCGGCTTGAAATAGCTGCCCGCCGGGACGACCAGGCGCCGATACCACGTTTCGGTTTCCGCGCCGAACTCCATCGCGCCCAGGTCGGGGCGCGCGCCGGCATAGGGGATGTGGACCGGATCGCCGGCCCGCCAGGCCAGGTCGCGATCGAGAGTCAAGACGTTCTGCTCGTGATCGACGGCCGTGACGCGCGCGGCCGTCTTGCCGGCCCCGACGAAGACGAGGTCGCCCGGCTCGCCCGGTATGCCGAACCCGTCATGGAACCCGCGCGTGTCGTCGAGCGCCAGGCGCCGGCCCGCCCCGTCGGCAAGCGTCCGGGCGAGAAACTCGCCGGCGTCGATGGCCGGGCTGCCGGCGCGCAGACGGTAGTCGTCGGCGCCCGGGTTGGCCAACGCGGGGTCGACGTCGAGGTTGCGGGCGAAGCGGTCCGGGAAACGCGCCTCGGCCTCGGCGAGCGTGTAGCGCCCGCTGTCCTCGGGCTTGTCCCGGTCGTGATAGTCGATCGTCTTGCGGCCCGGCCCGTCGCCGCAAATGAGATTGCGGATGAACCGGTAGCCGGGCGGCACATCGGCGAGACGAATGGCCGTGAAGTCCCCGGCAAAATCGTTCTGGTGGAACAGGTTGTTCCGCCAGATGTTGTCATCGAAGAAGGCGCCGACCGTCGCGGGGTCGATGAACGAGGTGGCGCCCCAGCCGCCTTCGAGGTTGCAGGACAGGGTGTTGTGATAGAACCGGTTGTGGAGCACCCGCCCGGACACGCGCGAACCCTTCTTGCCGGCCATGTAGAACCCATGCGCAATGGGCTCGCCGAAATTGCGAACGATGAGATTGTGGCGCACGATGGTCTCCGCGCCAGGGAATGGGCTGCTCGGATTCGCCGAGCCGCCGCTGTCCACCGCGCCGACGATCACGTTCTCCTCGAACAGCATACGCTTGCAGTTCAGCCCCATGGCGCGGCCCCAGCCGGCGAAGAGCAGGTTGCGCCGAATGATGGCGTCTTCGCAACCGCCGACGACCAGCGACGCGTGCCCGCCTTTGCCGATGCGGTTGCCCTCGATCCGAACGTACCGCGACTTCTCGATGCCGAACATGTGGCCCCAGAAGACCATCTTGTACTGGCCATGCTCGCCGCCGAGGGCGAGGTGGCGCTGAATGAGGTTGTCGCGGAAGGTCACGTAACGGCACCCTCTCACATCGACGCCGTTCCAGTTCCGGCGCGACCCATCGAGCACGCAATTCCGGATCGTCAGGTGGGCGCCGTCCACGGCCTTGAGCAAGCCGCCGTTGGTCGGCTCGACGCGCAGGCCGTCCAGGACGATATGGCCGCGGCCGGTCAGGTCGATGGCGGGGTTGCCCCCCACGAAACGCGCGGCCAGGGCCGGCTCGCTCCGGAAGACGATGGGCCGCCCTTCCGCGCCGCTGTTGGTGGGCGCCAGCGCCCCGCCGTACTCGCCGGTCAGGAACGTGACGGTGTCGCCCGCTTGAGCCGCGGCGCCCGCCTTCTCCGCCGACTGCCAGGGCGCGACCCGCGTTCCGGCCTGCGCGTCATCGCCGCCGGGCGAGACGAAATAGTCCGCTGCCGGCGTCCCCACCGCGATCATCAGCCAGACCCCCGCCACCCGAATTGTCGTTTGCCAGCGCGCCTTCTTCGTCATGCATGCCTCCTCATCATTGAATGCACGGGCACGTCACGCCCCTCACCAAATCTATAGCCGCACCGCAAGATAATGCACAATGGACGTCCTTGCCAGGATTTGTAATAATTTATCGTATTGCCGACTCTCGACCCGCTGAATTGTTATTGCTTGTCAATCGATGAAAGAAGAGATCCTGTTCAGACGCGCGGCGTTGCTGGCGGCGAACTACCGACCGTTCGCGCGCGGCGAGCGCATCGCGTTTGCCGCGGTGCAGAGCTGCATGTTTCTGTGGTGCCTGCGCGGGAAGGGCGAGGTGACGGCAAACGGGGTTGTTTGCCCATTGGAGCCGGGCGCGTTTGTCTTCCTGCCCTGGCTGCACGCGATCGTCTACCGCGCCGATTCCGCGAGCCCGTATCTGCTGGGCAATTGCCATGTCATTCCACACTGCACGGAGACCTCTCCGGAACGTTACTCGGTGCGGCACGCGAAGTCCGGCACGATCGCACCCGATCCCAGGCGCCGCAACACGCCCGACCCGCGCCTGCAGCGTGTGCTGTTCGGCAATCTGGAAACGGCGCCGGAGTTGGAGCATCTGGCCCACTTCGCGGTGCGCTGGTACGGGCGTGGCGCCGGCGCCATGCGGACGGCGCGCGAGCTCGGGCGTCTTCTGCTCTCGGAACTCGTACGGGCGGCGGAGCATGCCCCGGACGCGCGCGCGCCGATGCCCGGCCGGTTGCGGACCATGTTGCGTCACATCCGGGTACACCGGGCGCGGTCCATCACCCCACGCGATCTTGCGGGGGCGGCAAACTGCAGCCCGTCCACGGTGTGCCGGCTGTTCCGGTGCTACCTCGACGCCACGCCCTCAGAGTATTTGCGGCGCATGCGCATGGAACGTGCGGCGGCCCTGCTCAACACGACCGACCTCAGCGTGGCGGCCGTCGGGCGGGCCGTGGGCGTAGCGGACCCCTACTACTTCTCGAAACTGTTCAAGGCCTGGCACGGGATCTCCGCGTCGCGGTACCGCCGCCGGACGGCGTTGCCGTAGAGCTGGGTGCATGGCGCCAACCCGCCGAACGAGTCGCC
This sequence comes from Kiritimatiellia bacterium, assembly GCA_016929905.1. Lineage (GTDB taxonomy): Bacteria > Verrucomicrobiota > Kiritimatiellia > JAFGHX01 > JAFGHX01 > JAFGHX01. The sequence continues at coordinate 55,715 of JAFGHX010000256.1, forward strand.
AGCCGGGGCTTGCCTTCGAACCGGTCTGGCCTCGAGGGACATGCCGGTCGTGGCTGTTCGTACGCCGTACGGGCGGCTAGTATGCTGTCCGGTTCTTCGGCTGGGCGGGCACTATTCGCCAGACGGGTCAAAAACCGAGGGGGGCGCCAGCATGCATGGGTCGGACAGGTTGGGCGGTCGGTCGGGCGGATACGCAACGGTGTGGACGTTGGCGCTGCTCACGGGGCTCGCGTTCGGGGTGGCGGGCTCGTCGGCCGCCATCCCCGAGCCGGCCAAAGCGGACCCGCGTTACGCGCTCGGGTACGTCGTGGTCACGCACTATCCCGGCGTGCGCGCGGACGGGACGGGCGACGCGACGGCGGGCATCCAGGCGGCCATCGAGGATGCCTACGCCGACGGGCGGGCGGTCCTGTTCCCGGCCGGCACCTACCTCATCAGCGACACGCTGAAGTGCTACGAGTGGAACTTCTGGCATGCCAAACACCCGAAAGGCCCCCAGGCCAGGAACCCGGACAAACGGAACCACGTGCTGATCGGCTCGACGCTGGGGGTCAACAGGCCACTGATCAAGTTGGCGCCGAACGCCGCCTTGTTCGCCGACCCGGCGAAGCCGCGCCCCATGCTCGCCTATCGTGCCTTCGGCGCGGTCAACGCGAACGGGACCGCCCCCGTCGAGCCCGACGACCCGCTGCGCGGCACGCCGCCGAACTTCCGGGACGCCGTGGCGGTCCTGTTCGACTCCGAGCTGCGCGGCCTGGATTTCGACTGCAACGGCAACCCGGGCGCGGTCGGCGTAGCCTTCCGCGGCGCGCAGGACTCCTCGATCGAGAACGTCAGAGTTTTGGCCGCGGGCGCGACGGCCGGTATCCGGGGCATTCCGGGCCGCAACGGCGGCGCGGCCAACATCGAGGTCGTGGGTGGCCGCTACGGCTTGGACTTGATTGATGGCGGCCTGGCCGGCACCATCGCCGTCGGCGTGCGGCTGACCGGCCAGACCGAACGGGCGATCCGGAACGGCGATTTCTGCCCGCTGACCGTGGTGGGGTTCCACATCGTCAAGGAGCAGGGGCCGGTGGCGAGTGTGGAAGCGGACCACGTCGGCGCCGTCGGCACGTTGTGCCTGGTGGATGGGACGATCGAGTTGCGCCGCGGAGGCCTGGCCTTTGACAATGCCGAGGCGGCCAAGACGTTCTACGCGCGCAATGTCTACGTGAAAGGCGCAACCGAACTGGTCAAGAGCGGGAACCGGCCGGCGGTGACGGGCGCCGGCGCATGGTCGCGCATCGCCGAGTACGCCTATACCGACCAGCGCACGCCGGCCGGCAAGCCGCCCTATGCGTCCGGCGACCGCCAGTTCCGCACGTTCAGCCTGGTCAACGGTGAACTGGGGCAGAAGCCGGAGCCCATCTGCCTGGTCGAGATCAATGCGGCGCCGCCACCCGCCGACCTGGCCAGTCGGCACGTCTGGCCGGAGCTGCCCTCCTACGAAGGCCAGGCCGACGGGACCCTGCTCGTGACACGCGCCCCGTACGGCGCGGTTCCCAACGACAACGGCGACGACCGGGCGGCCATCCAGGCGGCCATTGACGCGGCGGAAGCGGCCGGTCATGGCCGGGTCTTCCTGCCCGCCGGCGCCTTCGAGATCGGGGACACGTTGATCCTGCGCGCCAGGACCCGGCTCTTCGGCGCGGGCCGGCTGGTGACCCGCATCCGCTGTCACGAGAGCTGGCAGCCGACCAGCGGCGAGCCGACCATGATCGGCACCGTGAACGACTCCCAAGCCGAAACCACGCTGGCGTTTCTTGCCTTGTCGGCGCGCGCGACGGGCGGCGGCACCAACGCGCTGGGCGCGCACGTCTATGACCGCTTCAACCACATTCACTGGCGCGCCGGCCGCCGCTCGATGATCGCGGCCATCTCGCTCATGAAGGAATGGACCCCGCTGCCATACGCCAATCCGCACGACAATCTGAAGTTCACGGATTCGGGCGGCGGCCGGCACTACTTCCTGGCGCCCTCGTCGCGGTTCTTCGGCAAGCACCCGGCTTGCCGGGCCGTGCGCGTCGTGGGCACCACGGAACCGCTGTCTTTCTACGGCCTGAACCTCGAACTGACGGCCCGCCAGCCGGCGGCGACGCCGGCCGCGAACGTCGAGATGACGCACGCGGCCAACGTGCGCATCTACAGCGTCAAGCGCGAGATGTCGCCGCCCACGCTGATCCTGCGCGACTGCCGCAACGTCGCGCTCTTCGGCCACGGCCGGCAGGCAAGCCGGCCGACCCGCGATTCCGGCGGGCACCTGCAGGTCCTCGGGTCGTGCGACGGCGTGACGATTGCTCCGGTCCTCTTCGACACCACGCACGGCCCGAATGGCGAGCCGACCCTGCGCGAAGAACTCGCCGGCGGCCGCCGCCTCGAGGTCATCTACCCCGACGGCCTCTCGGTCTACAAGCGCGGCGAACTCAACGACGCGGTGATGTGGCAGTGATCACGCGGGCTTGTAGAACCACGGGCAGTTCACGCGCAAGCCGAAATCGTGCGGGGGCGGGACGCGATGCACGGGCGGCGGGCTCTCGCAGGGCGGGTAGTCCGGGTCGCCTTCGACCAGGCGTGAGTAGGCGAACTCGCGCGCCCAGTCGTCGGTCCAGACTACGATCGTATGGTCCGCCAGGCCGCGCTCGTCGAGGTTGATGTGCGCCAGGAACGGCCGGCCGAGCGCGGCATAGGCCTCGATCAGGCGGCGCCCTTCCTGAAACGAGCAGGCGGCCGTCATGGAACCGTCTCCAGTATCTTCCGCCTCGCTGCCTGGAACGCCCGATCGCGGACCGGCTTGAAATCCAGGTAGCGCATAACCGTGTCCGATTCGAACCGTTCCTTGATTCCGCGATCCCGGCACAGCACGCAGGTCCCGTCGCGAATCGCGCTGGCCACGCGCGAGGCGTGGTCCCCTTGAGGGATGGGATCGGGAACCGCGCCTCGTCGCGGTCGGACTTGACGTGTCCCCGTGCGCCTGATACGACAGGCGCCATCATGGCAACAGAACCTCGAGCGCCGTACGGCGGCCCCGATCATGCGCAGCGCGATTCTCCATCCGTCCCCGACGCGCAACGCGAGCCCGAGCGGGTCGTTCCGATCTCGAAAGCGGTCGGCGTCCTGGTGGTCGGCGGCGGGCCCGCGGGCATCGCGGCCGCGGTGGCCGCGGCGCGCGAGGGCGCGGACACGCTGCTCGTCGAGCGCTACGGCTACCTGGGCGGCATGGTCACCGGCGCGCATGTCGTCGCGGTGCTCGGCATGGGGGATGGGTTCCGGCAGATGGCGCGCGGCATCGCCCAGGACATCCGTGACCGCCTCGAGCCGCTGGGCGCCGTCAAGGCGCCCAACGCCTCCGGCGACTACAGGGTGGACCCCGAGGTGTTCAAGTGGCAGGCCCTCGAGATGATCGCCGAACGCGGCGGCACGGTGCTGCTGCATACGATGGCCTGCGACCCGATCGTGGAAGACGGCGCGGTGCGGGGCGTGTTCACGGAGAGCAAGGCGGGCCGCCGGGCTATCCGCGCCCAAGTGGTCATCGACGCCTCCGCCGACGGCGACATCGCCTTCCGCGCCGGCTGCGGCTGCGACAACGAGACGCACGACGTCTCGCTGGGCGCCAACGTGGACGGCGTCGACAAGGCGCGGGAGAAAGCGTTTGCGGACGAAGCTCCGGCACGGTTCCAGGAAATCCGGTCGGAGGCCATCCGGCTCAACGGTGGCGCCATGGTGGGCCGGGTGCGGTACCTGAAGAACATCGATGCCACGGACCCATGGGCGTTGACCGAGGCCGAGCGTGTGCTGCGCCGCGACCTGTTCGCGGCCCTGCGCCACCTGCGCGCGCACATGCCGGGTTGGGAGAACGCCCGCATCCGCGAGACCCTGCCCCAGCTCGGCGTTCGGCAGAGCCGGCGCATCCATGCCGAATACATGGTCACGGACGCCGATCTGCGCGCGAGCCGGCACTTCGACGACAGCGTGGCGCGGCTCGG
>JAFGHX010000257.1 GCA_016929905.1 Kiritimatiellia bacterium
CGGCGCTGCCGGCGCAGCCGAGCAATTTGGTCGCCTCGGCGCTGTCGACCAGCCGGATCCAGGTGACGTGGACGGATACCAGCAACAACGAGACACGCTTCAAGATCCGGCGCAGCCCGGACGGGACGGACTTCGACACGCTCGCTCCGCTCTATCCGGCGGCCGACGCCACGACGATCACCGATACCGGACTGGACCCCGGCACGACCTACCACTACATAATTCGGTCGGAGAACGCGGCTGGAGTGTCGGCGTATACCGCGCCGGTCAGCGCGACCACGCCGGCGGATCTCGAGAGCTTCACCGCATACAATGACCTGGCCTGGTTCTCGGGCCAGACGAGCGGGAATATCACAACCTACACAACGACGAACGGATTCGCGGTCGGGGTTGACTGCGGGTTGCTGATCGACCACGCAACAGGGCAGCCCCTGCCGGTGAGACTACGGGTAGCGGGCGGAAGCGGCGTGATCGAGTCGCAGGGGCTGCCCCCCGCCGCGGGGACGGACGCGTACGGCGTGTTCGCGGGCCAAGTGGACGCCACCGGCACGATTTCGTACGGGGCCGACGATCTGATGCTCACCTTCACGGGCATGGATCCCGCACTGCGGTATGAGCTGGTGGTGTATTCCGACCGCAACGACAGCCGCTACGTGGGCGGCTCGGCCCGGTACCATTACGGCACGCTTTCGGGCGCGGCAAGCTTCGAGAACGCCAGCACGGCCGGCACGACGATCCTGACGGAAACGACAGACGAGGACACGACCCGCTACAATGCCGGGTACAACAACCCCGCCACGGCCGGATACGTGACCCGCTTCAAGAACGTGGATCCGGGCGCGGACGGGAGTATCGTGCTGAGCGTGAAGGCGGATTCCGCCAACGGCTGCTACTCCTACGCGAACGCGCTCATGCTGAGGGCGGCCAAGGCGGCCGCGCCGGACGAGAAGATCGCCAAGGGCGCCGTGTGGCGATACCGCAAAGGCACGGCCGAGGCGTCGGCTCCCGCTACGGCCTGGCGCAGGCCGGGCCATGACGGCTCGGCATGGGCGTCGGGCCCCACGCCGCTGGGCTACGGCAGCGCGGCCACCGGCACCGTGCTGGGCGACATGAAGAATAGCTACACATCCGTGTTCATGCGCCGCGAATTCGTGGTCGAGAACCCGGCGCTTGTTAACGCGCTGATGTGGTCGGTGCGCTACGACGACGGGTTCATCCTGTGGGTGAACGGGGAAGAGGCGGCGCGTGTGAACGTGGCCGGCGCGAAAGGCGAGTTCGTGCCCTATGACGGCACGTCCGCGGCCAACGTGTCGGATACGTGGACGGCGACGATGGAAGGCACGGACATTCCTGAACTGGTGGCGGGCACGAACGTGGTGGCGCTGCACGTGTTCAACCGTTCATTGGACAGCGGTGACCTCGTTGTGGACTGTTCGCTGTCCGTTGTCCGCTATGCGTTGCCCACGGCGGAGGACGCCGATCAGGACGGAATGTCGGATGAGTGGGAAACGCAATATCTGGCCGATCTGTCCGATCCGTCCGATCGGCCTGACGCCGATCCCGATGGGGACGGGCTGTCGAACCTCGACGAATACATCGCGGGGACCGATCCCGTGCAGAATGGTTCATGGTTTATGGTTGATGTCGCCCTGTCGAACGGGGTGGTGGTGTCGTTCCCGACGGTACAGGCGACCGGCGCGGCTTATGCCGGCAAGAGCCGATACTACACGTTGGAGGAAAAGACAGGGCCGGCCGGTGCCTGGCTGGTCGTCCCCGGGTACAGTAAGATTCCGGGGCAGGGGCAGGTCGTAACCTACCAGCCTGCCGGCTCGCCGGACGACAGCCCGATGTTCCACCGGGCACGGGTCTGGCTTCAGGCCGACTGAATACAGCGGCCTGGCCAGCACAGTAGCGCAGGCATTCCTGCCTGCGCTATTTCCCTGCGCGTAGCGAGCCGTCACACCCGCGATTTTGGCCACAGGGCGCAGGCAGGAATGCCTGCGCTACCGGACTGGTGTGCGCTCCGCGCACTTGTGTCCGCCCTCATCCCAAAATATGGGGCTTGAAATCTTGTTCCCGGCGTGATATATTTTGAAATCGAAATAATGAACCTCCTCAAGAAGAAAACGGAGTTGGTGGCGGAGGCGGAGGCGGACCTGCTGCGGCGGGTGCGCGCCGGGGGCCCGCTGGCGCGGGTGGAACTGGCGCGGCAGATGCAGTTGGCGCCGTCTACGGTGGGCATTTACGTGGACCGGCTGGTCCAGGACCGGCTGCTGCGGGAGACGGGGAAGGATGTGCGGGAGGCCGGCCGGCCGCCGAGTCTGCTGGATCTGGACCCTGCCGGGGGGAATTTTGTGGGCGTGGATTTTGAGGCGCGTGAGATCATGGCGATGGCCGTGGATTTCGCGCAGAATCCGCTCAATGAGGTTCGGCGCCGGATCGGCGTTTCAGACTCGGTGGACGCGATCCTGCGGAAGGTGGAGGCGGCGATTTCGGCGGTCATATCCGAGCGGGGCAAAGCGCCGTTGGCGATTGGCGTGGGTGCGCCGGGCATCGTGGACGCCGAGCGCGGGGTGATTCTGCGCTATGAGTTCATCAAGGGATGGACGAACATTGCGCTCGCCGAGCGGCTCGAGGGCCGGTTCGGCGTGCCCGTGCATGTGGAGAACAACGTTCGGTCGATGGCGTACGGCGAGATGTGGTTCGGGCAGGGACGGGGTGTGCGTGATTTCGTCTGCCTGGGGATTCGGAGCGGTGTCGCGGCGGGAATCGTGGTTGGCGGGCGCCTGGCGCGCGGGCACGGGAATGGGGCCGGCGAGATCGGCCGCTGGCTCTGCCCGGTTTCGCCCGGCGCGGGGGACGTCAAGGATCTCGAGGAAATCGCTTCCGTTCGGGCCATCCTGCGTGAGGTCGATGGACAGACCGGCAAGACGCGCGGGGCGGCGAAGTCGAGAGCGAGCGTCAGAGCCGCCATTCGGCAGGTGATCCAACGGGCGGATGCCGGCGATCCTAGCGCCGGCCGGGTTCTGGCGGGGGCCGCCGAGGCGATCGGATGGACGATCGCCCAACTTGCACCCTGCCTCAATCCCGAGAAGGTGATCATTGCCGGGCCGCTGGCGGCGGCGAAGAACGGCTTTCTGGCGTCCGCCCGGCGCGCCGCCCAGCGGCATCTCTCGCGGGCGGGCCTGGAGCCGCCCCGCATCGTGAATTCGGAACTGGGCGAGTTCGCCGGCGCGCTGGGCGCCGCCGCGCTCGCCGTCCATCGGTGGAAACCCGTGCGGTAGTGCGCGCTGTGCGCGCCGCCCCGCACGTTTTTTTTTGGGCCGATTATTTTGAAATCGAAATAAAAGGAGCGGCGCGATGTTCGGGCATAGTGGCCGGATCTTGAGCGTGGACTTGACCGCGGGGCGGACCTGGGTGGACCCGGTCGAGGCGCGGTTTGCCCGGGCGTTTGTGGGCGGCAACGGGTTTGCCGTCAAGTTGATTGCGGATCGGGCGGCGGCGGACGTGGACCCGTTGGCGGCGGGCAATGCGTTGGCCTTTGCGGTTGGGCCGTTGGCGGGCACGCCGGTCTGGGGGTCGAGTCGTGCGCACGCCGCGGCGATTTCGCCGCAGACCGGGTGGTTTGCGGATTCGAGTTTCGGCGGCGAGTTTGCCGAGGCACAGAAGCGGGCCGGTTACGACGCGATTTGCATCACGGGCGCGTCGGATCGCCCGGTGTACCTGGCCGTGACGGATGGCGGGGTACGTATAGAGCCCGCCCGGGACTTGTGGGGGCTGGACACGCACGCGACGATCGAGCGGTTGCGGGGCAAGGAAGGGCGGGGTGCTGTTGCGGCCTGCATCGGGCCGGCGGGAGAGAACGGCGTGATTCTTGCCAACGTCATCTGCGGCGGGCGTCGGACCGGTGCGGCGGGCCGGGGCGGGCTTGGCGCGGTGATGGGGGCGAAACGGCTGAAGGCGGTGGTCGTACACGGTTCCCGGCAGAGCGAGGTCGCGGATCCGGGCGGGCTGACCGATCTGCTGGCCTCGAAATTCCAATCGCTCCGGGTGGCGACCGACGCATTGCGGCAGATTGGGACGCCGGTCCTGGTTCGTCGTTTGGCGGCCAGGGGCCTGCTCGGCACGCGAAACAACACGCATGAGACGTGCGGGTTCGCGGATCGGATCAGCGGGGAAACGCTCAAGCAGGAGTTTTTCGTTCGGCACGCCGGTTGTCCCGGGTGTCCGGTCGTCTGCGGCAAGAAGGTGCGTGCGCGCGGCGGCGCGCTGGCCGGCGCGGAGGTGAAGATGCCGGAGTACGAGACGATTTTCGCGCTCGGCTCCATGCTGGAGAACGGGGATCTCGCCTCGATCGTGAATGCGAACGGTTTGTGCGACCGGCTGGGGCTGGACACGATCAGCATGGGCGTGACCCTGGCGTTTGTGGCGGAGTGTATGGAGCGCGGGTTCTTGAGTGCGGCGGACCTGGGCGGGACGGTGTCGTTCGCCGCTGGCACGGAGCTCGGGGCTCTGGTTGAGGCCACGGGGCGCGGGCAGGGGATCGGCCGGTATCTGGGGCTGGGCTCTGAGCGGCTGGCCGACATGTTTGGGGGCGCGGCGCGGGAGTGTCTGCACACGGTGAAGGGGTTGGAGATGGCAGGCCATTCGGCGCGCGGGCTGAAGGGGCTTGGGCTGGGCTACGCGACATCCACGCGCGGGGGCAGCCATCATGATACGCGGCCGACCGGCCTTTATCGGGGGCTGCCGGACGGATCCGATGTCGTGTCGTACAACGTGCGCAGCCAGCATTTTACGGCTGTGGGCGATTCGCTCGTGATGTGCCGGTTCATCATGGAGCAAGGCTTCGGGTTGGAACTGAACGCGGACATCGCGCAGCTGCTGAACAGTGTGACGGGTTGGGACACCGATGCGGCGGAACTCGAGACGGTTGGGGAGCGGATCTACAACCTGGAGCGGCTGATCAACGTACGCCGCGGCGTGCGGCGCGCGCACGACACGCTTCCGCACCGGGTGATGAACGAGCCCATCCCGGACGGCCCGGCGGCCGGCTCGCGCTGTGGGCGGGAAGAATTGGATTCGATGCTGGACGCGTACTACCGGCTGCGCGGGTGGTCGGAGGACGGGGTTCCGCTGCAGTGGAAGCTTGCGGAGTTGGGCCTGGCCGGGGCCGGCGCGGCGAACGGTACGGGCCGGTGCGTGGCTGCTCGTGGCCCCGCTCGGCAGCCGGTGCAGGAACCCGGCCTGTGTGTTGGCCGGTAACGAACGGAGAGGGCGACGCGATGCACACAAATGCAGAGACGCAAGACGCGGTGAGCGGGGGCGTGCAGACGTTCGCGCGCGCGCCATTCGACGAGCGTGCGGCGGAATTCCGCTACGTCATCACGGACATGATCTGCCGGGCGGGCAGCGGGCATCTGGGCGGGGCGCTGAGTCTGGTGGAGATCATCATCACGCTGTATGACCGCATCATGAACATACGGCCGGACGAACCGCGGTGGCCGGAACGCGACCGGCTGGTCCTCTCGAAGGGGCATGCCGGTCCTGTCCTGTATGCCGCGCTGGCGTACAAAGGCTTCTTCCCCAAGCGGTGGCTGGGGACGATGAACACGGACGGCACGCGGCTGCCCAGCCATGTGGACATGATCCAGACGCCGGGGATCGACATGACGGCCGGCTCACTGGGCCAGGGCTTGTCGTGCGCGTGCGGGATCGCGCTGGCCGCCAGGCGCGACGGCAAGTCCTTCACCACCTACTGCATTATCGGCGACGGCGAGAGCAACGAGGGCCAGATCTGGGAGGCGGCCCTGTTCGCGGCGCACAACCGGTTGGACAACCTGGTAGTGATCTGCGACTACAATAAGCTCCAAATCGACGGGTTCACGCATGACGTCCTGAGCCTGGAACCCCTGGCGGAAAAGTGGCGCGCGTTCGGTTGGGCCGTGTTCGAGACGGACGGCCACGACTGGGACGGCATCTACCGGGCGCTGACGGACGCCAAGGCCGTGCCGGGCAAGCCGGCGATGGTCATCGCGCACACGGTGAAGGGGAAGGGGAACCGGGCGATCGAGAACAGGCCGGAGAGCCACAACGTGAAGGTGCCGGACTCGGAAGCGTATGAGACGTATATGTCGGGATTGGTGGCTCGGGGGTTTGAGTTGCCGTACTGACCGGCGATGGACCGACAGCCGTGGAGGGCGAGCGTCCTCGCGAGCCGCCGGCCGAGGGACAATTCGACGAAGCGTTCGACAGAGTTCTGGGGAGGACCCATGCAACTGACAGACATGGAAATGCGTGCGGTATACGGGACGGTTCTGAACGAACTGATCGAGCGCAACCCGAACGTCTACTGTGTGGAAGCCGACTTGAGCAAGGCGTCGGGCACGAACCCGCGCGTCACGGCGGCGCATCCCGCGAACTTCGTGAATGTCGGCGTTTCGGAAGCGAACATGATCGGGGTGGCGGCGGGCTTGGCGTCGGAGGGTAAGGTCCCGTTCTGCGCGAGCTTCTCGTGTTTCGCCTCGCGGCGCGTGTACGATCAGATCACGATTTCGGTGGCCTACGCGAACAACAACGTGAAGATCGTAGGCACCGCCCCGGGCATCACGGCCGGGCCGAACGGCGGCACGCACATGTGTTTCCAGGATTTGGCGATCATGCGGGCGATGCCGAACATGCAGGTCTTCTCGCCCTGCGACCCCTATGAACTGCGCGCGGTGCTGCACTACATGGCCGCCGATCCGCATCCGACGTACATGCAGTTGATCCGGTCCAGAGTCACGCCCCTGTTCGACGCGACACGCGACTTCGATCCGAACCGCGCGGTTGTCGTTCAAGAGGGCGGGGATGTGACGCTGGTCTCTACCGGCTACATGACGCAGGTCGCCGTGCCCGTCGCTAGGCAGCTTGCCGCTGAAGGCATCGCGGTCGAGTTGCTGCACTACCCGTCGGTTAAGCCCTTTGACGAGGCCACGCTGTTGGCGTCCGCGCGCAAGACCGGTGCGGTGGTGACGGTGGAGAACCAGAGCGTATTGGGCGGGCTGGGCGGCGCGGTCTGCGAAGTGCTCGCCGAACAGTGCCCGACCCGGGTGCGGCGGCTCGGCGTTCCCGACCGGTTCGGCGAGGTGGCGACGGAGGAGTATCTATTCGACAAGCACGGGTTCGGCCCGGCGCAGATTGCCGCGGCATGCCGCGCCATGACTGGTGAGAGGCAAGAAGGACCGGCGCGACGAGTTGTCAATCTTGTTCCCCACCGGGGCCCTTCGACGGGCTCAGGGCCTTGGCCAAACCCGGTGGGGCCTCGGAACGAATCGCAGGAACGGGGAGGGCCAACGGACATGAGGATAGCCTTGGGTTCAGTCGTGAAGGGATTCGTCCTGAAGACGGCGGTCAAAGCACACCTGATCAAGCGTGGGCACGAGGTGCTGGACGTGGGATGTCACGACACGGGCGTGTTCGTCAAGTTTCCGTCGATCGGGCAGCGGATCGCGGCGGCGCTTCGGGACGGCCGCGCGGATCTGGCAGTGAACTGCTGCGGCAGCGGCACGGGTGCGAGCCTTGCAGCCGGCAAGTTCAGGGGGGTCTGCGCGGTGAGCTGCGAGTCGGTCAAGACCGCGCGGCTGGCGCGGGTGGTGAACGACGCGAACGTGCTGTGCCTCGGCGAATCCGTCGTCAGCCCCGACCTGGCCTGTGAGATGGTGGACGCGTTCCTCGAGAGCCGATTCCAAAGCGCGGCGGAGGTTCCGACGGCGGTGCTGGCGTTCTGGGCGGAAGCGAGGGACGAGCTAATGGCGCGCGGCGAGCCGGCCGCCTCGCGCGAGATCGAGATGTTGGCGGAGAAACTCGAAACGTGAAACTGGCAACGCGAAGTGCGCGGCACACGCGAACGATGAAAGGTGGATGCGGCATGAAGGCGATCAAGACGGTAATCATCGGCTGCGGCGCGCGCTCGGCCGGGCACGCGCAGGCGGCTCTTGCGGGGTCCGGGCTCGAGATCGTGTACGCATGCGATGTCGACGCCACCCGCGCGGAGCAGCGTGCGAAAGAATGGGATGCGGCGCCGTGTTCAGACTATCGCGACGCGTTGCGGGACGCGAGCGTCGAGGCGGCGCTCATCGTCACGAACGTGGAGACCCACATCCCGATCGCGCGCGAGGCGCTGGCGGCGGGCAAGCACGTGATCATCGAGAAACCGCTTGGCGACGATCTGCGGGCCGCGCGTGAGCTGGTGGCGTTGGGCGAGACGAGCGGGCGGGTCGCCTACCTGTCGTACCAGGTTCGGTTCTCGAAGTCGCGCATCCGGCTGAAGCAGGCCGCCGAGCGGATCGATCCCGTCCAGATCTTCTCCGAGCACCAGCGCGGGATGATGAAGCCGCAGTTCCTGAACCCCGCGCCGTTCTGCGGGGTCATGGACGTCTGCGCGCACGATTTCGATCAGATCCTCTGGATCATGGGGCGCGCGCCGGTCGCGGTGACGGCCTCGCTGAGGCGCAATACGTTCACCCCCGCTACGCACGCCGCCGATGTGCTGAGCGCGCTGATCGAGTTCGGGGACGGGCGTTCGGCGCTCGTCTTCTCGAGCATCGGCGCCAGGGAAATCGGCGGGCGGTTCGACATTGTCGGCGCGTGCGGCAACATCTCGAGCAACGGCGGCGCGAAGAGCAACGGCGTCCTGTTTGCCCGGTACGACAGCGGCGGGGCCAAAGTGCCTATCGATCTGAACGTCGAGGGAAACGATTTCAATGACCTGGATCTGCAGAAAGCGTTTGTGGAGGAAATCCGGACCGGCACGCGCTCACACGCCGCGCGGCTGGCGGACGGGCTGAACTCGTTGCTGATCACGGTGGGCTGTCTGAGATCGGCGCAAGAAGGGAGGCGCGTGGCGCTCGGGGAACTGGAGTAGGGGAGTAATGGAGTGTTGGAGTAGGGGAGGGCGAAAGTCAAAGAGTCGAAAGTCGAAGGTCGAAAGTCGAAGGTCAGAAAGTCGAAAGTGCAAGGTCGCAGAAAGCCGATACGAATGCGTCAAGCCTGATGTCTGAGACCTTCGACCTTGGACCTTCGGCCGAGACCCGGCCGGACCTGACAAGGAGTGGAGCGATGTTCTTGGGAATGCGAGACGTGTTGGCGCATCGGACGATCGGGGACGACTACAGTGTGTTCAAGACGCTCGGGATCACGGCCATGGAGGTACGGATCGAGCGGGATCTGACGCTGCAGTTCTTGGGCGAGCAACATTTTTCGATTGCGGACGCGGAATCGAGAGAGCGGCTGCTGGCGCACGTGACGTGGCGCGGCGTGGCGATCAAGGGGCTGTTGCTGTGCACGAAGTTCGACGGTTCGGAAGATGAGACCCGGTGGGTACGTGAGAGTGCGCGCTTCGCGCACGAGCTGGGGCTCGAATCCATACGCGTCGATTGCGGACGCCCGGACCCGGGCGATGCGGCCGGGCGCGACCGGCTGCGGGCCGAGCTGACGCCGGTGTTCGAGACGCTGCTCGATGCGGCCGGTGAATTCGGCGTGAAGCTGGCGTTGGAGAACCACGGGCAGTGGACGAACCAGCCGGAGGTGATGTGCGCGTTGCTCGACCAGTTCGCCGCGCGCGGGCTGCGGCTGTGCCTGGACACGGGCAATTTCTACTGCACGGGCCAGCGCCCGCTTCGGGAAGTCTATGCCGCGATGGCGCGGTTCGGCGAGTCCGTCACGACGACGCACGTGAAAAATGCCTCGTATCCGGCCGAGGTCCGCGAGACAAAACGTGATTCGGAGCAATTCCCGTACAAGAACCACAGCATTCTGATTGAGCAGGGCGATATCGACCATGCGAAGGTGTTCCGGATCCTGAAAGACGCCGGCTACGACGGCGGGTGGTTCTATGAGGATGAGGCCCTTTACCGTGTGCCGGAAGGGACGGACAAGGCGGCTGCGATGCGCACGACGTTGGCCGCGTTGAAACAGGATCTGGCGAGCGTGGAACCGGCGGGGGTGGCTGTCGGGGCGTGAGTGGCTGTTGAGAAAGGCGGCTCGCGAGACGCTCGCCCTCCAAAGGCACAACATGTTGCCAGAATGGAGGGCGAACAGCCTGCCCGCCGTAGCTGTCTGAGCGAAGGCGGGTCCCCGTGAGCCGTCTGGGGAGCACCGGTCGGCTCATTTTCAGCCACGCCCCAAGTACTGTCCCAGGCCGCAACGAACGCAGAAAGAAAGGAAGAGAACGGTGAAGAAAGGGCTCAACTTCCTGAGTTTTCCGGCGAGTTTCGGGTTTCGGGACTGCTGCCGAATCGCGCGGAAGCTGGGGTTCGACGGGGTGGAACCGCGCTTGGCCGCGGACGGCGAGTTCGGCGTGGGCACCCCGAACGCTGAGCTCGAGAAACTCGCGAAGGAAGTGGACATCGAGATTCACTCCATGGCATGCGCTCTCTACGGCCAGTTCCCGCTCACGAGCCAGGACGAGGCTGTGCGGCGAAAAGGCATCGAAACGGCGGCGCGCCACATCGAGATCGCCGCGCGGCTCGGCGCACAGAGTGTGTTGATCGTGCCCGGCCGCGTGAAAGGCAACGGCTCGGCCGACGCGTCGCGTACGCCGTACGACAAGGCCTACGAGACGGCGTTGCGGAGCTTCACCGAGATTGCGGAGTTGGCGGAGAAGCACAATGTCCAGGTGGGCATCGAGAATGTGTGGAACATGTTCCTGCTCTCGCCTCTGGAGATGCGGGGCTTCATCGACGCGATCGGTAGCCGATATGTCGGCGCGTACTTCGATGTGGGCAATGTGGTCGTGACCGGGTATCCCGAGGACTGGATCCGGATTCTGGGCCCGCGCATCAAGAAGATCCATCTCAAAGACTTCAAGCGGGGCGTCGGCAACATCAACGGGTTCTGTTCCCTGGGCGAAGGCGACGTGAACTGGCCTGCGGTGATGTCGGCGTTGGCCGAGGCCGGCTATGACGGCTACTGCACGCTTGAATTCTCGCCGGTCTATCAGACCTATTCGGAACAGCTTCTGCGGAACAGCCTGAGCTTTATGCGGTTTGCGATGGATGGGCAGGATTATGAGGGGCGGCGGCAGTAGCGCCACGTCGTCTCGACGTGGCGCAGGGGTGCGCGTCGGGACGACGCGCACCTACTCGGACCATGGCCAAGCCCGGCTCAACGTCGTCGCTTGGGGCCGTGTCGTGAGCGTCAGGAGGGAATTGCAGTGAAAGAACGACATGATTTCCTAGCCATCCCGGCGTCCGATCTGGGCCGGGGCACGGATTTCCAGGTGGAGATTCTGGATTCAAACATCGATCTGTACCATGACATTGCGCGGGCGATGTTTGATGTGATCTCGCGCAACAACGTGGCGGGGAAGCCGACCGCCATGATTGTGCCTGTCGGGCCGGTCTTTCAGTACCGGCGTTTTGCGCGGTTGGTGCGGCTCTATGACCTGGATCTGGCGAACACACGCTTCTTTTTCATGGACGAGTATCTGAACGGGAACGGCGGCTGGATCGGCGCGGATTCGCCGTTGAGCTTTCGCGGGTTCATCCAACGGGAGCTGATCGAACAGTTGCCGGCTGAACATGCGTTGCGCGAGGACCAGGTCCGGTTCCCGGATCCCGTCGATACCGCTGCCTACACGACGGCGTTGACGCAAAACGGCGGGGCGGATCTGTGTGTTGCCGGCGTAGGCATCTGCGGGCATCTGGCCTTCAACGAGGCTATGCCGGAAGCGGAAATCTCGGCCGCTGAATTCGGGCGGCTGCCGACCCGTGTGCTGGAGCTCACCACGGAAACGCGGACGATCAACGCGCACACGGCGGCGAACGGAAACATCGCGGCCATTCCGCCGCGCGCGGTCACCGTCGGCATGCGGGAAATCCTGGCGTCCCGGGAAATCCGGGTCTACATGGAGCGGGACTGGCAGCCGGCGGTGTGCCGGCGCATGATGCACGGGCCGGTGACGCCGGAATGCCCGGCCTCGCTCCTGCAGCGGCGGGGGAACGTGCACGTGACGATCACGCCCAATGTGGCGAACGTGCCGGGAGGGGCGCTCAGATGAAGATCATCGACTTCCATAACCATCTGCTCGACGAGCCCGATTTCGCCGACGGGCTCGTGTGTGAAATGGACCGACTCGGCATCGAAAAGACCTGTCTGAGCGGGCTCGGCCGGATCTGCCGCATGCAGGACGACGAGGCGGTGCTCCGCGCCGTGCAGGCCCATCCAGACCGGATCGTCGGGTTCGTGTTCGTCCGGCCGGGGCACGACACGAAAGAGAAGATCGCCCGTTATCACGAGCTGGGCTTCCGCGGCGTCAAGGTGACATGCCCGGCCAAGTCGTACGACGCCGTCGAATACCATGCGCTATGGGAAACCGCCTGCCGGCTGAAGATGCCGGTGTTGTTTCACACAGGAGTCGTAACCGCTTTGGGCGCCGTTCCGGAAGACGACATTTCGAGCGAGCGCATGCGTCCACATCTGCTGGAACCGATAGCGCGTGCGTTCCCGGAACTGAATCTCGTGATGGCGCACTGTGGGATCAGTTTCACCATGGATATCTCCGACATCATTCGGCTGATTCCCAATATCTACTGCGACATCTCGGGGGCGGCCGGGCCCGGCGGCTGGCGCAGCCGCCTGACGCCCGAGCGTTTCACAGGCTTCTTCTGGTGGCCGGACGCCTACCGCAAGATCCTGTTCGGCACGGACGTGCATTGGCGCGATATGGGCGACGTGCTGGCGGCCGATCGCGCGCTGTACGCCGGGGTCGGGCTCACCAACGGCCTGCTGGACGACATCTTTGCGGGCACGGCGGAGCGATTGCTGAATGGCGAAGACCCGCCTGTGGCGGGCTGATGGCTGAGTGCTCTGCATTTTCTCATTGTCATCCTGGGCGCTTTCTCTCATGCTTCTCTCTTCGGCGCGCGAGCGCGGTGGCGCGGCCGAACCGCAAATGGGGAGGGGTTGGGATGAAGTATGCGTTCATGACGTTTTCGTGTCCGGCGGCGAGCCTGGACGACGTGCTGGCGATGGCGAAGGCGTACGGCTACGACGGGATCGAGCTTCGCGTTTCGAGCCGGCACGCGCACGGCGTGGAGCTGGACTCGGACGCCGCGGTCAGGCAGGCCGCGAAGCGGAAGGCGGCGGAGGCCGGGATTGCGCTGTGCTGCGTGGCGACCTCGTGCAAATTCGCCGATCCCGAGACGCGGCAGGCGTCGATCGACGACGCGCATCGCGCGATCGATCTGGCCGGCGATCTGGGCGCGCCGCGCGTGCGCGTGTTCGGCGGCGCGGTTCCGAAGGGGATCAGCCGTGCCGACGCGATCGCGGGCGTGAGCGAGGCGCTCGCCTCACTCGCCGGCCACGCGACGGAGCGCGGGGTCGTCGTGTGCATGGAGACGCACGACGATTGGTGCGACCCGGCGCACGTGGCGGCCGTGCTCGAGAAGGTGAACAAGCCCTCGATCGCCGCGAACTGGGACATCATGCACCCGATTCGGCGGGCGGGCGCGACCATGGACAGCGCGTTCGCGACGCTGAAGCCCTGGATCAAGCATATCCATTTTCACGACGGCTTGAACGAGGGGGGGAAGGGCGACCTGAAACCGATCGGCGAAGGCGCGATCGACCACAAGACGGCGGTGAGGCTGCTCCAATCGCTGCCGTACGAGGGTTTTCTCAGCGGCGAATGGATCAACTGGGAGCCGGCCGAACAGCATCTCCCGCGCGAGCTGGCGACCATGAAGGGGTACGAGGCGGAGGGCTGAGGCGTCAGGTGTCAGGTTTCAGGTGTTGGTTTTCAGGGGGCAGGGCCTGTCAGTCCGCGTCCCGCGCGGACACCTGACACCTGACACCTCTTGTAGCGGCCGACAGGCTGGCAGAGAAGGCGGAACGGTTTGGCCGTTCCGCCTTTTTTCGTTTTTTCGTGAACGGAGTCCTTGGCGTGCGTGTCATAGGCAGTAGATGGATGCATCGATGCGTTCCGACGAAGAGCTGATGCGTGGGATCCGGGACGGCGATGAGGGCGCCTTCCAGGAATTCCACCGCCGGCACAAGGGGCTGGTCACGGGCCGGATTCTGGGGATGGTCCGTGACGAGGCCGTGGCGAAGGATCTTGCCCAGGAGGTCTTTCTCCGCGTCTGGCAACGTGCCGGCCAGTGGAAGGGCAAGGGCAAGGCGAAAGGGTGGGTGCTGCGGATCGCGACGAATCTGACGCTGAATCATCTGCGGTTGGTCCGGCGTCTACGCGAACAGCCGCTCGAGCCGCTGCCCGATCCGCTGGACGAGGACGAAGAGCCCGATGTCCCGAGCTGGATGATCGACGCCTCGGCTGTCGGGCCGGACGCGGTCCTGCAGCAGATGGAGGAGCGGGATCTGTTGAAGAAGCGTATCGATGCACTGTCTGAGGAGAAGCGCGAGGTCCTGCGATTGGTGCATGAAGCGGAGATGGACGTGGACGAGGTGGCCGAGACGCTCGGGATACCGAAGGGCACGGTCAAATCGCGCATGCACTACGGCATGAAGCAACTCGCGCGGGGATCTGGAAGACAAACCGACCAACAGGAGTCGTGAAAATGGCCATGCATACAACTACGCCCTGGCATAGGGAATCGTACGAGAAGTTCATGCGGGAACGGCTATCGGATTTGCTTTCGGCCCGCCTGCCCATGGCCGGGTTTCAGGTAGAAGAAACGGGTTCGTACGCGTGCACGGTTCGGGTCGCGTTGGCTTGCGGGGGAGTGGAGATCGAAGTGGTGTATGAAGGGATTCCCTGGCCGGATGAGAACGGAATCTTCGAGTTCGGCGGCGAGCGCTTTGTGGTGCCGCCTGTGGCTTCGGACCACGACCTTGAGAAGGCGGAGGTCCGTTGCGTGGGGGATTTGGTGTACGAGGCCATCGAGCAGCAACTCGGCGCGGCGCCGGCCGATCTGAACTGGGACGAGTCGCTGGCGCGGAACTGGCTTGCGCTGGATGCGCGAGTGGTCAGCGCGCTCAGGGCGCACGCGTCGAAGCTGGACCCCACGAACCTGCTAGCCAGGCTGACGCATCTGCGGCGGATCATCGTGTCGGGCGAGAACACCGCCGTGCATCCGAGCCACCGTGGCCGGGTCTGCCTCTTGGAGACGCCGGAGGGGCCCAACATCGGCCGGATCCTCACGGTGGCCGCGGGCGCGGCGATTCGCGGCGGCCGGCTGGTCGTTGTGGAAGAAGGCCCAGCCGCGGCGCTCGGGCTGTCGGCCTCGATGATTCCGTTCCTTGAACACAGCGACCCGACTCGTCTGCTGATGGGCGCGAACATGATGCGGCAACAGCTTACCCCGCCGGACCCCGAGCCGGCTCTTGTGCGGACGGGCCATGAACCCGCCGACCCGGCGTTCTGGTGCGGGCGCAACCTGCTGACCGCCTTCATCGCGTGGGACGGCGCCGCGTTTGAGGATGGGCTCGTGCTCAGCGAATCGGCGGCGAAACGGCTGAGCTATTCGGAGCCGGTGGAGCCGGGCGACAAGCTGAGCAATCGGCACGGCGCGAAGGGCGTGGTTTCGCGGATTCTGCCGGACGCCGAGATGCCGTGCCTGGCCGACGGCACGCCGGTCGAGCTGATCTACAGCCTGTGCGGGCTGCCGACCCGCATGAATTTCGGGCAGTTGCGCGAGGCGGTGATGGGGCGCGTCGCCAAGGCGACCGGCGCGTCCGTGGTGGTCGAGCCGTTCAAAGCGCCTTCCGACGCCGAACTGCGGCAGCGGTTGAAGGAGGCCGGTCTGCCCGAGGACGGGATGGAGCCGTTGACGCTCGGGGGCAAGGCCCTGCCGTACCGCAGCACGGTCGGTTGGGTGTATTGGGGGCCGCTGCATCATCGGGTTCGGGAGAAGATCCACACCTCTGGGGCGGGCCGTCTCGGGCATCTCGGCCAGCGGCATGGCGAGATGGAGTATGTTGCACTGCTTCAGGCCGGCGCCGTGGAGACCATCCTGGAGCACTTCAACACGCGTTCGGCGGCGCGGGCCGATGCGGACACGCTGGAAGCGCGCGTGGCGGCCGGGCCGGTCGAGCAGGCGGGGCCGCCGAGCCCCGCGTTCGAGACGCTGGCACAGCGCCTGAACGCGGCGGGCATCCGGATGACACTTCAGGACGGAACGCTCGCGTTTCGGTTCGACGTGCCGGCCGGCGCGTCGATCGAGCTGGCGCGGCCCGTCGCGCATCCGTGGCATCCGCGCCACAGCCTGGACAAGGTCGGCAAGCTGGGGGACGTGCGCGGGACGGAGGCGTTGGAGGCGGCGGGCGCGAAGCTGCGGCGCATGATCGACGGCGGGGCGCCCGACGCGCTGGTCCAGGAGGCCTATGAGCAGTTGCGCGAACGGGTGAAGACTTATCTGGACCAGGCCCTGACCCGGGATGCGTTGCGGTTTCAGGGCCGGCACGTGTTCAGCGGCCGCTCGGTGATCGTGCCGGACCCGAGCCTGCGCCTCGATCAGGTGGGCCTGCCCGAGCAGATGATGGAGCCGCTGTTCGGGCCGATGCTCAAGCGGCAGGCCGGAGTCGACCTGGACGGTCTGGCGGCCACATCCTGGGTTCTGATCCACCGTGCGCCGACGGTTTCGCCGACCCGGTTCCTGGCCTTTCACCCGGTGCGGCATGCCGACCGCGCGATCCGGCTGCACCCGTTGGCGTGCGTGTTTCTGGATGCCGACTTCGACGGCGACCAGGTGGCCGTCTCGGTGCCCATCACGGAAGCCGCCCAGACGGAGGCCGGCGCGCGGCTCTCGATCGCCGCGCATGTCGAACGCGACCCTGCGCTGCTCGATGCTCTCGCGCCGCGGATGGACGCCTTGTGGGGGCTGGCCCAACTGGCGCTGACCGAGAAGGGGCGTATGGACGTGGAGAAGATGGCCGGCCATGCGCTTGGGGGTGAGGCGATCGTCACGGCCGGCTGGGTCAAGGACGCACTGCGAGCTGCGCTGGAACGAGACGGGCTGGCAAGCGCGCTCGAGTTGGCGCAGCGGCTCATGCGGCGTGGGTTCGAGGCGGCACGAGAATCGGGCGGTTCGATGAGTCCGTTTTTCGGGGTGGGGCTGGAGCGGCCTGGGGCGCCGAAGGGCCGCGATCCGGACCAGTGGCAGGCCTATATGGAAGAGACGGCGGGTAAACTGCGCGAGTTCTCGGACTACGCGAACGCGGAGTTGGGGCCTGCCTGCCTGGCGGCGCACAGCGGCGCGCGGGGGACACTGCAACACCTCGCGATGACGATGGGGCCGCGCGGGAATGTGCTGGACGGTGGTGGGCGGTTGGTGGCCGTCCGACACGGCTGGCGCGAAGGACTGAAGCCGGATGAGCTGTTCCTGCTGGCCGCCCACTCGCGTGAGAATCTGGCCCAGGTTGTCGTGGATCTGGCGGACATCGGGCATGATGTCATTCAGCGCGGCCGCGCGGCAGGCTACGGGGTGCTCGCCCGCGCCCGGCGCGCGGACCGGCCGGGCATCGTGTTCGCCCGCGCCGCGGCGGCACGGGAGACCGACCCGTTGTCGGATGTGGACAGTCGCCTGTTTGTGGGCCTGCCGGCATCGTAGGGGCAGGCATCTTGCCTGCCCCTCGCCGGCGGCAGGCCAAGAGGAGGCGCGATGGCGGATAAACGCATCGTCCCAGCACAGAAGGCCAAAGCCCTGTTGGACTTGGCCCGAACCGACCGCCGGCTGGCGGAGACGGAGTTCAACAGCCTCGAATTCGACGAACAGCTCGAGCTTGTCCGCGCCGTGCGGCCGGAAAGCAAGAAGGACCTGCTGTTCCTCGCCGAGGACTGCACCAGGCTGGTCAAAGCGCTTCCGGAGGATGACCACTACCAGACGGTGCGGTCCGGGACCGATATCGAATCGATCATCCTTCTGGAACTCGGGACGGGCGTGCAGATGAATTATCTGCTCGATCTCGAGTGCTGGCGCGGGCGGGAGATCGACCAGGCGCGATTCTCGAAATGGATGGAGTTCCTGATTGAATGCGATGACCAGCTCGCCGGCCGGGCCATGGCCGAGATTGACTCGTGCTTCATGGCCGCGGCGCTCGACGCCAGGATGCGAGTGGTCGGGATCACCGAAGAGGAACTCCGGCTCAACGAGGACATGAAGGTCCCGTACATGTTCACGCCGGACGATCTGGAATGCGACGACGATCTGACCGCGCAGTTCGTCGAGCTGCTGTGCGCGATCGACAACGCCTATTTCTGTGAAGTCTGCAAGCGGCTGGTCCTCGATCTCGATGTCGAGAGCGACGCGTACGCGGCGCACGTGCAGCGGATGTCGGACGCGCAAATCCCGAGCGCCGAGGAAGCGGCCCAAGTGTACCGGAAGATCGCCCTGTCCCGGCCGGCTGATCCGGAACGGGTGGCCGACACGGCCCATCTCGTGCGGGCCGAGCAAGGCGTACCGTTCTTCCATCGCGTGATGGAGAGTCGCGCAAAACGCGGGGACACGGCCGCTACGGCGGGGATGAATGAGGGCCTGGTCGCCCTGTTCAATCTGGTCGCGGCGGCCGATGGCGTCGAGACGCCGGATGTGATGCGACGCGACGCTGTCGCCAAGGCCGGCGCCTACCTGAGCCTGGGGCTGGAGTGGCTGAGCAACGGCGACCCGGAGACGGCAGACCGCCTGTTCGAGCCGGACGGATTGCTGGACCTGTTCCGCGCGGGTTACACGCTGGCCAGCGGCTTGCGGGAGCAGGCGGTCAAGGTGCTTTCCGATCCGAGGCTGGTTCGCGAGCGGGGCCTGGTTTCATGCTTCGAGCCGCGTGAACGTACTGTCCTGGCGCTGGCATGCCGCGCGCCGCCGCGTCGGATTCTTCCGGACGAGTCGTCCCGAATCATCCAGACGCTGGGCGACCTGAAAGCCGCCCAATCCGAGCTGCGAAACGCGGCGTTTGTGGTCGAACTGACATGCCGGCTTTTGCCGCTGACCCTGGAAAACGTGCTCAAGCTTGATCCGGACAGCCGGCATCCCGCCGATCCGGGCGTGATCCGGCTGGGTATGGTGCTCATCGCCAATATCGAGAACGCGTTGGCGGGAGCGGGCGAGGCGGATTTCCGGCTGCAGCGGCTGCAGACCCGCGCCGAGTGGGCCGGTAAGTGGGTCAAAGGCGGCCGGATCCGCGACTCTACGCGCAACGAGGCTTCCGAATGGCTGGAGAACTATCTCGCGAAGCGCCGCTGTTCGGAAGTGGAGCGGGCCGTGGCCGACAGCTTCCTGCATGCCCAGATTGAGACGTGGGCGCATGATCTGGCGTATCTGGCCGGCGCCCATGGTGCCGGGGAGAAGGCCGTTCTGGAGCGGCTGTCGACGTTGACATGCCGGCGTCGGGTCGTGAATGGTGCTTAGTACTGCCTTTCGCAAATACGCTAACGTTAGCCGAGGCGATTTTGGCGCTGGGCAAGGCGCGCGGGAGGGGGCAATACCCGAA
>JAFGHX010000028.1 GCA_016929905.1 Kiritimatiellia bacterium
CAGAACGAGGTTGCGGGAATTTGGCGCATTTGCCAATGACGGTTTTCCGCAGGCTCAGGAATTACACAAGGCAAATGCCCCAAATTCCCGCAACGTTTGCAAAGGAGGAGGTATCGGAGATGCTGACCATACGGCCGCCTCCGTCTCCTCCCCTACCGAATGCAAATTCACTATCTTCACCCAGCCGGTGTAGTCTGTACAAAAGGCAAATCGTCCGTTTTGCCAAGAGACGCGGTACTTCTCGCCCGTTGGTCGAGATCTTATCTTCGGATCAGGGTCCCCCGGGCGCGCCGTGGCTCGAAGCGCGACCGCGGCTCGGCCCGCCCTGCGCGGCCGAGGACGACCGCGCTCCTGCTCGATGCGCGGCGCCGCCGGCTTGGGCCCACAGCGGCTCCGTTGCGGTATGAAAAAATGGGGAATAGTGTTGACGCTCCTATGCAGGGGTGTTAGCGTTCAGGTGTCGTGTCTGAAGCTCGAGCCTGCTTGGGGTAGTGGGGTTCATGTAGGGGAAATACCGGGCGAGACCTGAACAGCAACAGCAGTAGGGTCTCGGGCTTCCGGTATTTTTTTTCAGGGCCGGGCCTCGGGCGTTGCGGAGGGGTGCCGGGCAACGCACATTCGGCCCGAATGCGCGTGCGGCTGTGCTTTCTTCGGTTGCGCCTCCGCCGTTATGTCGAAAAGAGGCGCCTTCACTCTTGACGCCTCGCTGCAGGTGGACTCTCGAAGCGATTCGCAGAGGACGGAAGGGGTCTATTTGTCCTCTGCCTGTTCGGTCGGGATCGGGGATTTGCCCTGTGCCAATCAGGGATTCTCCGATTCCGGAATGTTTCGACGGGACGCAGAATGCGTCTCAAGCGTGTCCGTGACGCGCTCAGGTTGTCGTGGTTCAGTCAGAAGAAGGATGAGACTCGGCCCTTTGCCACACGCGTCCGGGTTGGCCCGGACACAGGACTGGCAACGGGCGGGGCCTTTCCGAGCCCCGGGCGAACCCGGGGTCACGAAGGATGTCGGGTATGGCCTGTACGTTCGATCGAAGACCGCGTCTTGCGGATAGGTTGTTGTTGGCGGCATCAGGTGTGCTGAGGGCTGCGCTCCTCGTGCTGGCCGGTGTGGCGGGCACGGTGGCGTCGCATGCGGCCGTGCTCAAGGGCCCGTATCTGTTGTACCCGGGCGAGAGCGGCGCGATGACGGTGCTGTGGCAGCTGGACAGTACCGAGCCGTGCCTGATCGAGTGGGGCACCAATCTGTCGTACTCCGCGGGAAGCCAGCCGACCATCGAGTACGGCGGCGACCACCAGCACAGGATGGACCTTTCCGGGTTGGTGCCTTCGACGAAGTACTATTACCGGGTCCACGCGGCCGGCGGTCTGCACAGCGGCTCCTTTGTCACGTCGCCCGCGGCGGACGCGACGCACGCGTCCTTTCTGGCATACGGCGATTCGCGTTCGTACCCCGCGCGGTACGACCAGGCGAACGAGGCGCTGCTCAACGAGATCGCAGCCGACCCACGTTATCAGACGTTCACCCTGCATTCCGGCGACATTGTCAACAAGGGCAACCTGGAAGCCGACTGGCAGGACCAGCACTTCAACCGCGCCTATCCGAACACGCTGGAACTGCAGGCGAACCTGCCGATCCAGGCCGTGTTGGGCAACCACGATAAGGGCAGCGGGCAGCGCTTCACCAAGTACCTTCCCTATCCCTACGTGGACAACCTGTACTGGTCGTTCGACTGGGGGCCGGCGCACGTGGTGGTGATCGATCAGTACTACGCCTCCTACGCCGACGGGTCGGCGCAGCACACGTGGCTGACGAACGATCTGGCCAACACGTCGCGGCCCTGGAAGTTCATGATCGTGCACGAGCCCGGCTGGAGCGCGGGGATCCACCCCAACAACGTGGCGGTTCAGGACTATCTGCAGCCCGTGTGCGAGGCGTACGGGGTCAGCATTCTGTTCGCCGGCCACTGCCACAACTACGCGCGCGCCGACGTGAACGGGGTCGTCCACATCACCGCCGGCGGCGCCGGCGCCCCGCTCTACACCGTTTACCCGGACTGGCCGTATGTGCTGAGCGCGGCGAAGACCTACCACTACTGCACGATCGACATCGCCGGCGACACGTTGACTTTCGCGAGTAAGGCGCTGGACGGCAGCGTGCTGGACGCCTTCACCGTGGTGCGCGGGCCTCAGCTGCACGCCGCATTCGCGGCGGGCTCGTCCGGCGGGGAAGAAGCGATTTCCCTGGTCGAGCTGGCGGTGCAACTCGACGCCGGTTCGGCCGAGCCGGTGACGGTCGACTACGCCGTGACGGGCGGAACGGCAGAGGCCGGGGTTGACTTCGTGCTGGCCGGCGGCACGCTGACTTTCGACGCGGGCCTCACGAACGCGACGATCGGCCTTTCGGTCGTGAACGACAACCTGGACGAGCCGGCCGAGACGGTGGTCGTCGCGCTGAGCAATCCGGCGGGCGCCGAACTCGGCGTCGTATCGCAACACACGTACACGATCAACGACGACGATACCGCATACGTGCAGTTTGTCGACCACGAGTCCGCACTCGGCGAGGAGGCCGGCAGCCTGCCGGTTTCCGTCCGGTTGGAGTCGGCCTCGGCCTCGACGGTGACAGTGGCCTACGCGGTGACGGGCGGCACGGCAAACGCGGGCGAGGACTATCATGCGCCGCTGGGCGGCACGCTGACCTTCGCGCCGGGCGTGACGAATCGGACGGTCCTGGTAACGGCCGTGGACGATGCGGTGGCGGAAGGCGACGAGACGGTGGACCTGAGCCTGACGGATGTCTCCGGCGCGGCGCCGGGCAGCATCCTGGTGC
>JAFGHX010000258.1 GCA_016929905.1 Kiritimatiellia bacterium
CGATGGAATCATGCAGAAGGCGGCGTGATCATGCACCGGAAAGGATACCCTCGAAAAAACTCATCCACAACTCTTGACAATATCTCTCGTCCCGCCCAACCAATCCCCAAACAATCCCCTTGACAAAGCAATTTTTCCACATTATAGTATGGATAACCACTGGAGAACCTTCCAAAAAAGGGGTATTTTGCGTGGTTATGGTGGCCAACGCAGTGAAGCAGCACCAGATTGCGACGCAGCTTGCGGCGCGGATCGAGCGCGGGCTGTATGCGGATCGCATTCCGGGCGAGGTAGCGTTGGCGGCGGAATTCGCCGTGAACGTGAAGACGGCGAACAAAGCGGTGACCCTGCTGGTGCAGGACGGGCTGGTGCAGCGGCGTGCGGGCCAGGGCACCTTTGTGGTCAGAAAGCACGAGCCGGTCCGCATGCCGCTTGCCATGGCTCT
The DNA here is from genome assembly GCA_016929905.1 of Kiritimatiellia bacterium. GTDB lineage: Bacteria > Verrucomicrobiota > Kiritimatiellia > JAFGHX01 > JAFGHX01 > JAFGHX01. Next base: position 446 of record JAFGHX010000258.1, read on the forward strand.
ATACAAGTACCGGGGCCCGGAGCCGGACCCGTTGTACGTGGACCTGTTCCAGGCGGTGAACGAGGCGGCGAAGGCGCTGAATTGCACAGTGGAACTTTCGACGCCGGGCCACACCAGGCCGCCGGCCGGCCTCACGAAGGACGAACGGATTCTCTATCACCGGAATGCTTTTCTCGACGAGATCAGGGCCGGTGCACCGCGCGGCGTGATCTACTGCGGCAACCCGGACGAATGGCTGTTGGGTCGACTGCGCGAGTTTGGGCCGGTGATTCAGATTTTCAAGACGGGCGATCCGGCGGAGAGTTTTGTTCGGCGCGACCCGGCGGACGGAATTCGGCAGGCCGTGCACGCGCTGCACGCGGCGGGCCGGCGCCGGATTGCATACGTGACCTACGCGTCGCCCGAATCGGATCTGAAGCAGAAAGCCGAGGGCTATCGCACGGCCTGTGAGCGGCTCGGTCTCGATTACCGCCTGCAGATCGAAGATCGCTTCCCGGCGAAGCCGGACTGCGCCGAGCGCTTTTTCGAGAAGGCTCCCCATCCGGATGCCTGCGTGTGTTCGGAGAGCACGATTGGACGCGCGGTTCTCGCCGGTCTTGTCGCGCGGGGTACGCGTATCCCGCAGGAGATGGCCTTGTGGAGCTATGACGACGCATGCAGCGGGCTCTATACGGTGCCGCAGATGAACGGAATTCGCGTGTTCGACGCCGAGATCGGCCGGTTGGCCGCGCAGGCGTTGGTCGACGTTCTGGACGGCCGGCGCCGCCTCCCGGTGCAGGACACGCTGCCCGCGGTGCTGGCGCCGCGGCAGACAGGCTGAATGGTACCGACGGATAAATGGAATGAAAGGGTAGCGGGATCAGTCAAGCAGGAAGGAGATCCGTACGATGAGAACGCCCCCCCGTTCGCCAGGCGTGGTTGTGCCGGTTGCGTGCGCGGTTCTGATCCATGTGGCTGCCGTCCTCTCACCCGCCGGGGCGGCCCCCGCCCGCACGGTGCAGGCGTGGTGGGACGCGAATCCGGAGCCCGACATGCGGGAATACCGCCTGCACTGGGGCACCGTTTCGCGCGGCAGCGCGACACACCCGGCGCAGTTCGCCTATCCGAATCAGAAAACAGTCGGCCTGAGCGCGACGCCGACGGCCACGGTCAGCAATCTCGCCGACGCGGCGACCTACTACTTCGCGATCACGGCCGTGGACACGAGCGGGAACGAGAGCGGCTATTCACGGGAAGCGGTGGCGGGCCCCGGCGTCGCCTTCGTGGCGTACAACGACCTGGCGTGGTTCGCGGGCGAGCGCAGCGCGAACATCACCTGCTACAGCACGACCAACGCGAACGAAACGGTGGAGCGTGCGGGCCATCTGGTCGACCGGACGACGGGCGCCACGCTGCCGGTTTCAGTCGTGATCACGGGCGGCGACGCCGCGCACACGAACCAGGGCGCGCACCCGAGTACGGGCGACGCGGCCTCGGTGTTCGACGGCAACGTCGACTGCGCCGGCTGCGTGGGCTACGCGACCGACGATCTGGTCCTGACCTTCGGCGGGCTGGACCCGACCTACCGCTACGAGTTCGTGCTGTACAGCGACCGCAACAGCGCCGGCTACACCGGCGAGTCGGCGCGCTATCACGTGGGTTCGCTTGCCGGCGCCGCCGCGTTCCGCAACGTGAGCACGCCCGGGACCACGCGGCGCCGGACGACGGTCCCCGACGACACCACGGTTTACAACGCGGGTTACAACAACCCGCTCGGGTACGTCACGCGGTTCGCGAACGTGGACCCGGGGTCGGACGGGACGGTCGAACTCCGCGTCCGGCGCGACGCCGGGCAGAGCGACTACACCTACGCCAACGCGTTCATGGTACGCGCGCAACCCGCGAAGACGACGGCCGTCGCGCGTGAGGCCGCGTGGCACTACCGCAAGGGCACGGCAGAGGCGTCGAACCCGCCGCATGCCTGGCGGCTGCGCGGGTTCGACGATACCGGCTGGACAACGGGTGACGGCCCGTTCGGGTACAGTTCGGAGCCGGCCGAAGGCCCGTTCAACACGCCGTTGGACGACATGAGCGCGTATACCAGCCTCTACCTGCGCCGGCCGTTCGTCGTCGAGGAGCCGGCGCGGGTCACGCGCCTCCTGCTGTGGGCGGAGTCCGACGACGGGTTCATCGTGTGGGTGAACGGCCGGGAACTCGGCCGCGTGAACGTCGCAGGCGTGGCGGGCACGTTCGTGGCGCACGACGGCGTCGCGCAGAGTTCGACCGAGCCTGCGGAATGGACGCTGGAGCTGACCGGCGCGGCGATGCCGGAGTTCGTGGCCGGCACGAACATGCTGGCCGTACATGCGTTCAATTCCGGAACGGGCAGCTCCGATTTCAAGATCGACATGGCGCTCGAGCTCGGCTGCGAGCCGCGTTCGGCGGCCGAGGACGCGGATGCCGACGGGCTGCCCGACGACTGGGAGACCGCGTATCTGTCGGGTGTGCCCGGCTCACCCGACGCCGACCCGGACGGCGACGGGCTGTCGAACGCGGAGGAGTACATTGCGGGGACCGATCCACTGGCGAAGCCCGACGAAGCCACGCAGGGCGAAGGCGGGTTCGGGGTCGAACTCGAGCTGATCGGCGGGAACCTCGTCGTCTCGTTCCAGACCGTCGCGGCCGCCGGCCCCGGCTATGCGGGCTACACCCGCCGCTATGCGTTGGAGAGCCGGCCGGCGGCGGATGCGGATGCGTCCTGGAGCAGGGTGCCCGGCTACGCCGACATCACGGGCGACGGCCGCACGGTCACGTATACGGACACCACCGGGAACGCCTACTGCTATCGCGCTCGCGTGTGGCTGGCGATGGAGTGAGACGTCACATGAAGCGATTTGGCCGCTGGTTGATCGTCGTCCTCGCGGTTGCTTCGACCGCCGGCACGCGCGCCGAGCTGCCGGACAGCTCGAATCCGGACTACGTGCTCTGCGCGGATTTCGAGGACGGCAAGGGGCCGCTCTCGACGTTCAGCATCTATGCGCGTCACGGCGTGCGGGCCGGGGCGGGCTTCGAATCGGATTTCGGCTACAGCAACGTGATGATCGAGAACAACGGGCTGCCGCCCACGTTCACCGTGGCGTTCCCGGCGCAGACGAACGCCTTCTACATCCACTACCACGTGAAGACGCCCGCGAACTTCTACCACGGGCTCGGCGGGCATGGGTTCTACATTTACGATGCGGATGACGCTGCCGCGGGCAAATCGGTGATCGACCCGCTCTGGAGCGCGCCCGCGTGGCTGGACCCGGACTGGGACCCGTTCGCGACGTTCCGGTTGCGCGGCTCAGGCTACCATCGGATCACCGAATCGTTCGAGGGCTGCGAGCCGGGGCGGCGCGGCCAGTGGCATTCGTACCAGGTCCTGATCATCCCGTCGGAGAACGACCCGGCGGTGGGGCGGATGAAGGTCTGGGTCGACGGCGAGCTGGCCGCGTTCTGCCGGCACGACACCGTGCCGCGGTACAACCGGTTCTGGTTCGGCCACTACTGGCACAGCCACGAATATGTGCCGAAAGACACGCTCTCGAATCTGTTCGAGATGCACACCGCCCCGCCCCACCCCGCGTTCGAAGTCTTCATCGACAACCTGATCGTCTCCCGCAAATTCGTCGAATTCGGACCGAACCGGTTCCGGATCGAACGGGTCCGATTCGGCGCGTTCCGGCCGGGCGGTTTCACCGTCTACTTCGACACGAGTGCAACGGCCGCCACCGTGCGTGCGGACTGGGGCCCGACCTCCGCGTATGGCCGCAGCGGGTCGGCCGCGGCGGGTGCGCACGGACTGTTCCATGCCATCGACGTCGATTCGGTCGCCGCCGACACCCCGTACCGGCTCAGGCTCCGCGCGCAGGACGCGCAAGGGCGAACGGTGTACTCGGAGGAGTACGCCTTCGTGTGGCCTGCGGGCCGCGGCTATCCCGACTTCGACATGCCGGATTGGAAGGGCGAGGTGTATGCGAACACCTCGCTTTCGGGCACGCCCGTGATGATCCGCAATTTCCGCAGCCTGTCGCACGTCTCGTGGCCCGGGCCGGCCTCCGATGATGTGGTGGATACCGGCGCGCACCTGTCGGTCCGTTACACGCGAAACGCGCACTGGGCGGCGGGCGACTACGTGTTGCGCACGATGGCATATGACGGGATCAAGGTGCGGGTGGACGACGCGGTCTTGCTGGATGACGTACGCCGGACGAACGGGCACAACCCGCGCCGCGACCTCGCGCTCACGCTCGCGGCGGGCGAGCACCGCTTCACGGTCGAACACACGATGTGGCGCTACGACGACTGGGAGCGAACGTACTGCAAGTATCTGTGCTTCAAGATCGAAAGCGCGGACACGCGGCCGCCCGAACTCTATGCCCAGGCGATCTACAACTCGCGCTATTACGAGCCCGATCGGCCCGTCTATATCGGCCGGTGGTCGGAGCGCTGTTCCGTGACGGTCGACTACGGCGTGACAACGGCCTACGGCTCGCAATTGACGGCCGAGGGCCGGAACCCGAAGGTGAAGTTCCCCTCGCTGGAAACCGGCAGGACGTATCACTACCGCGCCCGAGCCGTCGACATGATGGGCAACGCAACGGTGACGCCGGACGCCGTGTTCACGGTGGGCGACACGATTCCGCCCCCCAAAACCATGATCCGCGCCGTGCGCGCGTCAACCACAAAGGTCCGGCTCGAGTTCCGCGCGCCGGGGGAAGACGCCCGGCACGGCACCGCCGCCGGCTACGACATCCGCTACGCCACGGCGCCGATGACCCTGAGCACATGGCACGACGCGCGCCCGATCTCCGTCACGCCGGTCGTGCATGCCGGCAACACGTGGGAAGAGATCACCCTGGACGGGTTCCCGGCCGGCCCGACCTACTATTTCGCCATGCAGGGCGTCGATGCGGCCGGCCAGCGCGGCCTGCTCTCGAATGTGGCGTCGCTGCCGGCCGGACCCGAGACGATGGATCTGGACGGTGACGGGTTCGGTGTCGGCTGCGCCCTGCCGGACGCCGATGACTACGACCCGGCCGTCGGCGCGCCCGGCACGGAAACCGAGGCGCCGGGCTCGCCGCGCGGGTTCTACGTGGAGACGCGATAATGGGGTGCCGGGAGACGGCTCGTGATGACCCGCCTTCGCTCAAGTCGCTGCGGCGGGCAGGCTGCTCGCCCTCCAGTTGCCGCGAGAGGCTGATGGCTATGAGCGTCCCGCGAGCCGGCCGCCTGTCGTGCTCGCGCAGGGGACTGGAGGGCGAGCGTCCCGCGAGCCGCATCACGATGTTCGAGGGAGGTGAGAGGACATGAGCAGAACAGGACGGCGTGGTAGACGTCTTGCGGCCTTACTCACTGCCGGTATCCTGGTGATCGGTGCCGCGAACGCGACCAATCCCACCGGCTGGCCGCTGGAGGTCCTGACGTGGAACCTGACGAAGGCCTACCCGGGCGCGTTATACGAGCACCGGCTCGGGGTCAAGGGCGGCGCGTATCCGTACCGCTTCACATTGCTCGAAGGCCCCACCGGCATGAACGTCGACCCGCGCACGGGGGTCCTGCGCTGGAACGCGCCGGCCAGCGCGTCGACAGGCAACCCGGTTCAGGTCCGGATCACCGATCAGGACAGCGCCGCCCTGACGCATGCGTTCACGATCGATGTCAGCACCGCCGGGTTCTACTTCGTTTCACCCTCCGGCAGCGATTCCAACGCCGGCACATTCGCCAAACCGTGGCAGACGGTGGACAAGGCGCGCACGTCGGCCGGCGACGGAATCGTGTACGTCCGAGCCGGCACCTACACCACCAGTACGCTGACGATGAAGGCCGGCGACGCACACAAATGGCTCGCGTGGCCCGGCGAGAAAGTCGTCATCGACCGCGCCGGCGGGATCATCGGGCTGCATTGCAGCAACACGATCATCCAGGGCATCGAGTTCCGCAACGGCGGGGCCAAGATGTTCTGGCTCGGCGGTCTCGTGCGGAACGTCATCTGGCGCAAGTGCGTCATGCGCGGAATCGGGTCGACGGGCTGGGACAACCCCTGTTTCATCTTCCCCGAAGACGGCGACTATCGCCCGATCGAAGGCCGCGTGCAGTACGACCGGCTCGTCGTCCAGGAGTGCACGTTCCACGACCTGACCAACCCGAACGCGCACGGCGGGAGCATGGTCTGCTACAACGTCAAGAATCTCCTGTTCGAAGACAACGACGTGTACGATATTGACGGCACCGCAATCTCGGACAAAGATGACGGGTACGGCAACACGATCCGGAACAACCGCCTGCATGACTGCGCGAAAGGGATCGGTATGTATTCCCAGTACACCCAGGGCAACGTGGAGGTGTGCTACAACCTGGTCTACGGTTGCGCGACCGCCGTCACGATCGGGGCGCAGCCGGGCTACATTCGCGACGTGTATCTGCACCACAACACGCTCGTCGGCGGCAACGTCACGTTCGGAGTGATCACCGACGGCGCGGCGTGCACGACGATCCGCCTGTTCAACAACATCTTCAGCTATGATCTGAACCTGGTCTACTCGATCGTGCCGGTGCGGAACCCCGACGGCAGCTATCGCTACCCGACCTGGTTCTCAAGCCCGGGCCGCGTGACGGTCGACAACAATCTGCTCTGGACGACCGGCGCATACGTTGCCGGGCACAGTTGGGGGCTGGCCAACAAGAGTCTTGCCGCCTGGCAGGCGGCCGGCTTCGACAAACAGAGCGTGCTGGCTGATCCCGGCCTCAGCGCCGAGTACAGCCTGCCGAAGACCAGCCCTTACTACGGAGTCTACGGAAGAGACATGCCGGATGGCGGCGCGCCGGAAGACCCGCCGTCGGTACCGAGAAGTTTTCGGGTGGGGGATGTGGGGGAGTAGACAGGCGCCAGGGGGAACAAGCTTGCTGCACGGATTCGCGAATTCGCCGGCATATTCCGGGAAGCGGCTCGTCAGGAGCCTCGCCCTCCAACTGCGCGAGACAGGGGCCTTGGAGGGCGAGCGTCACCGCGAGCCGCCGGGTGCGGGATGTGTTCCCGTATTCACGCCGAGGCGCACTGAGAGATACCTGGCGGGAATACTGGCATGCAGCCTCCTGCTCACCACCACCGCCATTGCCGACTGGAAACTGCCGGCAGACCATTATGTGCCGGCAAAGATGCCGCCGGTCATCGTCTATCCGCGGCCGGACACGGAAACGGCCAACTGGGCCCGGCACCGCAAGGCGTATCCGGGCCTCCGCTACGAAATCCCGATCGGCGTGCAGGGCGGCGCCTGGCCGTTCAAGTACGAGCTGGTCCGGAACCCCTCGGGCATGGCGATCGGGCAGACGTACGGGGATCCGAACTACGGCGTGGTCGTGTGGGATGACCCAGCACCGGGCACCCATACGGTCGAGGCAAGGATCACGGATCAGGACGACACCGTGACGAACGTGGCGTGGGAAATCGTCGTCGCCACGGACGGATTTGTGTTCCTCGATGCCGTCAACGGCGATAATGCCAACCCGGGCACCTTGAACCAACCGCTCAAGGACACGAGCGGCGTGCTGAAAGACAGTGCCGCCGACCGGACCTATGCCGGCCACCTCCTCTACGTCCGCAGCGGCCATCACATCCTGAAAGGGATCCCCGCAAACAGCGGCAACGTGCGGATGGAGGGCGACAACAAGCCGCTCGTCTGGCTGAATTACCCGGGCGAGACGCCCGTCTTCGACTGCAGCGGCGCCAAGTTCTTCCTGGCCGGCAACAACCACGACCTGTTCTTCGCCGGGATCCGCCTCGAACACGGCCGGCAGGACGTGGGCAACGCGCATTACTTCTGGGTGTGCCAGCACCAGCAGCGCATGACCCTGTGGCGGAACACGTTCTATGACCTCGGCCCGGGCACCGCGGGTACTGACAATACGTCGTGCTTTTTCCGAAACAATTCGGGTTCCGAAGAACGCTATTACGCGATCATCGGCAACACCTACGATACGCTCGCCTATGCCGGCAACGGAGTCTCCTGCTTCGACTTCTACAACGTGACGTACGCGATCATCGAGCACAACGTGCTGAAGAATCTCAGCAGCCGCTGGGCGCTATGGAACAAATACGGCGGGCGCTACGTCACCATGCGCGCCAATACCGGCCTGGAGAACAATGCGCCCGGCGGCTCGCTTCTGTGTTTCGCCAATGCGAGCAGCGGGATCGACATGGACTACGTGGAGGCGTGCTGGAACAATTTCAGGGCCGGCACCAGATGCATCGAGTTTGACGTTTCCGGCCAGGGCAGTGCCACGCACTGGTGGTGCTACCGCAACACGCTGCAGGGGCACAGCCGGCAGATACTGACCGGCGGCGGGCCCGTGTTGTGGGAGCAGAACGTGAGCGTGGGCGGCCTCAGCGGCGGTCTCGACAACGGCGACAATCTCATCGGCGACCCGGCCGACGGCATGGTCGACAGCGCCGGCAGGCTTCAGGGAACCTACCGCACACAGTATCTCGGCAGGCGCGGGCATGAGGTGCGCGGGAACACTGCCGACACCGTGCCGCCCGGCGACCCGACCAGCCTGCGCGTGCGATGAACCGCGGAAAGGACCGTCCGCCGTTCAGGGCAGCATGGCATACCCCATCTGGCGGAAGTGTCTATCCGTCGTCAGAGCCGTGCGTATGCGAAGCGCCCTCATCACGACAAAGCTCGTGCAGTCCGTAAAGGAGAAGTCCTTGTCGCGATACCTGAAGAAAAGCGCACGCGCTCTCTCTTCGCGCTCCGCGTCGATGCGCTCCATTCGAACGCGAGGACTCGATTCGGTCTGGCCCCACCAATCCTCCGCCGCCTTCAGGCCAAGCTCGTTACGCAGCAGCGTGAGAGTCTCGTCACACACGTAATTGGTGGTGACCAGAATGCCGCCGCCCTCCAGCCACCTGTCGCGGGCTGCACGTGTCGCCGCTGACTTCGGATCCGCCGCGTCTGCCGCCGCGACCCAGCCCGCCGTGTCCGCGAACGCAAGTCTCATCTGCGGTACAGCCTCTCGTCGTGCGCGGCGCCGACATCGCCCGACGCGGACCGGCCGAGCGGGCCCGCCCGATAGATCGGATCGCTCGCCAGATCCGGCAGGTCGCTGCTCGCGGGTTCGGGCGGGACGATCTGGAACGCGGCTCGGCTGCGGTAAAGCACCGTGAACCGAGTCCCTGCCGCCACACGCCGGATGATCTTCGGCATGTCGCGGCGGAGTTGTTTGACGTTGATGACCGGTGACATCTGCTCAGCCTCCACTATGAGGTTCAACTCAAGATAAACTATATTACAGGCCCTGTCAACCCATTCCTGCGGCGGCCGCCTTCTCATCAAGGCCCTCACGCTGCCAGCCGCGCACAGGCGCGGAACAGAGCCGGAATGGCGGCGTGGCTGTGGGCGGTGCGGAAGGCGCGGCCGGGCGCGAACGACCTTTCCGCTTGTGCCCTCTGAGTCGCAGGCGGTATGCTGAATCAGAGTCGGGCAAAACATGAAGATCGGCAGTTTCGAATTCAGCCTGCGCGAGTTGGCGGGATCGCTCGGCGATTTCGGCACGCTGCTCCCGCTGGCGATCGGCTACATCACGGTCTGCAAGCTGAACCCCGCCGGGCTGCTGATCATGATGGGGCTGGCCAACATCGGAACCGGCCTGGTCTACCGCCTGCCCATGCCGATCGAGCCGATGAAGGTCCTGGCCGTCGTCGCGATCGCGCAGGCCTGGACGCCGGAGAAGATCTACGCGTCCGGGCTCGGCATGGGTATCGTCTGGCTGGCCATGGGCGCGACGGGTGCGATGGATGTCGTCGCACGCTGGACGCCGCGCAGCGTCATTCGCGGGATCCAGATCGCGCTGGGTGTGATGCTCGCCGTTCAGGGCGTGAAGATGGTGAGCACCGGGTGGTTGCTCGGCGTGGCAGCCGTGCTGGTCGTCCTGCTCCTGCGCAAGAACCGCTACGCGCCGGCCTCGATTGTGCTGGTCCTGGGCGGCGTCGTCATCATGGCCGTGCGGGGCCAGTTGGCCGGCATCGGCAGCTTCTCGTTGGCCCTGCCCTCTCTGACGCCGGTGAACCCGCTCGAGCTCTGGCCGGCGCTACGCGAGGCCGGCCTGGCCCAGATCCCGCTGACAGCTACAAACGCTGTGATCGCGACGGCCGCGCTCATCGCCGAGTACTGGCCCGAACGCCGCGTCACGCATCGGCAGTTGGCGCTGAACATGGGCGTGATGAACGTCATCTTCCCGTTCTTCGGCGGCATGCCGCTGTGCCACGGCGCCGGCGGACTGGCCGGCCAGTACTATTTCGGCGCGCGCACGGGCGGCACGAACATCATCGAGGGGCTCATCGAGATCACTCTCGGCCTGCTCGTCGCCGGCAGCATCGCCACGCTGTTCGCCGCCTTCCCGCTCGCCATCGTCGGGGCCATGATGCTGCTGGTCGGGATCGAGATGGTCAAGTTCGCCCGTGACTTGCGGTTCGACCGCCGGCTCATCCCGGTCGCGGCGACGGTGGCCGCCTCGCTGCTCGCGAACATGGCCGTCGGGTTCGCGCTCGGGCTCGTCGTTCACTACCTGCTCGTGGGCCGCCGCGCAGACACTGCGCCTTCTTCCGGGTCACCGCCTCAGTAGAGCGTTCTCTGGAGTATGTCGCGCTGGATATCGGGCGGGAGATCCACGAACCGGGCGGAATAGCCGCCGACGCGCACCATCAGGTGGCTGTATTTCTCCGGGTCCCTCATCGCCCGCTCCAATTCGTCACGATCCACCACGGAGATCATCGCCTGCGTGCCGCCGTTCTCCCAGTAGGCGGCCAGAAGCGTCTCCAGCAGCGCGCGGTCCGATGTGAACATGCGTTTCGTCAGCTTGATGTTGTGCACGTAGCCGGCATGCAGCATGATATGGCCATAGATAGGAATCGCATCTCAGGACAATTCGGCCTTAGTGCTCCCCAACACAAATATTGTGACGTTGGCCGGAGCCATTTTTGGCGCTGGACAAGGCGCCCGGGAGGGGCAATGCCCGC